>JAUYDL010000034.1 GCA_030691865.1 Candidatus Omnitrophota bacterium | reverse complement strand
TACTTTTACTCCGGTTAAAGTTTCGTATTTTTTTGCCAGTTCTTGGAAGGTGGGGTCACGGTCAGTCATCCAGTGCCAGATACTAATGGTGGGCTTTGAATCTAATTTTTGTGCGGAACAGCCTAATACTGAAAATAATACCAAGCTGCCTAAAAGCGCGTTCTTAAACAACATATTAATACTCCTTGCCCAGAAGGGCACACCCGCGCAATTCCTTATAAGCGCGGAGTGTTCGTTTGTCGTGGGGATTTTATCCACTAGGAATAGACTATAAAATAGGCCATAAAGTCGTGACGTAATGTTAAAACTTAACATATTTTAGCCAACAGGTCAAGTTTTTTATTGCCTGCAGGCAGGGTTAATTTCAAGCTAAAATTAAGCGCGTAATAGCCTGGAAATACCCATCAAATCCGCCCTCTCCAATTCAATGCCTGAGCGGAAACCTCCTTTTCCTGCTAACCTGCTCCAAACAACCTGTCCTCTTGTATACAGCGGGTCGGTGCTGTTAGGAACATCCAGCCAAATCTCCAGATTAGCCTGTGATTCCAATTCCTGATTAGTTGATAACCCCAAGCCCTTAGCGCTCACATCAAAAGTTTGCCCCAGGCTTTCTTTTCCGTCTAAACCTATAAAACGAGCGGAAAATTCCTTCCTAAATCTCTCGAATATCCGATGATCGTTCATATCTTCACCTCCTTCCACTTTATTAGTCTCAGCAGTTTCTAACCACAGTATCTTTCCTGGATCATCATTAGGATAAAAAACGCTAATAAATTTATTAATTTTATCTTTATCCGCATCCTTTATATCGCTAAAATAAAGCCCGTAATGATTGCTGCCATTAACCACCTTATGCCAAGCTGCCCAAACCTTAGCTTCGATAGTATAATTCTCGGCAAGCCGCAAACTCATCTTAAACACAGTATCCAGCGGCAATTTTGTATGCAAAGTAACTTGCGCTCCAATACAATTGATATCTTTAATTTGGCAATATAATTCATTTGCGTCCTGCCTTAACTTAAGCAAAGCGCGTTTATTTATCTGCCATCTGAGTAATTTTCTGCGTTCATGCATTTAGAGGCCCTTCCCACCAATGTTTAACTATCAAGCCGTGAAAATTTTTATTGACATATCGATCTAGCTCATCTTCTGCAGATTTATCAATCCGATTAAATAAAAGACCGTAAATATTTTTTTCGAACTCCTCCTGGCGCCAAACCACCTGCGCACCAACGTTTAACTCAAAATCTTCAGACAAAGCTAACTTAAAATTTGAAAAAACATCATCGAACAAATTTCTTCTTAAAGAAATACACATACCTCCATGGCTTATATCTTCCACCACACAGGGAATGGCGCGAACCCCATTCTCAACAGTTAACTCCGCGCCTTGATTAATCTGCCATCTCGGCTTGATCCTGCGCTCATCCATTATTTTCTCCCTGCCTGCCGGCAGGCAGGCTAGTCCCTAAGTTACTAAGACTAACTTACACATATTATCTTCTATTTCCCAAATAAATCAAGGAAAAAATTATTTTTCGTCTTGAAAGAGTTTTCTCTGAACTCCTTGTAGTACAATAAGTTCTGACATATCTATTTCTAATAACTACCATAGATAAAGAAAGCGATTTAAAAATCATTTTAAAATATTTTCCACTTCATTCTAGAAATATTTTTATATCCTGCAACCCTAATTCGCTAATAAGTTTCTCTGCTAAGCTCCGTAGCTCCGTAGACAGTTTATGCAAACTCATTAAGTCCAATTAGTTATGTATGAAATACTTTTACTTCACTACTCCATTTATTTATCAAAACACAATATTTCTTACAGATCTAATTGAAAAATATTCAGTTACATACACTGTCTACAAAATCTGTCTACAAAATCCTAACAAAATTTTCTCACTCCCCCCAATGTATAAAATCACGGCCAAGATCAGTGCCTTCGGGCAGCTTGGCAATTCTTCGGTAATTTTTACCGTCTAGGTCCACAATGCAAAGATATTTGTTGTCGTAAAATGGAGTTGATTTCCTAAATAAATAATAATTAATATATGCTTTAATATTGCGAAGAACCAGAGCATGAACAACATAATTCCTAGGATATATATCCGCAACAAAAACTATTTTTTTACCATCTGGGGTAAGAACAAAATCAAGTATACTCCGCCAGATCTTCTTTCTATAAGTCAGCTCTTTTACGCTCCCGTCCTGTAGGTTCAGCAGATAAATTCCTTTTTTATAAGTAAGATCGGCAATAAAAATAATCGACTGGCCATCCGGAGAATACTGCAGTTGCTTAATATCACAAAACTTTCCTCTTTCAAGATATTCAGAAATATACTGACTATCTAAATATAAACAATCTATTTTATGAACCTCCCTTAAATCCAAACCATCAATATTCATTGTATAAAATCTTGTTATATTATAAAATTCACCCCACGATACTCCTTTTTCTTCATTTAAAATAAAGGCAATTTTTTTGCCATCATTAGTGAAAACGAAATTATAAATATGCAGGTTGTGTTTTCTGGGTGTTTTAATCTCTTCGGATGCTAAAAGATTCGTCAATCTAGTCCGACCAGAACCATCTATATTCATTACGGAAAGATCACATTGAAATGTATCAAATATCTTTTTACTATCTGAAGAAAATTTGCAGTGACCCGGATTAATATTCAATATCCTTCGGTTATTACCATAAACATTTATGATTTCTTTTTGTAACTGTCTATTTCTTGTTGCTGTAAAAATAATATTTCTACCATCGGGCGAAAAGAAAGGATAAGAATTTAAACCTTGATAAGTCAAAGCCTCCTGATTTCCGCCATCTGAATCCATAATATAAATATCCGTTGAACCACCGCTAAACGCTTCACCAATAGCCCTACCTCTACTATTAGTAATAATTCGATAATTCTGTACTTCGAGACAAGATGACCTAAAAACAATCTTCTTACCATCCGGAGAGAAAGAAGGCTTATCATCTGTAGCAGTATTTGTTTTCGAAGCTGAATTCTTAGTTAATTGTATAAGATTCGCGCCATTAATATTCATAGTATATATTTCACTATCGCCATCAACATCCGAAGAAAAAACGATTTCCCCTTTAGGTAAACCTATATTGGTTATACAAACTTTAAAAAAATTATAGACGTGAAATAACATAAATAAAACGATCAAACCTATTAATATTTTCATCCTCTTTGTCCTTAGATAGCTCATTGTTTCTCCTTTTTAAGGCCAGTTGTTAAATCCTGGGTTAAAATTTGGCATATTAAAAACTGGTGGTGCAACATAATGAAGAACTGGTGGTGCAACATAATGAAAAGTTGGAATATTCCAATTATTCATGGAACTAGGAAGAGACGGAAAATTGCTTGATGGATAATTACTCGGAAACGAATAAGTCTCCGGAAGAGACTGAAAACTACTGCCATTCCAAGAATTCCAATCTGGTGACTGATAATTTGGTGAAAGATTATAATCCGAAACTAAAAGAGGCTGTTGAATTGTCCCGTAATTAGTCACGATATTTGTTTCAATGGTTTTTAGTTCTGGAGAAAAATAAATAACCGTCTGCTGCATACTAAAAGTGCCAGAAAGATAAGGATCAGAAAAAGAGCCGGTAGAAAAACGAGAGTAACTAAGCGGAACGTTTACTCCTGTGGCCATTGAAAGCGCGGCTTGCCTGACTTCAAAATCATTAAAATAGCTCTCATGATTACCCCAAATCATTTGTGAATTTGGGCTAGATGCAGTAGGCCAAGAAATAGGATCAAAAGTAGACCAAAAATTTCTATACTGACCTTCTGTTTCTCTTGTTATTTCGCGAAACTTTTCGTCGCTTCTAGCCGCAGGCGAGCCAATACCCACTATATTAATTTTCATATTTTCCCCATCCCTGGCCATCCACCCCGTTAAAATATTTATTGCCTCATAACTTAACGCATTACCTGCACTATGAGCAGGAATAGTTATAGAATCCGCTCCCCATTGTTTTGCAAAATCATAACTCTGTTGTAAATATGGAACAAAATCGCCTTGTGCCTGGAAATAATTTTGCATATTACCTGACCAACTATATTCAAATACTTTAGCTGCCCCAATTGACTCCACTCGATCAAAATCCTGTCTTAATTTGAGGCTCTCTGACCAACCCGGCCCCCTGCTCGTGGAGGGATTAAGCCCCAAATCATCATCCATCCCGGGTACAAAAATAACCACGCTCTTTTCTAAAGGTATAATCCCATCCAAATACGGCTCTACAGTATATTCAGCATTCTGAAGGGAAGCCATGGCTACAGAACGTATCCATTTATCTTCAAAACTATCTTGATATCTATCCATCAACGGTTGTCTTAATTCAGGGAATGATCCCAGGTTACTAGCTAAAGGAAGAATACTCGCACGCCTGACTTCCAGGCTACTATCATTTAAGCTGGGAGAAATAGCGTTTATTGCTTCTAGGGTATCAAAATAACCCACAGCAGTTACTGCAGACTGGCGTACCTGCCAGACAGGATCATTTAATTTCGGGATAAGAGAATCTAAAACCTGAGGATTATTGAAATTACCCAAAGAATCTACCGTTGCTAACCGAACCTGCCAATAATTATCATCCAAAAGCGGCTTAAGATAATCTATAGTTTGAAGCTGATCAAAATTACCAAGAGAAATCGCAGTAGCTTGCCTGACCTGCCAGTTAGAATCCCGGGTTAAAGGTCCAAGCAGATCGGGAATTTCAGGGCTTTTAAAATTACCTAACCCCAGCACTGCGATCTGGCGCATCCTCCCATCATCATTATCTAGGTTGCTAACTAACAGAGCTTTTACTTCCGGAGCATCAATTATAGATAAAGAGAGCATCGCATCCTGACGCATCTCAATAGGCTCAAAAATATCTTTAGCAATATCTAAAAATGGCTGCCTTAATTCTGGAAATTTATCTATGCTTAGGCCTAAGGCTGAGACGACAGCAGAACGAATCTGTAAATCCGGATCAACTAATTGCGGCATAAGAAGATTTAAATTCTGAGGGAAATCATCCAATCTTGAACCTAAGGATAATATCGCGGCTTGACGAACACCTAAATCAGAATCAGATAAAAACGGTTTTATCTCCTCCATTATCTTTAGATCCGCCTGAGGAGCCACGGATAGGATAGCCGCCTGTTTTACCAGCGGACTAGGATCAGCCAGAGCAGACACCAAAGCATCCCTTATCTGTAAATTATCAGTACCCGCTAAATTAAAAGCCACCTGCTGCCGGACCATAGGATCAGAATCAAATTTTAAAGAATGTATAAAAGCTTTTTCTACGTCGGGCAGGCTTATTCTATCCGCCAAAGCCCCAGCCGCAGCATAGCGGATATCCGAATGTAAATCATCCCCTAATCCCTTCAACAGAAAATTCGTTGCCTCCGGAAACTCTGCACCCGCCAAACTAAGAATTGCCGACTGCTGAGCCCACCCTCCCTGGCTAAATGAAACATTATTAAGTAAAGGTACTGCTTTCTTATCGTTATTTCTACTCAAAGAAACTATTGCCATTGTTCGCACATCGCTATTTACATCGTTTAGGGCCAGATTAAGGATTTCCCTGGCCCGAGGGCTGTCCTTCTGGCCCAAAAGAAAAATACAAAACTGCCTAACCTCCGGGGCATCCGGCCTTTCGATTTCGATACCTTCTCCTGCCTTAAATTCTTCCAATAGGAATTCCAATTCTTCCTGGCCAATTTCCATTTGCAAAGTTGAAGCGGGATTAAATTTCATTTGCTGATAAAGAAAATTGGCTTTATTCCACATTTCCACATTTTTCCTGCCGCCAAGAGAACTATGAATCGCTTGAGGAAAATTAATTCCGGCTGCCTGCTTCACATTATTTGATATTAAGCTCCCAAAACCAATCCCTCCTATTATAGCAATAATAATCCAGATCTGCATTAGATTAGCCCAGCATTTCATAAAATTATAGATAATAATTTTATGAAATGCCTTAAGTTGATGCGGCAGGGATAGTATTCCTAATCCTAAAGCAATTATACTCAACCTGATAATATCCCCTAAAGTTAGAACAAAACCTAAATTATTAAATTTATCCATCAATTGCAGGCCGAAGGTAATGCCCCATTCCCATCTTATAAGTTTAAAAAGTATCGACAATATATCAATTAACGTAAAATTAACAATATCTATCCTAATCAAAGGAATGACTGCCGAGCCAACCATATAGCCCCAGAAAACTATCTGTACCTTTCCTAAAATAAGGATAGCAATGCCGGCAAACACAGGAAATCTTAAGGTAAAGTCATTCCATAAACCCCTAATCGGACGTAAAAACTTAAATCCTGGTTCAATCCGCGCAATCTTGCCTGCTAAGCTCTTCTGTAATCCTTCATCTTCTAGATATTGCCTAACAAATTCACTGCGGAATTTATAGTGATCTATGTCCGAATAGAAAAAATTATAGATTACCAAAACCAAATAAAGCGCAAAAACAACAAATAATGCCCCAGCTAAAATAAACCAAGTATTTAAGTCTGAAAAACTAAACGTTATCAAGGCCCCAGTCGCCACAAGGGCCCACCCCCTTCTTAAGCTAAAAATCTTTCTAAAAGTAGAACCGAGACTAGGCTGAATCTTCTTTTCCTGCCTCACATAAGCTTCGTCGGCTAACCGGGTCAAAGCCAATCTTTTTCGAACAGTTAATTTTTTAATTTCTCTACCTGCTCCCAGGAAAAATCTAACTGGTTTATGCTCAAAAATTCTCCTTAAATTTTCTACAAAATAAAATAACCCGATTAAAACCCCCAGAGCCTCCATAGATATAACCGCTATAGAAGCTAGTATTCCCAACCCAGAGATAGAAGGAAGAATTAAAACATAAGCACTAACCAAAAGAATACTTAAGGGTAAAACAATGTGGAAAAGACGATTTAAAAATCCTTTTAAAATATTCCCCACATCAATTTTTTTAAATTTATTCCCGGCCACCCAGGCATATTGATCATCAGTAATGCTCGTTAAGGCAATAGTTCCTTCCTCGCTTACATGATAAATACGATAAATCTGGCCGCCTATTTTTTGCTCGATAATTGATTCTTCAAGGAAAATATCTTCTGCCCCTGTCTTTAAAATTTCATTTACCCTGGCAATCCTATAAGCTGGGGTATTACTACCTGGAAATATTTCTATATTCTGTACTCCTAATTCGCGAATAAGTTTCTCTACTAGATACGTTTTACCCTGTTCCCGCAGATATCGATCAAGACAGTTCTGCTGCTGGGTCTGCGCCGCGGCGGTGAGTTGGCCGGCTTGCCCTTCACTAAGAATACTCTTGAGAGCCCCATAAATTAAAAACCAACTTTTAAATTGGCGTAAACCTTCCTCCTCACCCAGCTTTTCTATCAGTGCTGCCCTTATGCCTTCTCTTACTTTGTCTTCCGAAAAGATGCGGCTTTCTGCAATGTTAAAATCTACAAGTGCGATATTTACTGCACCCAGACTTAACGTCTTTACGTTCATCAGATAATCGATGAAATAAGCAATATTTACCTGTCTCTGAGTAACTCCAGGGATATTTATACTAGAAAAGTTATGCTTACCCCGGCTGGTGCATAAGACAATATGCCTTTTAGCTAAAGAAACAATAAAATCTCCTCCATTAAAATTTATATCAGCAAGCATCTCTCCCTTTTCCGGATTAAAGTATAGAGTGATAATCTTTACGATTTCTCTTTTAATCCATTCCTCAATCTTTATACTACCTACACTCTGCAACTGTTTGCCTCTGATATTCAAAACAACGCCCATCGTTCTTTGTCCAAGCGCAATTAACCCACGGGCACGGCCAAAAGCAGGCAGAACAAAATTAACCTCGTCATACCCCTCCATCCACGCTACGGTAAACATAGACAAGTTACCTTCTCTATCCTTATAGCGAAAGGCTCCTTGATCATACATATAAGGTTTAACGATATAGCGTGGGTCTACGTTATAAAAATAAGAAATAGTCTCATAATCTTCCCTGACTTTTGAGTTATCGCTGTCACGCTTACCAACTATTAATCCAAAAATAACCGGTTCTTTATCTGGTGAAGTAAACTCCACCTTGAAAACGCCTTCTAGACCAGCTTCTTGTCTATACTCTATCTTAACCTGACCACTGATTCTATCTTGCCTAATTCTATCCCCTAATATTTTTGCTAAAGTATCCACCATAAATTGTCCGTTATTGCGAATAAATAACTCACGGATAACTTTCCGCGCTATAGAAATTGGCAGATATTCCCCTGGTGTTACCTTCCACCGGCGAGGAATGTCGAATTTAATATTAGATTGGGAGGCGGTTCGTCCTTCGCCAGATTGAAAATCTGGCGGCGTGGCGGGGTCGGCTTTGGCTTCGGACTGCGGCAAAACCACTGAAAGATTGGAGCCAAAAAGAGGCAACTGTTCCGGCTCCTGATCTACCCCTGAAATTCCCGACTTACCCTCAGCCCCTGCCTTATGTAAAGAGATCTTCCAGTTTCTGGACTTTTCTACAAAGAGCACAAACTCCGCATCTTTTAAAGAAACAGATATTTCATTTCGTAGTTTAGCGGAAACAAATATTATGTCTAAATTCCTCTCCTTAAATTGCGCAATTAACGCTGCGCGTTTCTGAGCCGTAAGATTAAAAACATTGGCCACTCGATAATCGCCTCTTGCAGCTTTGCCTAATATATCCGCGGGATCCGCAAGCTCAACTACGATCACAAATGGCCCCGGCCGGTAATCTCTCATCAGTCCCAATAACCCCACCAGCCTTTGGACCTTTAAATGGTTTACTTCATGTTCAATCAACCAGCTTAAAGCATCCATACCTCTTACCCCCATCGCCTTAACTAACTCTTGACTGGATTTATTCCCTTCTTGAACAGACTTTTTCTTTAGATAGTTATTTAAAACCTGCGGGCCTTTGCTCTGCAGGTATCTTAAAGCCGTTAATACCTTGCGCAGAAATGCCAGCCGATAATTAGCTTCCACTGCCGGATGATTTAAAAAGTAGGGATTGGATAAGGTCTTAGCAAGTGTTTTAGTTTTAGCAACTAATATTTCCAGTCTCTCTAATCTTTCCTGATTAATATCCGCCTGGCTGGTAAAGATCAAACGGATATCGGCCAAATCAACTTCCTGAGCTAAATTTTGATATTGCGCATATGAATACCGGCTCAAGGCATTCGCCAGGCTATCCAGCGACGTTCTTAACTCTCTCAGTGACGATGTAATCAAAGAACGCAATATTCCTTGTATTGTCTGTATATTTTCTAAAGCGGTTAAATCTTCATCACTCCAAATCGGAGGCTGTAGCTCCTGGGCCGCATCCTGGGTCGAATCACGGCCTGGCAGAGAAAGAACAACTGAATCTTCTTTTATAATTCCTACCTGTAAAGCATACCTGTCTAAAAATCTCTTTGAGGCATAAAATCTGCGAATCGCTAAAATAATTTTATCCGGTTCTACTTCATTACCTTGCTGAAAATAAGTAATAAGGTTGTGCTCTCCTTTTTTATGCCTACACGATAACTCTTCGGTAAAGATAACTCTTAGTCTTTCCGGAGTAATCGGAAAATCTCTCAGGCGCTCTGTGACTATCTTTACAACTGCCGCATCCCCTGCCAAATAAGCTACCAGTGTTTCCGAAGACAAATCTAAGTGCCAAGCAATTACTCTTTTAACCGCCTCTTCTTTTCTCTGGATATAAGCCCTCAATCCTGTTACACCGGATTGCTCCAAGCGCTTTAGGCCGGAAATTACCATCCATAAACAGCTTAACAATACAAGCGCATTCTGCAGTGTGCGATAATCATCACCCAAGCGCTCGATTATAAAAGCCCTTATCTCTTTATGCCGTTTAAAACTTAATCCACTGTGGTAAAGTTTTAAATAATTTAACCTTTGATATCCCGGTATCATTTTCCTTAAATCTTCTAAAGCCCAAGAATACATCTCCCTGAGCACAACAAAAACCTGCAGCTGGCTTTCTAATGCCTGCGCCTGTTTATGAGAAAGGCCTTTATTTTCAGCAAGTTCATGGATAAGGATTCTTTCTATGGATCTTACTTTCAGATAGGAGCTTTCAATGTAGAGAATGAATCGAGAATCTTTTTGGAGGATATATGCACCGAAGGTAATTGTATTCGTCGAGATTGTTCTTATTTCAGATACTAATGGAGGCCCTCTTAGAATACCTTTTCTGCTTAAGAATTCCAGATAAGGATTTATCGTTTCCTGGGCTCTTAACAATTCATCCCTTAAGACAGGCTCGCTTACTCTGCCTTGAGCTTGGGCCTGCTGAATCCTACGCTCTATCTGCTTCTTTGTTCCCCAGCCAGTACAACCTTGAGGCCTAGATGAAGGCGTATCTGTTTTATCTCCGTAGTCTTGTTTCCCAGAAAATAAAACTACATACCCTGATCTGCCTGACTTAACATATTTTCCCAGTAACCTATTTTCAATCCGGGGTAAACCATTAGTCTCAATCTCAACATCCATTGGACAAGGCACGGTCACTTCAATCTCTCCAATTCCTGGCCAGCTCTTTCTTAAAAGTGTTGCTAAATCAGTGGCCTTGTCTTGCACTTCTATAGGTATCCCTCCTTGCGGGCCAGGTGTATAGATGACCCATATATCAATATCCCTAAAAGTAGCTATTTCCCTAGCAGCGCTACCACAGAAGATAACGCGCAGTGTATCGAGTCCGACTTCGCGAGCCGCTTCTTTTATCATCTGCGCCCTTTCGGAAACTGATAGTTTCCGTGGATCAGCGATAATTTCCTCTTGAGATTCGGGGGTACGGTTTTTCTGCCACAAAGACATGCTCAGACTATAGGCTGAGACTCCGGATTGTAGGATTTTATCAAATAACCTTTTTACCCCTTTTACCGTTATCGGTGTAAATCTATCCTCCAGGAGCTGTGCCAGACTAAAACGAATATTCTGAAAACCATAGTCATCTAATATCATAAAACCGCCCGGCTTCAACCACCCCGAAACATAACCTAAATATTTGTTATAATAATAAGGAAGATCCTCTGACGCCTTTTGATAATAAACATCTAACTTGCCGTTTAATTCCTCATTCAACTCAGCATCCCGAAGCAAAAGATTATGTTTTACAAATATAATTTCTTTTTCCTGCGCATCCCCCGGCAGCCTGAAGGTTAATATTACTCTGCCTTTTGCGTCTTGATAAGGTTTACCGATAGCCTCTTTCCTGACGCCCATAGCCTTTAATTCCTGAATAATCAAAAATTCAGCCTCATCTGGTTTATAGTCAAGGGTTTTACTAAAACCTTTACTATATTTATGTTTGAAATACTGGCTACCTTTAGCTACTCGCTCCCACTCCGCAATCTTTTGGCTTAATCGCTCAAGGCATATTTCATTTTCCTTAATGAAATATGCCTTAGTAAAATTGGTGGCCAAATACAAACAGGAAATATCTGCTTCTGCGCCGCCATAAGCTACTGTGAATTCCCTGCTTACTTTCGATTCGGGATTGACTACCGCCCTATGCGCCAGCCAATATCTAATAAAAACCTTTGCTAACAGTCGGCTTTTAAGAAGGTTTTTAATAACAATTTTTAAAGACCGATTTGATTTATTTATGATTCCTATTTTCCGATGCGGCGCGGCAGGGTCATTTTTAACCCCATCTCGCCTTCCTCTCATCATCATCGGCAGCAGGAGCCCCAGTCCTAACCCAATCGCCATCATCTCCGGCCGTAAACCTGGCATAGTTAAAGACGTGATTAAAGTTTCTAACATGGGAATCTGGGTAACCTGCCAGAGAAGATAAACAAAAGATGCGCTAAGAATCAACCAAATAGTACCTACGACTACTATCCATTTAACATAATACTGGTCCATTTCTTTTCCATGTTCAGGCTTATACTTATAGTTTATAGGCACACCTCTCTCCGTGCCTCTGCGACAATGTCTTTCGCGCTCAACCGCCATACGCATCGTTTCTTCAGGATTACTGCGCCAGGTATTGAGCCTCAAATAAGTAAGCAATAGAAAAATTGTGACTGCCAACAAAACCGCGCCCGCGCAACAAATCAGCATAAAATAACTGAATGCCGACTGCGGTGTTAATAACCAAGAAGGATTGAGGATATGACCGAACAAACCTGTAGCTGGAAACGCAACAGCAAACATACCAAGCCCAAACCAAGCTTGCGGCGCGACGGGATCAACTACATCAACTTTCACCTTTTTTCTGTTTCCGCCTAAAATAATAATAGTACCTGCGAATACCAGCAATGCTCCCAGGAGTGAAATAAGTATTGGAAGGGCTCCGGAGAATGCCTGGTCTCCCATAATAATAGATATCAGCAATACGAATATCGGAGAGGTATTAAGGATACTCCTGGAAACAGAGGTTTCCAGATAATCCAGGGCGAAATAGCTCAACAATAACGTAACCACACTTATGCCGGTAATGCCGATAATGGGAAAATTCAAAAACAGCGTAAAACCGCCGTCAAATAAATATGCAAACAAAACCATTGCCGGAAGAGCAATCAAATAAGCCCAGAAAAGCAGATTAGGCGCATCTATGAAACCCCTGGTTTTCTTCTTTGTGATTTCGGAAGAGGCATAAGCTAAGGATGAGAGAAGAGCAAATATTACGCCTAAGAAACTAATAGCCCCGCCGGCCTTCAAGACAAGAGCAGTTGCTGCTACGCCTGCGATAGTAATCAATATCCCTGCCATTTTCCTAAGCGTTACCTTCTCTTTAAGCCAGGCCGCGGCCAAGAACGCCAGGAAAACAGGGGAACTCTTTACGATGATCTCGGTGATCAAAGGAGAATTGAGTGTCAACGACAAATAATCAAAAGGAGAGGCGATCACCTGGCCAAAGAGTATACCTAAAGCTATGATTGACAACTTTCCTTTATCAAGGTGCCGTAATTCAGAAAATAGCACGGGCTTTTTACCTTCATCCTGCCCGGGAACAGATTTTGCGTAAGTTTTCTTTTTAACGGCAAAAACTATTATTTTATAAATAGCCAAAACAATAAAAGCATAGAGATAATAATTCCCTTGCAAAATAAAGGACCCGACGCCAGCGGCATAGAGCGCCTTGGCGCAAAACGGTTTAAAAGCTATTAATAGAGCAGAGAATAAGACTATTAAAACCCCTATATATTTCTTATGGGTACTTACGTTAGAGGATAGACGGGACGGCTCAGGAACTATCCCTGTTTTATCTTCGGCTTGCGGCGCGGCATATGCGCTCGCCTGGTGGTCTAAAATCATACACAGTACATCCAGGGCATGTGGTGCTCCGGGCTTATCGTACGGAACTACTTTTATAAAAACGCCTCGGGAAACAGCCATTTCTCTATCCGAATCTGAATCTCCGATAGCAACTAGCGAAACATCGTCAGGCAGGTTATTTTCTTTTAAGAAGTTATTTACTGCCGCGGCCTTATCATCTTGTCTTTCCAAAACTACTAACCGCTTTCCAAGCTCAAATTCTTTTTTTAATTCAACAAGTTCAGGATAGCCCGTTAATACTTCTCCCAGAGGAACTCCAGAAGAAGAAATAAAAACAATTCTTAACTCAGGGTTAACAAAGAGTAAAAACTGCATAGTCGCGAGAATACCGTGCAGCTCTTCAGTAAGCCGGATATTTGAAAGAAAAACCATAGGGATTATCGTCCCACCCCAATCGATGGCAATGACCTTCGTGTCCCTCATCGCCTTATCATTTATATCGCTTAAGCCTTTCCCAATATGAATGTTCTCTAGTCTTGCCCTGTTATGTTCAATCTGTAATAAACTGGCTGCTCCATCATCAAGCACAACGGTAATATTGGCATGCCTCTGTAATAGCGAAGCAGGAGCATCTTCGGTTACCGGACCGGCCAAGGCAGCCTGCACAATCGCTGCTTTCTTTTCTTTATTGGCAAAGAAGAAAAGATGCCTGCCTTCAAAAATATCAGCCATACCCATGGTATAAGCGTAAGGATTATCGCGGATACCCGGATAATCAGATTCATTGGCGGCAATCGTGCTCTGATTGACCTCTACCTCCTGCATCCGGCTATCGAATCTGGAATAAAAAGGAGGCTCATTAAATGCCAAATGTCCGTCCA
>JAUYDL010000015.1 GCA_030691865.1 Candidatus Omnitrophota bacterium | reverse complement strand
CGGAGAGGCAGGGATTCGAACCCTGGAACCCTTTCGGATTACGTGTTTTCCAAACACGCGCGCTCGACCACTACGCGACCCCTCCAAAATTTTGTTCTATTTTATTCAGAAAATTTAGCCAACACTAAGAGATTTCTCGATCAACTCTAACTTCTTTTCCCTACTAAGATTCTTAATCTCTGACTCTCTACATCTAGCAACGTGATGATCTAAACATTCTTCCTGGTACATTAATTTTAACGGCTTACGAATCCTAGTATATTTGCATATACTAGTAGTGTTGTGTTCTTTAAGGCGCTTTAAAATATCTAATGTTACGCCTACATATAAAGTTTTATCCTGACACTCTAAAATATATACAAACCAAGGAAAATTATATATATTTTTTTTCAAATCGACTCTAATCCTCTCTGCGCTCGACCTAAATTTGATTAACTTTAAAGTAAGCAAATTTACGGAAGGAGCAGGATTCGAACCTGCGAGACCTTGCGGCCTGGACACTTTCGAGGCGTCTGGATTCAACCACTCTCCCATCCTTCCATCTATAAATTCTCAAAATATCTATCTTCCTGATAAAACCATATGGTCAACAAATTTTCGATATTTGTACAGATGTTTGTTATTATGCGTGCCTACTTCTTGAAAATATTTTGCGATTTCATTCTTCATATGCACATAAACACGCCTGCCGGTCACACAGGGATAATAACCATTTTTATCAAGAATAGCGTAAACACTTTGACAGAATCAAGAAAATAATGCTGTTCTCTTTCGGGAAATTTAACTCGCGCCATAACGTTATAAGTATTGGCGGTAGGGGTGGGATTCGAACCCACGGTACCTTGCGGTACACCTGTTTTCAAGACAGGCCGGTTGCAACCACTCCCGAACCCTACCATGAAATATCAAAGTTAACTTAGCAAGACTGCCGTCCCGTCATTATTTTAATAGCTGGACGGGACAACCACTAGAGCCACCCCACCAAAGAATCAAAACAAAAAAGCTGCTTAAAAACAGCAAGAAATATATTCCTAAATATAGTAAAGGAGATATTGCAGAAATTGACAAATGAAAACTCTTTAAAAACTAAACTAAACCCTAAAGCCAGCAAGGCAAGGTTTAAGATAAAAATAAACGAAAACCCAAAAATGTAATTTGCTTTTAGAAAATCTCCTTTTTTCGAGCGGATACTCTTGGCGGAAAAAACCAAATGCAGGATACTGCTAAAACCAACCAAAAAAAGCGTATATTCAATCAACCAATCTGACTTAACGCCCAATGCCAATAAGCCGTAAATAATAAAAAACAAAATCGTATATACCGGCAAAAGAAAAGGCGCGACATTAACCATTGGTTTAAAGAAACTAAACATAATTTCCAACAGCTTATGTCCTTTATTATAAATTACCGCCGGTTCCCAAATAAATAGATAGATTGCCAAAAAACTGATTATGCCATTATAAAAGATCTGCTGTAAACCCTTATCAATCTGGGTAAATTCATTAATAAAAGATACCACCGATGAATAAACCAGGGGCAAAATAATAATCGCCAGGATAAATTTAATTATCCCGAAGAGTTTACTGGATAACCCGGAGATCTTGCTGGAGAAATCACCGGAAAGACCGGCAAAATTATTATGCGTAGGATTTTCCTTGCCTTTCGGCGCTTGCTTCTCAGGAAATTCTTTCTTGGCCATTTAAATACGGCTGCAGGGCTTTAGGAATTAAAACCGAGCCGTCCTCCTGTTGGTAATTTTCCAATATTGCTACCACGGTACGGGCTAAAGCAATACCGGAACCGTTTAAGGTATGCACAAATTCAACCTTTTTCCCTTCTTTGCGACGAAATCTTATATTTGCCCGACGGGACTGAAAACTTTCAAAGTTACTACAGCTGGAGACCTCCAGCCACTTATCAATACCGGCAGCATAAGCCTCCAGGTCATAGCACTTGCTGGCGGCAAAACTTAAATCCTGGGTGGCCAGCATCACCACCCGGTAAGGCAGGCCCAATAACTGCAAAACCTCTTCAGCATCACGCACCAGTTTCTCCAGTTCATCATAGGAGATATCAGGGTGGACAAATTTCACCATCTCCACCTTATCAAATTCATGCACGCGGATTAAACCTTTAGTATCTTTGCCATAAGAGCCCGCCTCTCTTCTAAAGCATGCCGTATAAGCAGTATAATAAATTGGAAGCTTATCCTCTTCTAATATCTCATCACGAAACATATTGGTTACCGGAACTTCTGCGGTAGGGATAAGAAAAAGATCGTCATCTTTTAATTTATACATATCCTCTTCCAATTTGGGAAGTTGCCCGGTGCACAGCATGGAGGCGCGGTTAACCAGAAAAGGCGGGAAAATCTCAGTATAACCATGTTTATTAGTATGCAGGTCCAGCATGAAATTGATCAGCGCGCGCTCTAATTTTGCCCCCCAGCCCTTAAAAAGGACGAAATTTGAACCTGTAATCTTAGTTGCCCGGTTAAAATCTACAATATCCAGATTCTGGCAAATCTCGATATGATTAAGGGGTTTAAAATTAAACTTTTTCTCTTCTCCCCAGCTGCGCACAATTTTATTTGCAGAAACATCCCCCACCGGTAAAGAAGCATGCGGCACATTAGGAATATTCAAAAGCAGCTTATTTAATTCTGCTTCCTGCTCTTTTAATTGAACTTCCAGCTCCCCGATACGCCTGGAGATTTCTTTCATCGAAGAAATTTTGGCCTTGGCGTCTTTCTTCTCTTTAAGCAGGACACCTATCTGGTCATTAGCTTTATTACGCTTTGCGGCTAACTCTTCGAACTCACTTAATGCCTTGCGGCGCGCATCATCGATTTTAATGATACCATCGATATCAATTTTTAAGGCGCGGTTCTTAATTGCCTTCTTTACTAAATCCTGATTTTCTCTTATAAATTTTATATCTAGCATTTCAACCTTTAATTACGCCTAGCGGCCGCATCCTACAGACGCGCTTTGAGATACCGGCGTTGTGCACAACATTTACCACATCATTCACATCTTTATAGGCCGACGGTGCCTCTTCTACGAGGGTGTTGCGGCCGGAAGCTTTGACTATTATACCTTTAGATTCTAATTCTTTCAACAATGTATTCAAATTAGTAGTGCGAGTGGAAGCTGTGCGGGATTTAACCCTGCCTGCGCCGTGACAAGTCGAGCCAAAGGTCTCTTCTTCCGCTTTTTTTGTTCCAACCAACAGATATGAATTCCTACCCATATCACCGGGAATAATTACCGGCTGGCCTGTTTTTTTATACCTCTCAGGCAGCGCAGGATGATCCGGGCCAAAAGCGCGCGTCGCACCTTTCCTATGCACGCATAAATTTTTTTCTTTTCCGTCTATAGTATACTTTTCTATTTTTGCGATGTTATGGGTGACATCATAAATTAAATGCATCCCCAGCTTCTGCCAAGACGAGCCGAGCACTTTTTCAAAACTCTGACGCGCCAGATACATCAGGCATTGACGGTTTGCCCAAGCATAATTTGCCGCGCAGCGCATTGCGCCTAAATAAAGTTTCCCTTCCGTAGAATTTACAGGCGCGCAGGCAAGCTGGCGGTCAGGAACATTGATATTATATTTCTGCAAACAATGCACCATATTTTTTACATAATCCTCGCAAATCTGATAGCCAAACCCGCGCGAGCCGGAATGGATCATTAGGGTTATCTGGCCCAAATCAAGGCCGAATTCATCGCAAAGCCGGGAATCATAAAGTTGATCGATGACCTGAATTTCCAAGAAGTGATTTCCTGAGCCTAAAGTTCCGGATTGCGCCTTGCCTCTTTCATAAGCCCTTTCAGAGACCGCCTCGGGATCAGCGCCTTGAACCGCCCCGAATTCTTCTGTGCATTCTAAATCATCTTGACAGCCAAAGCCGTTCTCAACTGCCCACTTCGCGCCCTTAACCAGAATTTGCCTCTCTTCTTTTGCACTTACGCGGATATCGCCTTTTGAACCAACCCCGGAAGGAACATTAGAAAATAAAGCGTAAACTAAATCCTTAAGTTTATCTTTTATATCATCATATTTTAAATCAGTCCTCAACATCCTCACGCCGCAGTTGATATCAAAACCAACTCCTCCGGGTGAGATAACCCCGCCCTCTTCGATATCCGTAGCCGCTACCCCTCCGATTGGGAATCCATAACCCCAGTGGATATCAGGCATGGCCAAAGAATTATTCACAATCCCCGGCAGAAAAGCAACATTAGCCACCTGCTCTAAAGCCCTATCCTGATAGATACTCTTTAATAATTTTTCGTCGGCATAAATTAATCCGGGCACCCGCATCCCCGGTTTATAGCTTTTAGGGATACGCCAGCGGTAATCGTCAATTTTTTCTAATTGAATATTATCGGACATTTTTTTCTTTAGACATCAAAAATCACCTCTGCCTGCCAGAGTGAGCCGGATTTCTGAACTTTAAGCTGATGATAAGTTGCCGCCTTAATCTCAACATTGGTCTTATAATTCCTCATATCGCTGCCTATGGCAATCGCGTCGACGAAATTCTCCGTAATCTGACTTATTTTGATATCTTCAAAGATTAATGCCTCTGCGGAGGATACCGACAATAACTCATTGAGCCAGTTAACGAAAAGTTCTTCTACGTTATCTGCTTTTTGTGTAATTACGATTTTATGTTTTTCCGGATATTGAGTTTTTTGTTTCTCTGTGGAAATATCAGTTATGGCAAGCCCTGCGTTCCTGAATAAACCCTCCAGAGACGAAGATTTAACCCTGATGCCGATATCTGCGGTATGTTCTAGTACTTCGTAGTTTTTCACTAGGTTTTAGGTAGGATAAATAAAATGAGCCATGTAGGAGTCGGACCTACGACCTTGACATTAAGAGTGTCCTGCTCTACCAGCTGAGCTAATGGCCCTCAATTTTCCGCTATTTACTATTTGAAAATTGACCCCGAGCAGTCACTTGACTGCGAGGGGGCTTTGAGAAATGATTAATTATTTTAACTTAAAATAGCGGGTTTTGCAAGCAGCGTTTTTAAATGCAAAGGCTAGAATCTGCGGCGGTAATAAGCGCGGATGATATGCTGTGTATCTAAAGTAAGCATGCTGCCGCCATAAGGATCTAAAGTCATATTACCTATGGCGCTAGAGTTGCCTTCTCCGTATTGAAGAATAATTTCGTCATCTTTGGAAGGAAGATACCTGAATTCAGCATGAAAGTTATGGTGGCCTACAGGCTCTGTGATCCCAGCTACTAACCGGTCAACATCCTGGCAACGTGAGTATATATATTTAAACAACATACCAAATTTTGGAGTAGGCATATAAGTTATCTCAAGGCCCACGTGGTTCATATTATCTGAGTTTAAACTTGCTACTTGGAATTCGTTACGCGTATAATCTAAGTATACATCCATATTTTCTAGAGGAGAAACCCTTAAACCCATTTTGAAAATATTATAAAACTCATAAGGCGCTTGAGGAAAATTCTTCTGGTCATAGAGAAACGGATTGACATAACGATAAGCATTATCATTTTGATAATAAATACCGCCCAAGGTGGTATCGTTTCTTAAGACGTTACGTGGGAAATTATCATAGCCTAAAGAATAATCATTGGTCCGTTCATAAATACCGTTTAAACTTAACCAGTCAAAAAAGTCATAGTTT
>JAUYDL010000027.1 GCA_030691865.1 Candidatus Omnitrophota bacterium | reverse complement strand
TATGAGACAAATTTCTATAATCTTGATGTAATTATTTCAGTTGGGTATCGTATAAAATCCCAGAACGGCACACGGTTCCGTATTTGGGCTACGAATCTACTAAGAAGGCATCTTATTGATGGCTACACATTGAATGAAAAGCGCTTAAAGGAGCAAACTCTAAAACTTCGGGCCTTGCAACGGGCAGTAAAGCTTATTGGCAGCATGAAGGACCGTAAACAGCTTGAATATAAAGAGGCCATGGGATTGCTTGAAGTTATCAGTGATTATAATTACGCGCTTGGATTATTAGACGACTATGATTATAAGCGGCTTAAGATAAGCCAAACTTCAAAAGAGGAAAGATTTGTTTTAAGCTATGAGTCTGCGATAGAAGCTGTGAATGAGCTTAAGAAGAAATTTGGCGGTTCAGGACTTTTTGGGGTAGAGAGGGATAGATCCTTTAAGAGCTCTACAACTTCGATTTATCAAACATTTGACGGAAAGGATTTATACCCCAGCATTGAGCAAAAAGCAGCGAATCTCCTTTACTTTATTGTCAAAAATCATTCGTTTGTTGATGGCAATAAGCGGATCGCTGCTTCAATATTTTTATGGTTTTTAGATAAAAATGGTATCTTGTATAAAGAAGACGGCTCAAAGCGTATTGCTGATAATGCTTTAGTCGCCTTGACTTTAATGACTGCTGAAAGTAAGCCCAGCGAGCGCGACGTTATCGTTACTCTGGTTGTGAATTTGATCAATAGGAATAATTAGAACTGCTTCAGATAAGTTTATTTTTATTTCCTTAACAAGATGGAGGAGCGGTATGAAAGATTTTTTAAAATGAAGAAGAAAAACAGAGGTTAGTACAATTTTTTGAAATACTTCTGAGAGTGGATTTGCGAACTTTAGAGCGATTAAAAGATAAAAAGGCGGAAAAAGAAGAAAAAATAGATGCTCAGATTAAAAAATACGATAAAGAAATATTCAAGCGAATAATAAAGAGATCGATTAAGCGCTATAACATGACTCAAACAGCAAGAATTTTAGCGGTTTCTCGCGGCACTTTATATTATTGGATTAAGAAAGACTGGATTAAGCCAAAACGTGATTATAGGGGCTATCCTGTTTTTACCACTTTAGATATTGAGAATATAATTAAGTGGAGGAATTAAATAGACAGTTTTAGACACTTAACTGAACGGAAAAGGCGATGAAAGTAGAAAATAATACATTTATTTGACTAAGGCATAATTTTTATCCAACTTTAATAATAGTAAGGAGATATAGAAATTCGCAGTCGCGTTTATTCAGTGGATTGAACACTTTTGAACACGATGAAGGCGTTTCCGTAACTGTTTGGGGGAAGGTAGGATGCGTAAAAAAGTTTTTGTTCGGACATATGGCTGTCAAATGAATGTCAGGGATTCGGAGGTGATCTGCGGCTTACTGCAGAAAGCCGGCTACAGGATTAGCGCTACTGATCAGGGTGCCGATATAATTATTTTTAATACTTGTTCGGTGCGTAAACACGCTGAAGACAGGGTCTGGAGCCTGGTTGGCAGTTATAAAGGTTCTAAGATTATTGGTTTGGTGGGGTGTATGGCGCAGAATTATAAAGAGCAGGCTTTTGCGCGCGATGCAAATATTAGTTTTGTGGTCGGACCGCAGGATATTGATAAGATTCCTGTAATTATCGAGAAAGTTTTACGGGGACAGTCCCCGTCCGGGGACAATCCCCTGTTATTTGAGCGGAAGCTTTGGGAGACAGACAGCAGTATTCGGCCAGAGGAAATTTATCATATGGGTTTCTATCAGGATAAGGAGCATGCTTATGTAGTTATATCCGAAGGTTGTTCTAATTTCTGTTCTTATTGTGTTGTGCCTTATGTGCGCGGCCCTTTACGGCATCGTAAGCACAAAGATATATTAACCGAAATCTGGGAAGCGATCACGCATGGGATAACCAAGGTGACTCTTTTGGGCCAGAATGTCAATGCCTATCAGGATAATCAGGTTGATTTCGCTAAGTTGCTTTGCCAGGTTAACGCGCTGAGTGGGTTAAAAGAGGTTGATTTTTTTACCTCTAATCCTAAGGATGCAAGCATTGATTTTTTTAAAGCCATCCGGGATTTAGGCAAATTAGCTAAACGGTTACATCTGCCTCTGCAGTCAGGTTCAGACAGGATCCTGAAGTTGATGAATCGGGGATACGCAGCAAAAGATTACTTGGCATTAATCGATTCTTATCGTAAAATTGTTAAAGGTGGGCGGTTAACTACGGATATCATCGTGGGGTTTCCTACTGAAACAGATGAAGAGTTTAAGGAAACCTGCGCTTTGGTTAAAAAGGCCAGGTTTAATGCCGCCTATATCTTTAAATATTCTTCCCGGCCCGGCACAGAGGCTGCGAAAATAGTTGATGAGCTTAAGCCGAATGAGTTAGAAAAACGGCATAAAAAGATCCTGGATCTGCAAAGAGGTATTTCCAAAGAGTTAAGGAGCAGGTAGATAGATGCAAAAAATTAAATTAATTTTGGTATTCTGTTTTTTTTTAATTTTACCCAATTTTTGTTGGGCACTGGACATGGATACTTTAAAGACGGATTTTTTACAAGGTAATTATCGGCGTGTCATTTTTGAAGGCCAGGCTCAGGTTGACCGGATGCATCTGGGCGATACGGATGAATTGAATTATATCTTAGGTTTAAGTTATCTTAAAGAATCTAAGTTAGAGCTGGCTGGCGATTGTTTTCGGCGCATCCTGAACAATACTGGCAGTAAATTTAAGGAAGAAGCAAGTTTAGGGCTGGGCGATACTTATTTGGTTGCCGGCCAATTTCAGCAGGCAGAAGATATCTATAATAAATTAATTGCCGATGATTCCAACAGCAGTCAAAAACCAGCGGTATGGTATCGGTTGAGCCAGCTGGAATCTAAGAGGGGCGATCACCAGAAGGGTAATGATTATTTATTTAAGCTTAAAAGAGATTTTCCCTTGAGCCCGGAGTTAAGATTAACTAAAGGCATTATGTCAATAAATATCCCCGCAAATGATTCAGGCGAATATTCTATACAGGTAGGTTTTTTTACAAATAGCGTTAATGCTAATAATCTTAAAAGTACATTGTTAAGTAAAAACTATCCTGCCTACATAGAAAGTTTTGGCACAGGCTATCGGGTTAAAGTAGGTAGATTTAAGCTGCAAAAGGAAGCGCTGGATTTAGAGGGCAAACTTTCCCAAGACGGTTTTGCCACCAAGGTCTGTCCGTAGTATTCTATGCTAAAGAAAAAGATAGTTTTTCTCCTGGGGCCTACCGGTATAGGTAAATCCGCAGTAGCAATAAGCCTGGCTAAGAAGATCAATGCCCAGATTATTTCCTGTGATTCCATGCAGGTATATCGTAAGATGGATATTCTTACTTGGAAGGTAACTTCTGGGCAAAGAAAAAAAGTTAAGCATCATCTGTTGGGTATGATTGATCCGGAGCAGGAATATAATGTGGCTAAATATCGAAAGGCAGCATTGTCGATTTGCGATAAACTATTTTCTAAAGGTAAAATACCGTTATTTGTGGGAGGAACCGGGCTTTATTATTCAATTATTGTTGACGGGTTATTCTCGGCAGTACCGCAGGATAAATTAATTCGCGCTAAATTGGAAAAACAGCTTAAGTTAAAGGGGAACAAATATCTTTATCGCAGGTTGGCTAAGGTGGATAGCGCAGCTGCCGCCAAAATCCATTCTAATGATGCCAGAAGGATTATTCGTGCCCTGGAGGTGTACTTAAAAACAGGTATGCGTATTTCCCAATTACAGAAAAATAGGGCTGGGCTGGGGAAGGAGTATGAGGTAAAGATTTTTGGATTAAATTCAAAAAGACAATCTCTCTATGATGCAATTGATCAGCGGGTTGATAAAATGTTTAACCTGGGCCTAATTAATGAGGTAAAGCGTTTGGTTAAACATAAATTAAGCCGGACGGCTAAATGTGCTATAGGTATCCGTGAGTTAAAGGGGTATTTTGCGGGACAGTATTCTTTAGCTGAAGGCAAGCGTCTTATGCAGCGGGCCAGCCGGCATTATGCTAAACGCCAACTGACTTGGTTTAGAAAAGACAAACGTATCCAGTGGGTTAGTATTAATAAAAGCCAATCACCTACGCAAGTAGCTCTTAAACTATGGAAAAAGCTCTCTTAGTAAGTATACAATTAAAGACGGATAAACATCATTGGCGTATTGAAGATATCTCTTCGGAGTTAGAGGAGTTGGCGGTATCGGCTTGCGTGGAGGTGGTGGAAAATGTGGTTTGTATTTGTGACCGGGCTACCTCTAATTATCTTATTGGCCGGGGCAAGGTCCAGGAGATTGGCTTTATCGCTAACCAAGAGGGTGTGGATACAATAATTTTTAGTCATGATTTAAGCGGGACACAGCAACGCAATCTGGAAGGGGTTTTGGGAAAAAAAACGATTGATCGTACACAATTAATCCTGGATATATTTTCCAGGCGCGCCAGGAGTCCGGAAGGTAAGATGCAGGTAGAATTAGCCTTGCTGCAGTATTTGCTGCCGCGTCTGACGGGTAAGGGAATAATGCTTTCAGGTTTAGGAGGCGGTATCGGTACCCGCGGCCCTGGCGAGACCAAGTTAGAGATGGATCGGCGCCAGATTAGAAAAAAAATCGATAAGTTAAGAGAAGACTTAAAGACATTTCGTCTGCACCGTTTAACCATGAGCAAAAAAAGAAAGAGTAATAATTTACCGGTGGTGGCTTTGGTGGGTTATACTAACGCCGGAAAATCTACACTGCTAAACCTTTTAACCGCATCAACCCAGATCACTTCAGAAAAACTGTTTACTACTTTGGACCCGTTGGCTAAAGGCCTGCAACTTCCTAACGGGCAGAATATAATTATCTCAGATACCGTGGGATTTTTACACGACCTTCCGCATCATTTAATTGAAGCCTTTAAGGCAACTTTAGAAGAGGTTATCGATGCAGATTTATTAATTCATGTTCTAGATGTGGCTGACCAGCGCCTAGTTCAGCATAATCAAGCCGTGCTCAGTGTCTTAGGGGAGTTAGGGGCACAGAATAAACCCATCTTAGTGGCATTAAATAAAATCGATTTGGTTAGTGACCGCAGTTGGATGGAAATCTCCAAAAAAGAATTCCCCAATTCTATTTTTTTATCCGCTAAAACCGGTGAGAATTTGGAAGCTTTAATTGCCAAGATAACCGATTATTTTTCCGATCTCATGTTAAGTTTAAAGATCACTATACCGCATAGCCGTATGGAGCTAGTTGATTTTTTCTATCGGCAAGCCAAAGTAAAGAATATCGATTATTTACAGAAAGGCATTAACATCAGTTTGGATATTTCCCGGGCGCTCTTTAGTAGAATCCAGAAAGATAAGGATATAAAAATTATTTTAGCAAAGGGGGATTGAAAATTTTTTTGGCTATAAGTTAGCACTCTGGGGATTTAACTGCTAATTTTATTGACAAAATAATAGATTATGTTAAAATTACGTCTTGGTGATTATGTAGTAAACATGGCAATCGGGAGATAGAAAAGTGAGTACCGTGGATTATAATTCTCGCAGGAAGCAGGTTTTGAATGCGGCGATCAACCGTTATATTAAGAATGCGCTTCCGGTGGCTTCAGATGATATTGCCGAGGAGTTTGATTTAAGCTCGGCAACGATTAGGAATATATTTTCTGAACTTGATGAATCCGGATATTTAAAACATCCTTATACCTCAGGCGGAAGAATTCCTACGGATAAGGGGTACCGTTATTATGTGGATTTCCTTATTCAGCAGATTGAACTTTTGGATGAAGAGAAGCAGTGTATTCTTAAGGACTGCAAAAGAAAAATGCGCCGGCTTGATGATGCCCTGGAGAACACCTCTGAAGTCATCTCTGAAATTACGCATTATGCCGGTATTGTTTCATTTCTACAGTGGCAGGACAAGATATTGTATAAAGGTATTAGCCGTATACTTGATCAGCCTGAGTTTAAAGATGCCGATAAGATACGTTTGTTGATCAGGTTAATGGAGGATAAAGGCAAGCTTTTAGATATTATTAATCGGGATTTTTCCGGCAAGGTAAAGGTTTACATCGGAAGTGAATTGGGTTTTCCGGAAATGGAAAATTGTTCTTTAGTCGTCTCTGGTTTTAAGTTAAAAAATCAACCTTCGGGCAGGCTGGCAGTATTAGGGCCGATGCGCATGGAATATGATCATATTATTCCGACTATGGAATATATCTCTGAAGTTTTGAATCAAATTTTGGAGGATTTTTAGGATAATCTAGGATAATCTAGGATAATATGGAAGAAGATAAAGATAATCAGAAAAACACACAAGAGCATAAGAATAACCAGAAAAAAGAAGAAAAGGTTGTTACTTTAAAGGAAGTAGAGTATCTGGCGCTCTTGGAGGAGGTTAAAAAAGGCAAGGACAGCTGGGATAAGATGCTCCGGAATCAGGCTGATCTTGAAAATACCCATAAGCGCCTGGATCGGGAAAAGCAGGAGTTTGTAAAATTTGCTAATGAAGGCCTTATTCTGGATTTGCTTAATGTGTTGGATGATTTGGAGCGTACGGTGGATTTGGCAGAATCAAGTAAAGAAGACCTCTCTGCTTTCTTAAAAGGGATAGAAATGATTCTGGCGCATTTATATGAAATGTTGAAGAATCATGGAGTTAAGCCGATTGAGGCTGAAGGAAAAATATTTGACCCAAATTTCCATGAGGCCTTGATGCAAGCGGAGAATAAAGAGTTACCGGAGCACACGATAATTGAGGTATTACAAAAAGGATATCTAATTCATGGGCGGGTATTAAGAACCGCCAAGGTAAAAGTTTCTAAAAAATTGTAAAGGAGGCTATCATGGCAAAAGTAATTGGTATTGATTTGGGCACATCTAACTCCGCGGCTGCGATTATGGAAGGCGGCAGGCCGGTGATTATCCCTTCAGCCGAAGGGGCGGGGGTTGCCTCGGGGAAAGCCTTTCCATCTTATGTTGCTTTTACTAAAGATGGCCAGCGCCTGGTGGGTGAACCGGCAAGGCGCCAGGCAGCGATTAATGCCGAAGGCACGGTTCAAGCCGCTAAGCGTAAGATGGGTACGGATTTTAAATTTAAGGTCCACGGTAAAGATTATACTCCGCAGCAGATTTCCGCGTTTATCCTGCAGAAAATAAAGCAGGATGCGGAGGCTTATCTGGGAGATAAGGTGGATGATGTGGTAATTACCTGTCCTGCGTATTTCAATGATAATCAACGCCAGGCAACTAAAGACGCCGGTGAAATCGCGGGCTTAAAAGTTTTGCGTATTATCAATGAGCCTACGGCTGCTTGCCTTGCTTACGGTTTGGAGAAGGCAGGTAAAGAACAAAGAATTATGGTTTTTGATTTAGGCGGAGGTACTTTGGATGTCACGATCATGGAGATGGCTCAGGGAGTATTCCATGTGCAGTCAACCAGTGGCGATACACAGCTGGGCGGAACAGACATGGACCGGGTCCTGCTTGAATATATTGTCGGGCAATTCAAACGTGAAACCGGTATTGATTTGATGAATGATAAGATGGCAGTGCAGAGGGTACGCGAAGGGGCGGAAAAGGCAAAGATTGAGTTATCTTCTACTGTGAGTACGGATATCAACCTGCCTTTTATTACTGCAGACGCTGCCGGCCCGAAACATTTAACCATGTCAATTACACGCGC
Organism: Candidatus Omnitrophota bacterium; assembly: GCA_030691865.1. Lineage (GTDB taxonomy): Bacteria > Omnitrophota > Gorgyraeia > Gygaellales > Profunditerraquicolaceae > UBA6249. The sequence goes on along the minus strand of JAUYDL010000027.1, from coordinate 858 downwards.
AAAATTAGAGGATCTTATTTCGCCTATTATAGAAAGGTGCCGTAAGCCTATGGAGGAAGCGCTAAAAGATGCTAAGCTGACCAGTTCCGAAATTGACCGGATCATTATGGTGGGCGGCCCAACGCGCATGCCGGTGATACAGAAATTTGTGGAAGATTTTGTCGGTAAAAAGATCGAGCGCGGAGTTGATCCCATGGAATGCGTCGCACTGGGCGCAGCGATTCAGGTCGCTATTATTAAAGGCGATGTCAAAGATGTTTTGCTTTTAGATGTAACTCCTTTATCGCTAGGGATAGAGACGCTAGGAAGTATCAATACAAAATTAATCGAGAGGAACACAACGATACCTACCAAAAAAAGCCAGATTTTTTCTACTGCTGCCGATAACCAGACCGCAGTGACCATACGCGTCTTGCAGGGCGAAAGGCAAATGGCGGATGATAATGTGGAGTTGGGCAGGTTTGATTTGGTCGGCATACCTGCGGCGCCCCGCGGCATTCCCCAGGTCGAAGTCGCCTTTGATATTGACGCCAATGGCATCGTGCATGTTTCTGCTAAGGATTTAGGCACAGGCAAGGAACAGTCTATCCGTATTACCGCGCCGAAAAAACTCTCCAAAGAAGAAATAGATAAAATGGTCAGGGATGCGGAAAAATTTGCCGCAGAAGATACAAGGAAAAAAGAAGAAGTGGAGCTGATTAATCAGGCGGATACCCTGGCCTATAGTACGGAAAAGTCGCTGAAGGATTTTGGCGATAAGGTCGGTCAGGCAGAGCGCGCTGACATTGAGGCCAGGCTAAATGATTTAAGGCAGGCAGTAAAAGACAAAAATATAGAGAGAATCAAAAAAGGCATGGA
>JAUYDL010000023.1 GCA_030691865.1 Candidatus Omnitrophota bacterium | reverse complement strand
GATTCTACGATCAAGGCCCGAGAATTGATACGCTTTAGTTTAGCCGTCAAATCATCCAGATTTTGGCCAAAACAAACCTGAGTCAACACAAAAATATCCGCCCGTTTTAAAGCAGACAGTGGCTCACGTAAAAAACCTGCCGGAAGCAGACGATAATTACCAAAAGGATTTTGCGCATCAATCGTCACTATCTCTAAATCTTTAAATATCTTCCACTGCTGGAGGCCGTCATCCAGTATCAATGTATCTGAGGCATAATCCCGAATTGCCGTTTGCGCTGCCTTTATCCTGTTTTTATCAACTACAACCCGCACCAACGGAAGATTCTTCTGAAGCATCGCCGGCTCATCACCCATACCTTGGGCGCCTGGCCGCCCGGAATCCCGTTTATAACCCCGGCTTAACACTGCAATTTTATTACCTGCCAAACTTAATTTAGCGGATAAATACTCTACCAAAGTAGTTTTGCCTGTACCCCCCAAAGTAATATTTCCCACACTAATTACTTTGGCGCCAAGCCGCACCGGCCTTATTCTATAGAGGCTGGACAGGATGACAACAGCTAGACCATAAACCAGAGAAAGAGCAAGCAAACACCCCCTTAAAAACACCCCCTGTGGGCCTTTTATTTTACCGGTAACTAGATTATAAAGATACTCTTTGGTTAAAAACATAATTTTACTTTAAATTACCTTAAGTAACATCAAGGCTCCGATACACATGAATAAAGAAGCGCCGATATAACGGATCATCTCCGGCCGGATAAATTTGGCCAGCATTGACCCTAGAAAAACCGAAATCACGGTAACAATAACATAAGCTCCCACTGACCCCAGCCAAACAGATAATGGTTTGCCGGTTTTAGCAGCCATGCCGATACCCACCAGTTGAGTCTTATCCGCTAATTCTGCAAAAAATACCGCTCCAAACGTAGCCACAAAGACCTTCCAATCCATATTAATTCTCCTTTCGATAACCCGGCTCTCTTTAAGCAAATATAATATCATACCTGTGGTCTCCAGGCAAATGATTTCAAAGGTAAAAACTTAAGAATGGCAATGGGATAGGTAATTTACTGCAGAATATTATCCATCAGCTTTCCGCCTCTTGCTTCCGGCACGAAGATTTTCGCCGTGTGCTGCGGCTTACGACTCACTCCCGGACTGACTTACGCTAAAAACAAGGTCCTCCGTTCGTCGTAATTCCTTGCACACTTTTGCCGAAAATCTTCTAATTGTGCCTCCAGCAAAAGCCGGAAACCAAGTATTTATTATGCTTAGATTAATCCGTGGGACTAAAGGAAATGTTGCGGTCGATAAACTCAATTAGTCTTTGCTGATTTGCCGCAGAGATATTAGAAAATTCCACTCCGATTCCCGGATACTCATGCGGCTGAACCCCCTTATCCGGAACCCAGACTACCCACGCTTCTAGCTCCAACACCTCCGGCTTTGGCGCAAGCTTCATTTTAAGGGTTACTTCATCTCCAAGCTTAAATTTATCACAACCAAATATAAAAGCCCCTACCGCGCTTAAATTAAGTATTTCGACATTAAGGCACCCTGAGGAATCATCCTTCTTAGATTTTAACTCTATTTTTAAATCAATCGGCAGGCGTTTAAACCTGCGGCGTAGCTGCATCCTTTTGATATTCTCGATAGCCTTATCTTCCTTAAAGCTATTTAGAGCCAGATCTTCAGAAGCATAAATCTCAATTACCCTATCCATACCGGAGATCGCAAATACCCCTTTAAGATGCGCCGGAATATTTACAAATTTCATTCTGCCCTGATGATTAATCAACTCTTTATAAGCAATAACCACAACCGATACCCCCATGTAATCTATTGCCTCAACATCCTCCAGGTTGCAAAGAATATCCGTATATCCGTCGCGTAAACACTCTCCCACCGCCTCTACCAGATTAGCCGAGTTAACATCAATACGCCCGGATAAATCTAAAATAACAATATTATTCTTTTGCCTTAATCTAATCTCTAGCATAATAATTTAAACTCCCATAGATTCAGAATATTCAATTTTAGGATTTCTCCTTATTACTGCTGCGACGCAAAGCTTTAACCATGCGCTGGTAAGCTTCTTGAGGAGTTGATCCTTCCGTAAGATGCTTGAAAACAAACCGCGGCAAACCCCGCCCTATTTCTAATCTTAAAGACCTCTACTTTTAAATGGCCGATTTTCTCTAACATTCAAATACTGAGCCCTCGATAAATAATAGGTACATTGGAGGGCGCAGATTTGAACCTGATGCAAGGCGCGACGACAAAGGCGTAGTCAACGCACTACGCCAAGGAGGAACAACGAAGCAGCAGGCCAAAGATGCGCCCTCCCCGAAGGGGCTGGCCGCTTTTGGGCTGCGACTGCGTCGCTTGTCTCGCTCCAAAATCGTTTCAGCCAATGTGCCCATTTTTTATCGAAGACTCAATGACGCGATATCTGGATAATCTTATATTTTAGGGTCCCGGCGGGAATATTGATTTTTACAATTTCGTTTTCCTTGTGCCCCAATAATCCTGCCCCCACCGGAGAATCCACCGAAATTTTTCCCTGATTATAATCCGCTTCCAGCTCCGAGACTAAAGTATACTCTAACTCTTCCTGAGTATCCACATCCATTAATTTTACTTTGGCCCCGATTAAAACTTCATCCTTAGGGATATTCTTATCCAGTATGCGTACCCGCGCCAGCTTATCCTCCAGCTCAACAATCTGTTTTTCGTTATAGGCCTGCGCATCCTTGGCTGCGTCGTACTCCGCATTCTCACTAATGTCTCCATGTGAGCGGGCTTCGCCTATAGCCCTAGAAAGTGCGCGGCGCTTAACTGTTTTTAAACGCTCCAACTCATTGACTAATTTTTCATAACCTTCCTGGGTTAAATAAATATCACCGGACATATTGTCTTTATTAGCTTAGTTGTTTAATAATCTGAATATTCTTATTCGTCGCCCCGCAATTTTTGATAATTAACTCATAAGCGCGCTGGACTAGCCCCTTAGCCAAAAGGTTGCTGTTTAGGAGTTCTGTTACTTTATCAGCTAACTCTTGGCTATTCGTCGCCATAAGCGCAGCTTGGTTTGCCAGGAATAATTCACTAATATCCCGAAAGTTAAACATGTAAGGGCCGAAAATTACCGGTTTCTTTAAGCTCGCCGGCTCAAGGATATTATGGCCGCCTTTCTTAACCATACTCCCGCCGACAAAAACAATATCCGCCGCAGAATAATAATTAAGCAATTCTCCGATAGTATCCAAAATAAATACGGCTCTATTAATACAGGTTGGGCATGCGCCGGATATACTTGAAATAAGCACCGGCATAAAACCGTTATCCGCTGCTAATCTGGAAATCTTTTCACTGCGTTCGGGATGCCGCGGGGCAATAAGAAGTTTCAGCTTCGGGAAAGCCCGCAAGAGCTCTTGATAAGAGGCAAAAATTAATTCTTCTTCGCCAGGATGCGTACTGCCGCAAACTAATAATTTATCAAGTTGCCCCAACCAAAGCTTGGCCCGATAGGTTAAAACATTTATCTCGGCAATAGGATCTAAGTTAATATCAAATTTTACGTTTCCGGTAACCTGAATTTTTTGTTTATCTACGCCTAAACTTTCTAAACGCAAAGCATCAAGATCGCTCTGTACACAAAATTGTTTGACCATCCTTAAAATCGGCCGGATAAAAAATTTAATTAACCGATATCCTTCAAACGAGCTATCTGAAATCCTGCCATTAACCGTAACTACCGGAACCTGCAGTTTATCCAGGCAGGTAATCAAATTCGGCCAGATCTCAGTCTCGGCAATAATAAACATACAGGGATTAATCCTCTTTAAGACGCCTCTGACGATAAAACTAAAATCCAGGGGCAGATAAGTTAAGAAGTCTCCGTCCTTAACTAAACCTTGGGCAATTTTATTTCCGGTGGCAGTCACGGTAGAAATAACCAACTTTTTACCGGGATAGGCCTGCCTTAACTGGCTGGCGAGCCCTTTTATGGCGATAGCTTCACCTACGCTTACAGCGTGAATCCAGATCGGCCTATCCAAATTCAAATGAGCCGGTAGAAAACCCAGGCGCCTAAGGAATCCAAAGTTAAGTTTTCCGCGCAGAAAATACAACGGTAAATAAAATATTGCGAAAACTAAAAATATTAGATCATAAACTATGAACATCTACTCTTTCCCCTAGATTCTACCTGCTGTTTTTAGGCATGTGGATGCGCCTTATCATAAACACTCTTTAACTTATCTGTGGTCAAATGTGTATAAATCTGCGTTGAAGATAAACTCGCATGGCCCAGAAGCTCCTGCACTGTGCGCAGATCTGCCCCATGATTTAAAAGATGCGTGGCAAATGAATGCCGAAAAGTATGCGCGGAAACTCCCGGCTTAATTCCGGAGGCATTAATGTATTTTACTACTAAGAAACGCACTCCGCGAGTGGTAAGGCGCCGTTGATGATTATTCAAAAATAAGGCATCAGCCTGTTTCTTTCTTTTTTCCAAATACTTCCTAACCGCCGCCAGCGCGGTTTCTCCGATGGGCACGATCCTTTCCTTTTTCCCCTTGCCTCTTATTTTAAGAATACCGCTGATAAAATCAATATCCTCTAAGTTTAATCCTACTAACTCCGAAATACGCAAACCGCTGGAATAAAATACTTCCAAAATTGCCCGATCACGCAGGCCTAAAAGATCTTTGGGGGTTTTGGCAAAAGCTGATTCGATAAGCCGGACAACCTCATCCTCAGTCATAAATGAAGGCAGATGTTTTTCACACTTGGGGCTGGAAAGCATAAGAATGGGGTTAGTTTTAATATACCCTTCACGACAGAGGAATCTGAAGAAACTTCGCAACGCCGAAAGCCGACGGGCAACCGTACGATTGGCGAAATTCTTTTCTTTTAAAACTGCCAGATATTTTCTTAAATCCAAATAGTCAATTTTTTCCAATTCAGTCCCGGCAATAAATTTATTAAACCCTTGAAGGTCTAGTTTATAATTTATGACCGTATGGGCAGAATAGTTTTTCTCAATTTCCAGATAACGCACAAACTTTTCGATATACTTTTCCATATTCTATTTCCTACTTAAACTGCTCCCAGCCTGTTGAGTATTTTACTCTTTATCCTCTGGTAAGTCGCGCGAAGTAAAAGTACATTTAGGAAAATTTGAACAGCCGTAGAAAAATCCGCGCTTAGAGCGGCGCTCGATTAACTCTCCCCCGCAATTTTCAACCGTGCACTTAACCCCGGAAGTAATCGACTTTGAATTCTTGCACTCCGGAAAAGCAGAGCAGCTCAAAAATTTACCACGCCTTCCCCACTTTACAATTAAAGGCTTGCCGCATTTATCACAGAGCTGATCCGTAGTGATAACTTCCTTGACGATATTGGCTTGGGCAAAATCCAGGCTCTCCTTAAAAGGTAAATAAAAATCTTCTAATACCTTAGTGCGGCTAAGCACGCCTTCTTCAATCTCATCCAGTTTTTCTTCAACTGCCGCCGTAAATTTTACGTCAATAATCTTAGGAAAATATTCTACCAGCATATCATTTACCTTAAAGCCCAGCTCCGAAGGATTAAGGTAGCCTTTAATCCGGCGGACATAATCACGTAAAATAATCGTATAAATAATCGGCGCATAGGTCGAAGGCCGGCCAATACCTTCTTCCTCCAGCGCCTTAATTAAAGAGCTATCTGAATATCTTGCCGGCGGTTTGGTAAAATGCTGCGAAGGAGTAAGTTTCTCTAAACCCAAAACTTCTCCCTGCTCAAGCGGAGGAATCACATTTTTAGTCTTTTCTTTTTCCTCTTCCTCTTCTTTTTTCTCTTCTGTATCGCCATTATTATAAGCGGCCAGAAAACCCTCAAAAAGTAAGTGGCTTCCGTTAGCGACGAATAAATATTTATCCGCTAAAATATCTACTGAGGTTGCCAAAAACTCCGCCGGCTTCATCTGGCTGGCTAAAAAACGATTATAGATAAGCTCATAAAGCCGTATCTGATCATGGTTAAGAAAATCCTTCAGGCTTTCCGGTGCTCGGCTAATATAACTGGGGCGAATTGCCTCATGTGCCTCCTGCGCGGACTTTTTGGCTTTATAAACATTCGGTTTCTCCGGAAGAAAATTTTTGCCAAAATTCCTTCCAATATGTTCGCGCACCTCTTGGATTGCTTCCGCAGAGATATTGGGGGAATCCGTACGCATATAAGTAATTAAACCTACGGGATTATCCTCACCAATGTCAATACCTTCATAAAGCTGTTGGGCGATCAACATTGTCTTAGAAGCATTAAATCTAAACTTATTAAACGCCTCCTGCTGCAACGTGCTGGTAATAAACGGCGCCGGGGCATAACGCTTTTTTTCTGTCTTTTTAACCTCCAGGACCTTAAACTCTTTGTCTTTTAACTGATCACAGATATTTTGAGCATCTTCACTACGTTTGATCTCTGCTTTCTGATTATCAATTCTCTCCAACTTGGCGCAAAAATTACTCTCTCCCGAAACTTTAGGCTTAAATAATTCAGCAGAGATCTCCCAATATTCACTAGCGATAAACTTCTGAATCTGCCGCTCCCTTTCCACAATTAACCTTAATCCTACAGATTGCACGCGTCCGGCGCTTAAACCCCGCGCAATTTTTTTCCAGAGTAAGGGGCTCAAAAAATATCCCACCATCCGGTCCAGAACTCTGCGGCCAACCTGGGCCTCAATCATTTTAACGTCAAACTCACGCGCGTTTTTAAAAGCCGCGGCCACGGCATGCGGAGTAGTCTCATGGAAACTTACCCGTAACACATTTTTACCTTTAAACACCTTCTCTTTTATCTGCCAGCCAATCGCCTCGCCTTCCCGGTCAGGGTCGGTAGCAATATATATATTTTCTTTCCCCTTGGCTTCTTTTTTTAATTGCGCTAATATTTTCTTCCTGCCCGGAATCACCACATATACCGGTTTGAATTTATCCTCTACATCCACCCCAAGTTTTTTCGCAGGCAAATCAATAATATGCCCCATCGATGAAACTACCCGAAAATCATCACCCAGGATCTTACTTATGGTTTTGGCCTTAGTCGGAGATTCGACAATCACTAAATTTTTACTCATTTAATTCCTCATATATTGTTTACCCGGCAATGCTTTAATTAGTTTCTTAAACTGTAATTTTAAAATTAAACTCAAGACCTGGCTGCTGCTTAGCGATGACTTTTGGACTAAATCATCTATGGCTACCGGCTGCTGGGTTATGTATTCATAAAGCCGGCTTTCTTCTTTTCCGCATGCAATTTCTTGCTCATTTACCGCAGGTTCTACTTTTTTCATGCTTGCCGTAGCTAAATTCAACTCCTCAAGAATATCATCGCAACAGGTAACTATTTTTGCTCCTTGCTTAAGTAAAGCATTAGTTCCCATTGAGCCGACTGAATCTATCCTGCCCGGTAAAGCAAAAACCTCCCGGCCCTGTTCCAAAGCAAAATCCGAGGTAATTAACGCCCCGCTGTTTCTGGCTGCCTCGGTGATTAAAACGCCTAAACTTAAACCACTGATTAAGCGATTGCGCCGGGGAAAATTTCCCGGCAAGGGTTTTGTCTCCATGGGAAATTCTGAGATCACTGCCCCGCAAGTCGAAATCTGTTGCGCCAAATCCGCATTCTCCGCAGGATAAATGTAATTAAAACCACTGCCCATTACCGCGATAGTGCGCCCCTTGGCTTTTAAGGCTCCGCGATGCGCGTAAGTATCCACACCGCGAGCCATCCCGGAAACAATAGTAATCCCTCGCGCAGATAACTGGGCAGCAAATTTTTCTGCGTTATTTAAGCCATAAAGTGAAGCCCGCCGCGAACCCACAATCCCAATAGCTAAATTATCCGCTTGAGTTATCTGGCCTAAACAATAGAGCACAATCGGCGGCCCGGGTATTTCTTTAAGGAGCTGGGGATAATCCTGATCAAAACAAGTTATAATTTTCAACCCTGATTTCTTAGCTAAAGCCAAATCATTTTCCAGGCATTTCACATCAAAAGAAGCAATGCTTTCGCCCAAACGCTGGCCCAATAACGGCACTAAATCCTGAGCTCTGGCTTTAAATATTGCCTGGGGCTCCTGAAAATACTTAAGCAACTGGCCCAGTCGCACACTGCCGATCTGTGGAATAAGATTCAAACTTACCAAAGCCTCGAAATTATTCATTTCTTATCAGAAAGCATCCTGGTAATCTTGGCCACTACCTGCTTGATGGAGGAGCGCGAAGTATCAATTGTTTTATCCGCTTGCATATAATAAGGTGCGCGCATTTTTAGTAAAAGCTCTATGCGCTCCCGAGGTTTGGCAACATTTAAAATTGGCCGGTGCGTACTGGCGGAGACTCTTTTTAAAATCGCCTCGCCAGTAGCGCGCAGACAAATTAAAATTCCGGTTTTCTTCATCAGCTTGATATTGTCCGGATCTAAAACTATCCCGCCTCCGCAAGCCACCACAAATTTCTTTTGGGTAGCTACCTGCTTTAAAATCTTTTTTTCAACTTTGCGAAAATACGCCTCACCTTCCTGAGCAAAAATATCGACAATCCTGCGCTGCTGTTGCAATTCAATCAAATCATCCAGATCAACAAAATTCCATCCTTTCTGCTTAGCCAGCTGGCGGCCAACAGAAGTTTTGCCGGTACCCATAAATCCCACTAGATAAATATTCATTTTTTATCTAGGGGACGGTTCTATTTTTCGAGAAAAATAGAACCGTCCCCATTGTTTTTAACTACCCTGATACGCTTCCAGAACAACTTCACTCAACTGCTGCTTTAGCTCTTTGGTCGAAGGAGTTACTGTGTCTCGCCATTTACCATCTTTACCCTGATGGCGCGGCATACTCACAAATAATCCCTTTTCACCATTGACTACGCTAAAACCTTTGATTACGATTCCTGAAAATGAAACATCCGCAAAAGCTTTAAGCTTGGAATCGGTATCGAGCTTAAATATGCGGCTGACGCTGATTGTGTTGGCTTCCATCCTTAATCACCCCCTTCTATTAAAATAGACGAAGAGGATGACTTTTTCTAACACAATATTTTAATATATTAATAACAATTTTCCGTAAACAGCTCGTAACGAGTTATATTCTCGAATGACTGACCAGGCAACAGATCATAAATATGCCTTTCAAAAGCCTTAGTTGCCCCGTTAGGCAAGTCATTAATCAAAAACACCTCATTGACTGTTATGATATTCTTAACAAAGAGCATGACGCGCACCGCCACCGTACTATAAGACTTACCGGACTCATTGGTAATTTCGCCTTTTAAAATTATCCGGTTCGAATTTTTGAATCTTTCGATCTTAACATTATGGTAATCAAGGCTACGCATGCGCTATCCGTTTCATATAGCTAGTGTAGGAATTTTTAATATCGCTCAGTGAATCAGAGCCAAATTTCTCCAGGAAAGCATCCGCCAAAACCAAAGCGCATGCCGATTCAGCCACAACGGCGGCAGATTCAACTACGCATATATCCGAACGCTCAACCGCAGCCTTAGCAGATTTCTTAGTATGAATATGCACTGAATCCAACGGATGCATGAGTGTTGAGATCGGCTTCATACAAGCCCGTAAAACAATCTCTTGCCCATTAGATATCCCCCCCTCGATACCGCCGGCATTATTAGTCAAGCGAAAATAACCCTTTTTACGATTATGATAAATCGCATCATGAACCTCAGAACCAAAGCTCACCGCATATCCGGCCCCCAGGCCGACCTCAAAGGATTTAATCCCCGGGATAGAGATAATCCCGGCAGCTAAACGACTGTCCAGCCGGCGATCAGCCTGCACATAGCTTCCCAGCCCCACGGGAACGTTTGCGGCCACTACTTCGAAAATTCCGCCTACGGTATCTTTATTTTCAATCGCTTCGGTTATTTTGGAAATTATTCCCTGCTTAGTAGACTCACCGCCAACCGAGAGAACATTACTGGTAATTACAATTCCAAACTCATCCAAGAACCTCTTGCACAAAGCTCCCAAGGCCACCTGAGCTACTGTGCTGCGCGCTGAAGCGCGTTCTAATACTTCTCGAATATCCTTGAAACCATATTTTAACAACCCCGCTAAATCCGCATGGCCCGGGCGGGAAACAACAATCTTATGTAACTTTTCAATACTGGCATCTTTATTCTTAATCAATAAAGTAATCGGGCTGCCTAGAGTACGATTATTCTTTAGACCCGAGAGAATCTCTACCCGGTCATTCTCTATCCGCATCCTTGCGCTCCGTCCGAATCCGGACTGCCTGCGTTTTAATTCTTTATTTATGGCCGATACATCCACCGCCAACCCGGCGCAAAGCCCCTCCAGGATAGCAACCATTCCTTTCCCGTGTGATTCACCCGCAGTTAAACATCTCAACATAAGTTCCTCCTATCTCCAGAGCCCGCGCTGATTTTGGCGAGCCTCTCTGTATAACTTTAAAAATAAATCCGCATATTTTACATTCGGCGGATAGGTCAAAAGCGACGCATACCCCTGTTCAATAATTATAGCATTCAGAAAGGAGCCATCGAGTAAATAAACATAAGCCAGAATTCTTTTATACCTGTCAAATTTTTCTACATCAAATTCCAACCTTACGCGTTTGCCTTCGACAAGTTTTTTCGTAAATTCATAAGACCGCCTGCCTAACTGTTTAATTGTTTCGACATCCTGACGACTACGTTGGGCATCACGGTTAAGTTTATCAGACTCATGCATCTCCGGGGTATCAATGCCGATTAAGCGTACCCGTTCATTATTTTCCAGAACCAGCGTATCCCCATCTACAGCCCGGGTAACTAAAATATTACTGTAATCATAACTCCTGCCAAAAGGTACCTTCCACTTAACCTCTTCCTTAGAATGAAAACGCGGTTCCAAATCGCCGCTAAAAAGCCGGCTGGCTAGAACTAACAGCCCTAAAAACAGTAACCAGAAAACTCTCTTCTTCATTTTCTTTCTCTCTACAGCTGGCCAGCAACCAGTTGGGCCAATACGACAATATCCTCAATACAAAAAATATTTTTTATACTAGCGTCAAAATATATATTAGCATCCGGGCCAAATTCCGCATCCGGTTTCCACAGTTTAATCAGCACCGGAACATCCGCGAAGGCCTCAACCACAATACTAATATCCCCACCTTCTGATAATCTGGCCGGCAGTCTGCCTAAAACATCGCCAAGCGCATCCGGGCTATTACCATATTTACGGATTATCGGCTCAATCGAGCGCTTATAATAAGCATCATAATAGCCCTCAACCCCCGAGAGCTCTCTAAAGGTAAGCCACTGACTGCTTAACGCCGGCAGTCCTCTTAGCTTTTGTGCCAAATAATGTAAAATCAGAATACTCACAAAATCCTTTGCCGGAGCGTTACACGGCAAAGAAAGGATTTTTTCAGCTGCGGTATCCACATTATACTCATCCGCCAAAAACTTCACTGATAAATTCTTGGGCGCCTTAAGGTTAGCTAAATCATCCCAAGCTTTCTTAAGCGCCACCTCATAACCCATTGTTTTATTATATTATTATTATTAGATAAATCAATGATTTTACGCATTAGCTTTCCGTCTTTTGCTTCCGAGCACGTAAGATTTTCTCCTGATGTGCTCGCGGCTTACGACTCACTCCCGGACTGGCTTACGCTAGAATAAAGTCCTCCGTTCGTCGTAATTCCTTACACACTTAAGTATGTCGAAGTGCCGAAAATCTTCTAATTGTGCCTCCAGCAAAAGCCGTAAATCTTAAGAATTAATAGCGGATGGCTTGGCTTGATTTCGAGCAGGGCGTGGAGGCAAGGAGCGGGCACGGTCCCGCCACGATTCTTGGCGGGGAGCGACGCCAGCCGACCCGAGCGTAGTTGCGGCACGCTGGGCCGCAACAAGCGTCCCTGCGAGAAACAAGACAAGGCAGACGCGTGTAAATACTAAATCAAAAAAGATTATTATATTGCGGTTACTGAATTTTCGCTTATAATAAGAATCATGATTTACGACCGTTTCCAACAGGAAGCTATAGACTACATAAATAACGGCCATTCCGTGATTGTCTCGGCTCCTACCGGAGCCGGGAAAACTGCGATCGCCGAATATATTATCAGCGGCGCAATCCGCAACAACTTAGGGGTCATCTACACCGCTCCGATTAAAGCCCTTTCCAACCAAAAATTCCGTGACTTTAAAAACCAATTTCAGGATAATATCGGAATTCTTACCGGAGACGTTTCGATCAATCCGCAAGCCCCGATCTTAATCATGACTACCGAGATCTTCCGCAACAAAATTCTGGATGAACCGGCCAGCCTGGATAAATACTCCTGGATTATCTTTGATGAAATCCATTACATTGATAATCCTGAGCGTGGTACGGTCTGGGAAGAATCATTAATTTTTCTACCCAAACATATGAATCTTTTGGGGCTATCGGCAACGATTCCTAATATTGAACAATTCGCCGCCTGGATTGAATCTATCCATAACAAAACCGTAAAGGTAATCATCGAAGAGCAGCGGCCGGTACCGTTACATTTTAGTTTCCAATGCGCCAACGAAGTTGTGGATCAACTCGAGCAGCTTAAACGCCTGCGTTCCAACAAACCCAACCGCCTGCAATCACTGATTAGCTATGTCCAGGAAAAAGAAGGCCTGCCGGCAATTTATTTTGTTTTTTCCCGCAAGCGCGCCGAAGAGCTGGCTTTTGATTTATACGGATTCAAATTTCTCGACGCCAAAGAAACCCGCGCCATCACCCAGATGTATGAAGACCTCCTCGAGAGATTTAATTTAAAAAACGAACAATCGGCGCAGCTGCTTTATCCGTTAGTGCAACGCGGGATTGCCTACCATCATGCCGGAATGCTGCCCACACTAAAAGAAGTAGTTGAACGCCTTTTTACCAGCCGCCTGCTTAAAGTTATTTTTACCACCGAAACCTTTGCCTTGGGAATAAATATGCCCAGCCGTTCGGTGATGTTTGACGGCCTGCGTAAATTTTACGGCACCTACGTGCGCAATTTAAAGACGCGTGATTTTTTCCAAATGGCCGGGCGCGCCGGCCGGCGCGGTATAGACAAAGAAGGCTTTGTCTATACGCGAATTAACCCGCAGAGGATAAATTTTGAGGAGGTACGCCGGATTATTTTTGGCAAGCCCGAAGAAGTAAAAAGCCAGCTGAATACCTCCTACGCCACGATCCTTAATCTTTATGAGAAATACCAGGATGAACTGTTTAAGATTTACCCTCTCTCTCTGCACTATTATCAGTCGCGTAAAAATGAGCAAAAACAAGCCTTGAACCTTCTGGATGCAAAACTTAGGCTGCTTAAAGACTTAGAATATATTCATGATGGAAAACTCACGGATAAAGGAAAATTCGCCAAAACTATTTATGGCTATGAACTGGTCCTGGCAGAATTATATGCAGAAAATATCCTGGAACAACTGGATGAATTTGGGTTAGGGGTGGTCGCGGCATCAGTGGTTTTTGAGCCGCGTAAAAATCAACGCATGCCCGCGAGCATCTCAAAATCCACCGGGCACCTCAAAAGAACCTGTGAAGAAACCTATGATCGAATAAAGAATAGGGAACGCCGCTATAAAATTCATCCTTTTAGTAAGCTGCCCTATTTTCATCTGTGCTCCAGCATGGAAGCCTGGCTGCGCGGGACAAATTTCGATAAGACCTTGCAATTTACAGATTGTGATGAGGGTGAGGTAGTGCGCTATTTCAGGATGAGCGTGCAGGTCTTAAGAGAGATCAGCCAAGCCCCGGTTGCCTCTTACCTGCTAAAGGACAAAATCAAAGAAACCATCCGCGTAATTAACCGCGATATTGTTGATGCTGAGAAGCAGCTGCGCGAAGGCTAAAAAAGGGGACGGTTCTCTTAAGCAGTTTTATGAAGAAGAGAACCGTCCCCTTTATTTTAAATTGAGGTAATCTTGGAGGATTTTTTTATGGTCAAAAGCAAATTTCAGTTTTTCTATTTGGCTTATTTTAATTACCTTGATATCCACAGCATCATCTCCGGCCTTAGGGGTTCCTTTAGCTTTAGCGATAAAAACCGTTCCGATAGTGTGAAATCGGGGATCACGCTCGGGGTCAGAATAAGTATGAAACTGCTTAGCTTGAGTTAAATCTAAATCCGTCTCTTCTTTGGCCTCTCGGATTACCGCATCTTCTAAGCTTTCGGCGTAATCCACAAAACCTCCGGGCAAAGCCCAGCCAAAAGGCGGGTTACTGCGCTTAATAATCACAATACCTTCGGGCAATTCAATAATCACATCTACCGTAACATAAGGCCCGCCGGATAATTTTGTGGTTACGTACTCTAGGTAACCCAATACACCTTTCTTAAAAACTGTAAATATCTCCTGATTATTCAGACAAAAAATTACCTCGCCAAGGGTGGTGCTTTTTTGGCGTAGGTGTCTTAAGACCTCCTGGGCCATAATCTTGGCGGATGCCTGTAACGGAAAACCTCCGGTACCGCAACCTAAAGCCGGAAAAGCAATAGAATTAATCTTTAGCTGATTGGCGGCATCAAGTGAATTTTTACAGGCATCACGTATTTTTACTTCATCGGTCTTAAAATCCATGCCCATAGTCGCAGCGTGAATGATATATTTTGCCGCCAGCTCTCCGGCACCGGTAGTAATGGCCTGACCGATCTCAACGGGCCCCTTACTGAGCGCCTCCTCTTCAATGATCTTACCGCCCTTTTTTTTAATTGCCCCCGCCACTCCCCCGCCCATCAACAATTGATTATTAGCAGCATTAACAATAGCATCAACCCGCAGCTCAGTAATATCCCCCATCACCACTTTAATTTCCGTATTTTTTATCTTCATCATGTAATCCTACCAGTAGAAAGGTTGAAAATATTTGAGGGGATCCAAAAAATTGTTTAGATCCATAATTAAAAGCATATCCGAATACTTATCCGTCCAAGGCCGGATCAGCCTGTTTTTCCCGGGAACATACTGACTCCATTTAAATTCGGTCACTAACTTGCTAAAAGAACCGCTATCCCAACTTAGAGCAAACCAGGTAGTAGCAAAAATATCATCCCTGGATATCGCTCGATTGCTTTTATAGCAGGCATAGGCATTTAAATAATTCGCATTACTAAATAAAACAGGAATAAAATTAAGATATCTATTTGAAATATGGAACAAGATTATACCTTCCTCCGTTAAATGCTTCCGGTATTCATTTATCGCTTCAGTAGTTAAAAGATGCACCGGAATCGCATCCCCGCTAAAAGCATCCACCACTAAAATGTCATAGCGGGCGGCTTTTGCTTCTTTTATTTTAATTCTGGCATCACCAAAAATAAAGTTAATTTTTCCGCGGGAATGCTTAATATAGGTAAATAAATTTTGCGCAATAAAATACATATCCGGATCAATCTCAAAATAATCAATCTCTTGGTCATCCCGGGCATAAGCAGCCAATCCGCCTGTACCTAAACCGATGACACCGATATTTTTCCCCACGTTGGGTCTGCTCAGCAATCTGCCGACGGGAGTAAGCTTATGATAATAAGTTAGGGGTTGATTTTCTCTTTCTTTATCTTTAAACTGAGCGCCATGAATGGTCGTTCCATGTATCAGCATAATTTTGCCGTTTCCCCCATAAACTTTATACACTCCATAATAATTACGATGCTTATAAAGATAATTATTCTTGGTCCAGAATGAATACATAAGAGGCGTAATCAGCAATGCCAAAAGAATACTTAATAAAAATGCGCGTGGATTTTTTATTAAATGGGAATAACAAATTTTAAAAACCAGAAAGATAATAATTATCCCAAATAAACTATATCTCTTAAAGAAGAGCGGCCAAGCCATAAGCATTATACAAACATAAGCGACAAGAAATATGTTGCGCCAACCCAACCTCTGATATTTAGTGCCGATCGCCAAAGCCAAGGCAATCACCGCCAGGCCTAATAGGTATTCGGAAATCGAAACTGAAATAAGCGGCATGACCCAGGTTGTAAAAATCCCGCCGATAAATCCACCTAAAGATACAATTAAATAAAATAAAGGTAAGTTGCCCAGATTAGCCGGTTTAGTTTTATTTAACTGATACTGGCAAAACATGCAGGTATGAAATAAAAACCAACAGGTAATCACCAGCTCCATAATAAGAGGCAGAATCCTCATTAAGGTGATAAAGAATAAAACTACGCTCCAGGCAAAAGTTAAGTAAAACTTATCCACAACCCAGGCCGGGCTCCAGCTCTTGCGTTTGAAATTTAAGACAAAGGAAGCAAGATAAATACATAAAGGCACCACCCATAACAAAGGTATAGGGGCAATCTCATAGGTAAACATATTAGTCACGGAGAGAAACATAATCACCCCGGCAGCGCTAAAAAGCAACCACTTAAAACAATCCTGCCGCAAGATTCCATTCATGCTCCAGATCTTAGTTACCCTGTTCTCTGAATTAACCTTAATCGTAGATACCGCCAAAACAATTAACCCCAAAAGTAAAAAATACATCACTCTCCATAGCAGCAGCTGCTGATCTAAATCCAAGAATATTTCAAATAAAAATGGATAGGTAACTAGCGCCGCAAAAGATCCTAAATTAGACAAAGCAAAGAGAGCATAAGGATTATTTTTTTCGGCTAAATCCGAATCCGCTAACCAGGATTGTAATATTACGCTAGTCGTAGATAACACAAAGAAAACCGCACCGATCGTCCAGAGAAGATACCAGAAGACGTTGGCAACCAGAGGAATGCTTAGGTTAACAGAGTTGATTTCAGGAAAACCGCTTCCCGGAAAACATAATAACGGCAGGAGGAATAAACCTAAATAGAACTTCCTGTAGCGTTCTATCCCGATCTTCCTGAGTATGGCGTAGGAATAAAAATATCCAAGAAATAGTATTGCCTGAAAAAAAACCACGCAAGCGCCCCAGACAAAATAACTGCCTCCAAAATCCGGAAGCAATATCTTGGATACAATTAATTCAATTTGAAACAAAAGAAATGCTGATAGAAAAGTTATAGAATTTAGTAGGAATATTTTACGCATTACTGAGCCATCAATAAATAATGGGCACATTGGAAGCCCGAATTTTGGCCGTATGCAAAGCGCGACGACGAAGGCGTACCCGCTGCGGTACGCCGAGGAGAAGCAACGCCGCAGACGGCCAAAAGGCGGGCTTCCCCTTCAATTCTATATTTATGGGCTGGATGATTTTGGGCTACGACTGCGTCGATTGTCCTTAGCGTAGCACTTTGGCTACGCCGGCGTCCTCTCTCCTTGTCTCGCTCCAAAATCATCTTGAGCCAATGTACCCATTATTTATTGATGGTTCAGTAACTATTCACCGATAATCTTAACCAAGACACGTTTTCTTCTTTGGCCGTCAAACTCTCCGTAAAAAATCTGCTCCCAAGGGCCGAAATGTAATTTGCCGCTGGTTACTGCCACCACCACTTCCCTGCCCATAATCGTACGCTTTAAATGCGCATCCGCGTTGTCTTCACCGGTAAGATTATGCTGATATTTATCTTTTCCAAACGGTGCCAATTTCTCCAGCCACAAAGAAAAATCCTTATGTAATCCGCTTTCGTCATCATTAATAAAAACACTGGCAGTAATATGCATGGGATTAACCAGACAAAGGCCTTCTTTAATTGCGCTTTTGGCTAACGCCTCTTCTACCTGGTTCGTAATATTAATAAACTCCTGGCGATTCTTGGTATTAAAAATTAATTCCTGAGTGTAAACTTTCATCACCATCTCCCGGTTTTTATCTTTTTAGCTGCAGGAAACTTTTTTAAGGCGCAAAGTGAATCCTGGATCTTATGTTTAGGCAAAGAGTAGGCAGTAAGTTTGCCGGCATCTTTTCCCCTTATTTTACTAGTAAAAATTATTTTTAAAAGTTATTTTTTGAAAAGCATATCCGCTAACCCCTGGATAATATTACCTACCGCCGTCTTAAAAACATACTTTGGCGCAGAAAGCGTACCGCTTAATTTAATTACGCCAAATTTGCCACCCTTGCCAATAATCGCGGTAGCTACATCTTTAAATGTGCCATCCAAAGGAACCATCTCGCTTAATATCTCCACATCTAAAGCCCCCTCTAAGGAACTATCAAAACCAATTTTTATGGGGCCGGCAAGATTAACAATGCTACTGGTTAATTTTAAATTATCTGTATAAACAAATTTATCTTTTAGCAAAAAAGCGCAAGTACATCCTATAAATTCAATATTCCCCAAATCCTTAGTCAATAACAATTTGCCTAAACCTTGAAGTAAATTTAACTCCCCCAGCCTTCCATGGCTGACCGCAAAGCTGCCGGCTCCCTCAAGCTTATTCAAATCACTGCCCGCCCCATTAAGCTTAACCTTTCCCAGGAAAATTCCGGAAATATCCTTATGATTAGACGGCGTATCATTTTTAAGTTTTCCCAAGTTAATCCCGCTGGCCCTTAACTCCAGCTGATAAGCAAGATCTTTAGAATTAAGATTTAACGCGCCAGAGCCCTGGATTACTCCGTCATAGAAAGTAACGTAGGCAGTAGATATTTTAACTATTCCTTGCTCCTGTAAAAAATCCAAAGATAAATCCGTCGCCTTTAAGCCATATAAAGAAAAATTACTGCTGGTAGATTTTGCCTGCAAGTAACAGTTTTTAAAATCCGCGGCAGATCCGCTTAGGTTAAATTGCGTATCCAGCTGGCCTGAAGGCGAGCTGGCTTTTATCCCCGGGTAAGTTTTCTCCAATATTTTATTTAGATTACTCATCTCCAAGTTAATACTACCGGTTAAATCCACCTGCGGCTTAGCAGGATCAGACTGATCAATATCGCCGCTAACTAAAAACTGCGAATCAAGATATTTACCTTTAAGCTGAGCAATCTTGATTTTCTTACCCAATAGATCAAAATCTCCGGCAACTGATAAATCATCGGAATAAAGTTTTAATTTGACCTTAGGGGTAGTAAAATCGTAAAGTGTTCCGCTGCTCTGATAATTTACTCCCTGATATTTAAATTTCGTATCTGCCCAACTTAAGCCCTGCTGGCTAAATTCAAGGCTCCCGGCGATATCCTCAATCGGATTAACCACCTTATCCAGTTTTAAACCTGCGCCTGCTAATACCAGGCTGCCCTGTACTCCCCAAACGCCCTGGTGATCCGGCTGTATTTTTACAGACAAGGCCGCTTTACCGCTAGCCGAATTAATCAGGGAAAAGTTAAATTTATCTTTAGCAATAGCCGGAAGAATACTCAGGTCAAAATCCGTATTTATGTTTAACACTCGAGTGCTGAAATCTTTAATCCCCAGATTAATCTTAAATGGTAAGCCCAATAATTCTGCCTTTAAGCTATCCGCAACTAAAGAACGCTGATTAAAGACAAACTTACCATTCAGATTCTTTACCTGTCCTAAAAACTCTAATCCTGATATATCCGCCTGCCAAATATCGCAGGCACCGTCAAAGGTAAGTTTTTTAGTTTCTAAATTGTAGTCAATTTTGGTCTGCAGGCTGGAATTTAATTTAGCCTTTAAATTATCTTTTGCAAAAATTAAATTGTCGCCTCTAGATGTAAGATTAACTTGCAGCATCTGATTTTTAAGATCAATCTGGGCCTGCAAGTCTATTAATCCGGAAACCAAATCACCTAAATCGCTATAATAAGCGCTAAACTCACTCGTGGATAAATCCTTAAGGGTAAGATTAGCCGTTAACTCCCGGCTTAAAATTTTGTATTCACCGGAGGCATGAATAAAAACCGGCGGTTGATTAACGAGTTCTGCGGTAAGATTAAACTTTAATTTTACCGGTAAACCCAGCTGAAGGTTAAGCTTGATATTCTTGATTTCCTTTTTGAATTTAGCCGCTAGGGTATCATCCTGAAAAACAATATTACCATTCGAAATAGTAAGCTTAAAAACCGCCACACTAAAATCTGATCTTTTAGCAGCTGGCTGGGTAAGCGCAAAAAAATCCTGCAAGTTAAAACTGTTATCCGGGCGGCGCTGCAGAAAAATATACGGGGCTTTAAGATTTATACTGGGAATAATAATCTGCTTCTTAAAAATCGGCCAAATAAAAATTGTGCAAGTCGCCTGGCGCGTACTTAAAATCACATTCTGGCTATCGGCAATCACCAGGTCACGCAAAACCAGCCCCTTAAAGATACTAAACTCCAGAGATTTTAGAGTGACGTTCTTGCCGGTCTGCTTGGCCAGCGTAGAAACAATTAGTAATTTGATTTTTTTCGGTAAGAGTACTTTGTTCAGATATACGGTGCCGCCAAAAAGAATTAGGAGCAGGATTACTGAGATTATAATAAACTTCTTCATTTCCGAGTTTTGATCAACTTAGCAGCTAACTGCCAAGCCTCTTTTTTATTTTTAATCTTACCGATAGCTTGGGCCTCTTCTAGCTCCGTCAGCAGTTTCCCAATCAGAGGCGAAGCCGGCAATTTGAATCTATCCATAAGATCATTGCCGTTTAAAAGACGCACTAATTTCTTTTCATCTTTCTGCTTGAATAATTTACGGATCAATGCCTTGACTGTTTTCTCATGACGCAGGCGTGAGAGCGCCGTGGTCAAAGGCCCCTTAGTGGCACGCTGATCAGCCAAAGATAATAAGAGTACGGCTAAGGCGTCGTTGCCGGTATCACGAAAATAACGAAAAATTGCCCGCGCAGTTGGATGAGGATTATCCGCCAGATACCCCGGCCTTAAATGCCAAAGCACAATCCTCTCTAAAGCGTGGCATTCTTCATTAGATAATTTTAACCTGCGCGAAATTATGCGCGTTAGGCCTAAACCTATCCTTTCATGGCCATGGAAAATAATTTTTCCTTTTTCCCTGCGCAGGGCCTTAGGCTTGCCTATATCATGCAAAATACAAGCTAACTTTAAGAGGCTGGATCTTCTACGTAAACCCGCGACCTCCTCCTGCAGATAATCATATATCTGAGGGGTTTGTTTAGCCACCTTGATGATTAGTTCAAGTTGGCTCAAAGTTTCTAAGGTATGCTGCCAAACATCCAGATGATGATACGGCCCCTGCCCAATCCCGCGCATAGGCTTGATTTCCGGAAAAATAATCTCTAATATCTTTAATTTATCCAGGCTAACTAAAGAAGCATAAGCCATAGGACTATCCAGGATCTTAAATAATTCTTCACGGATACGTTCGCTGGATACCGCGCTAATCCTATTTTTTTCTTTTTTGGCCAGGCCCAATGTTTCTTTATCTAAGCTAAAGCCGAATGTGCAGCTAAAACTAAAAGCCCGCAGGATCCTTAATGGGTCTTCCTTAAAAGATCCAGGCCGGGTAACCTTAATTATCTTAGCTTTAAGATCTGCCCTACCGGAATACGGATCAATAATCAATGTATCTAAATCTTGATGCCTAAATACACCCCCTAAAGCCAGGGCCATGGAGTTTATCGTAAAATCCCGATGCAGCAGGTCTTTTTCTAAAGTTGCGGCGCGAAAATCCGAGAAATCAAAAGTATGAATCTTCTGGTTTATTCTCTTAACTAAACGGCAAGCAGCATGTTCTTCATCTAAAACAATGAAGGCGCACCTTAATTCTCTGGCGAGCTTTGCTGCGAATTTTAAGGCACCGGATTTTAAACAAAAATCAAAATCCGGATTCTCCTTGGTTCTATCTAAAATTAAATCCCGCAGAGCTCCGCCCACCAGATATAATTTTACTTTCTTAGCTTTAGCGAAATTATAAATCGGGTTTAAGATATTTTTGTCTTTCACGCTGAATTTAAGCATAGGTTTAATAAAATAACGGGGACGGTTCTATTTTTTCATTGCAATCTATTTAAAAAATAGAACTGTCCCCTTTATTTTAAGTCTTCTCTTTATTAAACAGTTCATACTGCTTGATAATCTCATCTTCGACCAAGATCGGCGCATGGAACCTTACCGCCAAAGCAATACTATCACTTGGCCGGGCATCAATACTCTTAAGCATGCCGCCGGCAGTTTTAATAATAATCTTGGCATAAAAAGTATTATCTTCTAACTTATCAATAATAACTTTCTCCACGGTTGCCTCAAAATCCTTAATGATCATAAAAATTAAATCATGGGTCAAGGGCCGCGGAGGATTAAAACCGCTGATCTTTAATTTTATGGCTGAGGCTTCATTCAGGCCGATGACAATCGGTAAAACCCTGGAGCCCCCCTTTTCCTTTAAGGCAATCAACTGATCATGCCTCTTCTCATCAATCACAATTTTATTTAACTCCATCTCAATCATTTCAACTCCTCTATATTCTGGGCAATTATGAAAATGTGTACTGGTTATAGATATGTATTATAAGGCTGAATATGACGGTTATCAAGGAAAACTAGAGACCGCCCGAAGCGTCCCCTAGTTTTAACATTGGTACAAATCTTACCGGAATAATATCTTTGGATATAATTTTTCCTTCTTTTTTCTTAACCTGCCTCAACTCCTGATAGTATGCTCCAACAGGAATAACTAACCTCCCGCCTTCAGCTAATTGCTCAAGCAAAGCAGGAGGAATTTCTTCCGGAGCGCAAGTAACAATTATAGCATCAAAAGGAGCATATTCCGGCCAGCCTAAAAAACCGTCTCCGTGTTTAACCTTAATGTTTTCGTAACCTAAATCTTTAAGTAATTTCTGGGAACGCTCTGCTAGCGGCTTAAGTAACTCTACAGTATAAACCTCTTTTGCTAACTCTGCTAAAATTGCTGCTTGATACCCTGAGCCTGTTCCTATTTCCAAAGCCTTCTCCCCTCCTTTTAATTCCAATAGCTCTGTCATCAAAGCAACTATATAGGGTTGAGAAATAGTCTGGCCTTCACCAATAGGCAGAGGAATGTCTTCGTAAGAAAGGTTCCTATGCGTAAACGGAACAAACAAATGCCTCTTTACTTTAAGCATTGCCTTGAGTACACGCTCATCAGTTACGCCCCTTGCCTTTATCTGTGAATTAATCATATTTTCTCTGAGCATGTAAAATCCTTCTCCTGAATAACCTGCTCCCAAAAGAAACAACACTGTGATTATTAAAAATATCCTATTTAGCCTCGTCTTGCCTCCCTCAATGCCCTAACTGCCCAAGCAACTATTAATTGTTTTTTATTCATCTTAAACAGTGTTTATAAGAGAGTATATTATCGCGACGGCGGCTACAACAACTAAAAACATCCCCATTATTTTAGTATTGCGGATTTCTTTTTGCATAGAGACAGGTTCAATACGCCAATTGATTCTTTCATAAAATTTCTTTTGGATTTCAATAGTCAGTTCGGGCTTAAAGAAGATAAATAGGCCGATTATTATGCCAACCACAGAAATTAAAATTGGAGTAAACAGTGTATTTATAATCCAAACAATTACGCTCATCTGTCCCTCAATACCTTAAATCTAGAAAAGTACACTGTCCATCATAAGCCAGGTACACTATCCCGATTGCTCCAGAAAGCGCCTGGTTATTGTTTCTTTTAATATCCGCTATTTTAACAGAAATCTTCATCGCTTAGCCTGCCACCTTAGGCCCTCATTACACGCTTTTAGTTTTTATGAAATTTCCCATTGACCGGTCATATGTCCGCTCAGTTTTTTTATCAAAATAGCAGGCCGGCAATTCATTGTTTGAGCGATGATAGACAAGGCATTCACAACATATCCCATGCCTGGGGCATCCGGGATAACTGCAATTACAGATCGAATCGTTTTTCTTTTTATTCAGACAGTTCATTTTCTAAAATATCCTTATCTACTGTCTATCTTAAACCAGGCACACGCTATCGCAGTTTTTCAATACATTCATCCACAGTTTTAACAAAAGTAACCAGTTCATCACAACAAGAAATCTTGCGCTTATTTCTCGTTTTTTCGCTCAATACAGGCTCTTTTTTTAAACATGTTAAAACCGGTTTCCAAAAATCACCTAATATAATTATCGGCTTAGGATCAATTAACCCTTTATTCATATGTTCAAGCGCAGCGGATAACTCTAATAATGTTCCGGTTCCACCCGGAAGGACAATAAAAGCATCCGCTTTTTTAAGCATAATATCAATTCGCTCAAACAGGCAATCCGCGACAATCTCCTCATCGATGAATGCATTTGCTTTTTTGTATAGAGGCTTCTCCCATTTATACCATGTCACGCCTATGGTCTTGCCACCGGCAGACTTGGCCCCACGCGAGATATCTTCCATTGTACCACCAAAACCTCCGGATACAACCGTAGCGCCTTTCTGAGCAAGCAATTTACCCAGCCGGATAATCTCTTCCTTTTCTTTTTTGCTTAAATCTTTATAACTGCCAAAAATACATACTTTTTTAACCATAGAAATACCTACAGGTACACTGTCCCGATTGCTTCGGAAAGCGTCTGCTTACTTGTGCTTACTCTTGTGCTTACTGCTTACCTGTGCTTCTTCCACTGTACTACGTCATCGGAGAACTGGTTCGGTATATTATTTCGTCTAACTATATCCTGCGTAATCTTAACTATATCCTTACATGAAAGAATAATCTTCTCTTTATATTCGTCCTCAAAAACAATATTTTCTCCCTGCGTATCCTCTATTAGCTTAACAAATTGCTTAAACGAATCAAACTCCTTGCCATTGACTTTAGTGATTATTTCGTATCCACGGCCATGATAACCGATGTTAATCTCATCTGGAAGAACTTTTAAAAGAACAACGATCTCTTTTTTACGTTTCTCATTCAAGCTACCTAAACCACTATTATAATAAACAAAAGACAGGGGTGGCAAAGTATCCTTATCGCCCAACGAGTTGATTAAATCCGTGCTTAATACCGTAAAAATTAGGCCCCCATAAATACAAAACGAAGGTTTATCAGAATAATTCGCAATCTTCACCAAATCCGAAATAGGTTTTAGCGGAACCTTCACAATAATTATTTTACCTTCGCGCCGAATTTTTAACACAGCTGTTTCACCGATCTTTTGCATGTTAATGAGGTGTTGCATATCCAAACGCTCATTATTCCTAAAGGCGAATGTGGCGTCGTCACTGATCGCAACCCCATTTATCTCAAGAATTAAATCGCCCTCTTTCAAGAAGCCATCCGCAGAAGAAAACGGCAGTATGCTAAACACTAAGACTCCTCCCATATCATCTGCAACACCATAATACTTACGTAGGGCTTTGTTCTCGGTATTACTAAAATGAACGCCCAAATAAGGAAAACCTGCATATTGGCTACCTTTTAAATCATTCAAAAAATGATTAATGACAGGCGTAGGGATTATATAACCGATATTCTGGCTAGAAGATATTCCCTGCATCACGATCCCCACAATCTTGCCGTTATTGATTGCTGGGCCGCCGCTGTTACCGAGGTTGATCGCAGCGTCAATCTGTACTCCCAATAAACTCTGATTGCTGTTAACGTAATCAAGGC
>JAUYDL010000013.1 GCA_030691865.1 Candidatus Omnitrophota bacterium | reverse complement strand
TTACGAGTACGACAGTACGAGTAAATCAATGTGTGAATTAATCCTGCGCTTACGCAGTACTTTTCGAAGAAAAGTTCAAGTGGTTAAGCGCAGGGTCTTTCCCTACCCCTCAAGCATTCCTTCCTTTCATAGAATGCTTTTCTTCTATTTCCCCGACAATCTCTTCCAGTAAGTCCTCTAAGGTAACTAAACCTAATGCCAACTTATTCTTATCCACAATAATGGCAATCTGCATCTTCTCGGCTTGAAACTTCCTGAGCAGCTCGCTCACCCGCATTGAGCCTGAAACAAAACAAGACCCGTGGAGCAGGTCTTGCAATAGAAATAAGCCTTTTTCGCGCAAGATATACAAAAGATCGCTGGCATAAACTATACCCACGATATTATCCTTGCTCCCGTTATATACCGGAAGCCGGGCATGCCCTTCTTCCACAAAGATATTCAGTAGATCATCGGAATTAGTATTAATGTTTACCGCAATGATTTTATCCTTAGGGACCATGACATCGGTGAGTTTAGTATCTCCGAATTCAAAGATACGGTGGAGCATCTTACGCTCCTCTGCACTTAAAACCCCTTCTTCCTGGCCAATTTCAATCATGGTTTTTAATTCCTCTACCGTAATCAGGGGAGATCTCTTAGTAACCTCCACCCTAAATATTTTTAAAATAAAATTACTGATCCCGATAAAAAATACGATAAAGGGCTTTAAAATTATAAGCATAACTTCCATCAATGGCGCAGTAAACAGTGAAACCTTTTCTGCATGCTTGGCTGAAAGTATTTTGGGAGTCACTTCGCAGAAAATAAGTAAAATTAAAGTCGTCACAAAAGTAGAAACCACTACACCCCAACGATACCCATAAACCTGGACAAATATCCCGGTGACAATCGATGAAACAGCAATATTCACCAGATTGTTGCCGATAAGTATGGCTGCAATCACCTTGTCTAATTTAGCCACTAACCGCCCGACACTCTGGGCGCGCTTGATCCCCTGCTGCAGCATATGGCGCAGCCGGATCTTACTTAATCCGATAATCGCCGTCTCCGATGCCGAAAAGAAGAAAGAAAACACCGCCAAAATTAATAAAATTATAAAAATGACCATCTTTATCTTAAATTCAGTTTGCCATAAATCTGTCTTTCGCTTTTCTCCAGCGGCCCAATAAGGGCAAGGTTAATAATTTCATTCTTAAATATCCCTCCGGCCACCGCGCGTACATCTTCCGGGGAGACCTTATTTGCCTCTTTAATGATCTGCTCTAAAGAATACACTTTATCTAAACAGGCAACACTCTCTCCCATCCACAGCATATACTCCATAGTATCCTCTAACGCCAAACTCAGCTGCCCAATGTAAAACTCTTTTGCCCGCTTAAATTCATCTTTAGTCACCAAAGATTTTTTAGTCTTGCCTAGCTCTTGAAAAATTAAACCCAGGCAATCGCCGACTTTACGGTTATCAATCCCGGCGTGTACTAAGAATACTCCGGTGTCATGATAACGTTTGAGCCCGGTGCCAATCTCATAAGCTAACCCTCTTTTTTCCCGGACTTCATTAAAAAGCCGGCTAGACATATTTGCGCCTAAAATTATGTGTAAGATTGCCTGGGCATGCCTTAAAGGGTGGTCGCGTTTTAAAGCATGGAAACCTAAAGCCATATGGGTCTGCTCAGTATCTTTATGGAAAATTTTTAGCTGCGGCTTATCCTGACGCTGTTGAGCCTTAAGAAAGGTATTTAATTTAGCGCTTTGGAACGGTGAAAAAATAGCCGAAACTTTTTTTACCAACAAATCATAATCCAATAACCCTGCCGCGCTAATTACAATATTAGCCGGAGTATAATGATTGGCTTGAAAAGATTTTAAAACATTCCGGCTAATATTATTTACGGTTTCCACCGTCCCAATTACCGGTGAACCCAAAGCCTGCTGCGGCCAAAGCAGTTCATCCAGCAATTCCATACAATAGCTTTGCGGAAGGTCCCGGTACATTTTTATTTCTTCCAAAACCACGGTCTTCTCTTTTTCAATATCCGCAGGCTTCAGGCGCGGATTAATTACCATGTCAGATAAAATATCTAAAGCGCCGGCCAAATAACGGTGGGGAATCTTAACCAGATAACAGGTGTGCTCCTCAGAAGTAAAACCATTCAACGAGCCGCCTACTCCTTCGATTGATTCTTTGATCGCGCGGCAAGAGTATTTTTTACTGCCCTTAAAAAGCAAATGCTCCAGAAAATGCGAGATACCTTTTTGCTCGCCCGCCTCATAACGGCTGCCGATATTGATCCAGATCCCCAAAGATACGGATTGCACGTTGCTTGAGCGCTTAGTGATTATTCTTAAACCATTATTTAACTTTTGTCTTTTATACATTACTCAAGTCTCCGATAAATAATGGGCACACTGGCTCAGTCTTCCTACAAATCTGCTTACTCTTTGTACTAAATTACGTTTGCCGATATTTTCTTTGATCTTCTCAACAATTGCGCTGCCAACAATTACTCCGTCAGAAATCTTACGCACTTGTTTAACTTGCCGAACGCTCGATATACCAAATCCGACACAAACCGGCTTAGTGGTTAATTTCTTAACTGCGGCCAGCTTGGTTTTTAAATCCGCCTCTAAGCTCTCGCGGCTGCCGGTTACCCCGGTTAAAGAAACATAATAAATAAAACCACGGGCAACTTTTAATATGGCTTTGATCCGCGCCCCGGAACTAGTCGGGCTAATGAAACAAATATTGGCTAAGCCTTTTTGGTTTGCATAATGCGTAAAATCTCTGGCTTCTTCGTATGGCAAATCCGGGATAATCACTCCATCTACTCCGGCATCTACAGCTTTATCCACAAAAGATTTCTCTGGAAAACAAAAAACCGGGTTGTAATAAGTCATCAGGCATATCGGCAGGCGGGTCAGCCTGCGCAATTGCTTCACTAAATCTAAAATCTTTACCAGGTTGGTTCCTTGCTTAAGGGAAAGCATTGAGGCTTCCTGAATCGTTGGCCCATCAGCCAAGGGATCAGAAAAAGGCACGCCTAGCTCAATTATATCTACTCCGTTTTTCTCAAGTGTAATAACTAGCCTGGCGGTCGTAGATAAATCCGGATAACCGGCAGTAATAAAAGCAATGAAAGCTTTCTTATGCTGGTTTTTTAGTTGAATAAATTTTTTATCAATGCGATTCATGTAAATCCTTATCCCCTCTTCCGGAGAGGCAAACGATAACTAAGGCATCCTTCTTAATCGACCTTTTGGCTTTTTTTAAATAAGCAATCGCATGCGCAGATTCCAATGCCGGGATAATCCCTTCAACCAAAGATAATAATTTAAATCCTTCCAGAGCTTCCTTATCTGTAATGGCTACGTAATTGGCCCGCCTTATTTGCTGATAGTAAGCGTGCTCTGGCCCTACCCCCGGATAATCTAAACCGGCGGCGATAGAATGCGCATTTTTAATCTGGCCAAATTTATCCTCCAGAATTTTTGACTTAGAGCCATGCAAAACTCCGGTTGAGCCGCAGCCTAAACTTGCGGAATGTTTACCCGAAGCTAACCCTAAACCAGCAGCTTCTACACCGATCATTTTTACATTTAAATCATTGAAAAAAGGATGAAATAAACCTATAGCATTACTGCCGCCGCCAACACAAGCTACCAAATAGTCCGGCAGGCGTTTTTCTTTCTTTAATATTTGCGCTCTGGCCTCATCTCCGATCACGCATTGAAAATTACGCACCATTTCAGGATACGGATGCGGCCCGGCAACCGTGCCAATAACATAATACGTATTACGCACATTAGTTACCCAATCCCGCAAAGCTTGCGTCATCGCATCTTTTAAAGTTTGTGTTCCACTTTTAACGCTAATTACCCGTGCCCCTAGTAATTTCATACGCATCACATTTAAAGCTTGACGATGTATATCTTCTTCCCCCATATACACATCGCATTTTAATCCAAATAAAGCTGCCACCGTAGCCGTAGCCACTCCATGCTGGCCTGCCCCGGTCTCGGCAATTAATCTCTTTTTACCCATCCTCACCGCTAAAAGCACCTGGCCCAAAGTGTTATTAATCTTATGCGCTCCGGTATGTAAAAGATCCTCTCGTTTTAGATAAACCTTTTTTATTCCTAAATATTGGCTTAAGTTTTTAGCTAAGTATAACGGTGTTGGCCGGCCGGCATAGTCGCATAGATAATAAGCAAGTTCCTTAGCAAAATTTTTATCTTTCTTTGCTTTAGAATACTCATTTTCTAATTCATCAAGGGCATAAATCAACGTCTCAGGGACAAATCTTCCCCCGAAAGAACCAAAGTGCCCGCTTTTATCCGGTAGTTTGTTTTTCATTTTTTTAGAAGGTAATTCTTTGATAATCTTTTAATGAATCATTGCTCAAAAACTCTTTAAAAAACCGAAATCCTTCTCCTAAATCATTGAACATCGCCTGCGCACCATGAGAAGTAAAAGGTAAATTAAAATGCGGCAGATTTACCTGCCAAGCCATCATTTTATACATTAAAGCATTATACGCAAAAGAAACAAGATAAATAAAAACGCCGCTTAATAAAACAAAAACCGCCAAGGCAAACAAACAGCCAAACAGACAATTTAGGGCTTTATTCTTTTTTTTTAAGAACTCACCGCAATACCTGCATTTTATCGCCTCATCCTGAATTTCTTCCGCGCAAAAAGGACATTTTTTCATATCTCGCCACCCGCGAAATTAAATAGATCTTACTGCCTGAATAAACTTCTGAATCTCTTTATGATCCTTCTTACCGGGACGCAACTCTAAGGAACTTGAAACATCAACCCAATCAGGCTTTAATAATTTAATTGCCTTCTTTACATTGCTGGCAGTTAAGCCGCCGGATAAAAACACGATAGGTTTTATTGTAGCTGCTTGCGCCAATATTTTCCAGTTAAATTTATTCCCTGTACCGCCCGCTTGAGTATTGGAAAAACTGTCAAATAAATAAGCAAAGGTTTTATATTTGAATACTTTATCTAAGTCCTCAAGTTTAGCTACTCTAAAGGCCTTGATAATTTTATATCCCTTAAATTTCTGACAGTAGGCGTAAGACTCTTGCCCGTGAAACTGCAACATATCCAGACGGCAAGCCCGAGCGATTCTTTTTACCGTAGAAATATCTTCATCAACAAAAACTCCCACCCGCAAGATTTTCTTCGGCAAAAGACGCGATATATTTTGTGCTTGGCGCAGACGAATATAACGCGGGCTTTTTTTATAAAAAACAAATCCTAGGGCATCTGCGCCGGCAAAAAAGCTGGCCAAAGCATCCTCTAAATTAGTAATCCCGCAGATCTTTACTTTTACCAACCCATTACCTCTTCTACTTTGGTTTTAATATCCGCTGCCTCCATGAAGGCAGTGCCGATTAATACCGCACTTGCCCCGAGAATCTTAAGGAACAAAACATCCTGAGAATTTTTAATCCCGCTCTCCACCACCACCACTTTATCTCTGGGGATTAAAGTAAATAATTTTTCCGTGGTCTTAAAATCAACCTCCAGTGTGCGTAAAGACCGGTTGTTGATTCCGATTATCGGAACCTTTAAACCAAGAACTTTCTTGAGTTCCTTCTCATCATGCACCTCAACCAGATAATCCAGGCCTAAGGTATCGGCAATCTGCATTAACTGGGCAAGCTTGTCCTTAGTCAATAAATCCGCAATCAATAAAATCGCATCCGCTCCAAAATAACGGGACTCATAAACCTGATAGCTTTCTAAAATAAAATCTTTTCTTAAGACCGGAACCGAAACTATGTTTTTTACTTCATTTAAATAAGCCAGATTGCCGCTAAAGAAATCCTCCTCCGTTAACACGGAAACTGCCTGCACCCCTGCCTCTTGATAAACCCGGGCAATCTCCTCTAAATTAAAATTCTGGCGGATAATTCCTTTGGAAGGTGAAGCCTGCTTAATTTCAGCAATCAGCGAGATCTGCTTAGGCTCACTGATTGCCTCTTTAAACGGCCGAGTGGCCGGCAAGCCGGCTAATTTAGCGATTAAATCTTCCTGACTGAGCTGTTGCTTAGCCAAAAGAATTCTTTCTTTCTTTTTTGCCACAATTTGTTTTAAGATATCAGTTTTAGCCATACTGAGTCTCCGGTAAATAATGGGCACATTGGAAGCCCGAGTTTATGCCGTATGCAAGGCGCGACGACGAAGGTGTAGTCGCAGTACTACGCCGAGGAGGAGCAACGCCGTAAACGGCCCTTTGGCCGTTTACGGCAAAAAGGCGGGCTTCCCCCTCAATTTTAAATTTATGGGCTGGACGATTTTGGGCTGCGATTGCGTCGCTCGCTCCAAAATCGTCTTGAGCCAAAGTAACCATTATTTACCGGAGGCTCAGTATTGTGAATACTCCTTTAATAACTCCAGCTTCTTAAGCGCTGCTCCAGAATCAATGGATTCCTCTGCCAGCCTTACTCCCTTGGCGATCGTATCAGCTTTATCCGCGGCATAGATGGCGCAACCGGCATTAAGCAAAACAATATCCCGCCGGCTACCCGGCTTACCCGCCAACAGATCCTGAACAATCTTTACATTCTCATCGATTGAGCCGCCTAATAAATCGTTCAAGCTTGCCCTCTTAAAACCAAAATCCTCCGGAACAATTTCGTAATCTTTTAATACCCCGCCTCTAACCTCAGTAACAAAAGTCTTATCCGTAGTGGTTACTTCATCCAGGCCATCTGCGCCATGCACCACTAAAATATGCCTTGAACCTAAATTGTGCAGGACTTCTGCCAGCGGCCTGACCCACGCCTTAGAATATACGCCGATTAACTGATTAGTGGCCCGCGCCGGATTAATTAGCGGCCCTAAAATATTAAATATGGTTTTTTGCGCGATTTGTTTTCTTGCCGGCATAACATGGCGCATGGCTAAATGTAAGTTTGGCGCAAACAAAAAAGCAATACCAATCTCCTGGAGGCATTTTTTAATTTTTCCCGTATCCATATTAATCTTAACGCCCAGAGCTTCTAAGATATCCGCGCTGCCGCATTTACTGGATACGCAGCGATTGCCGTGTTTAGCCACGGTCACCCCGGCGCCACTGGCGACCAATGCGGTAATTGTTGAAATATTAAAGGTACCTTTTTTATCTCCCCCAGTTCCACAGGTATCCAGTATATTAGGTTTATCTACGATAATCGGCTCAACATATTTGAGCATGACATTTACCGCCGCAGTTAATTCTGCGACTGTCTCGCCTTTATCATTTAAAGAAGTTAAAAAAGCGATAATATCGGCGGTATCCACCGCGCCGCTTAAGATCTCCCGAATTACTCGCTGCATCTGCAGCTGCGTTAGGTCTTTTTTATTCAGTAACTGTTTAATTAAATCTTTAATCATTTAAGCTTGATAAAATTATCCAGTATTGCTTTGCCACTTTTAGTCAGTATAGATTCCGGATGAAACTGCACCCCCCAGAGAGGATATTCTTTATGTTTTAGCCCCATGATTTCAAATTCGGCCGTCCAGGCGATTATCTCCAGGCAAGCCGGCAGGCTCTTCTTCTCCACCAATAAAGAGTGATAACGCGTGGCCAAAAATGGATTGGGAATATTTTTAAAAATATCTTTTTTGTTATGATAGATTTTGGAGGTCTTGCCATGCATGAGCCTCCTAGCTTGCACGATTTTACCACCAAAAACATAACCGATTGCCTGATGCCCCAGACAAACTCCCAAAATAGGAACTTTTCCGCAAAACTCATCTATCACTGCGCAGGAAATACCTGCATCTTCCGGCCTGCCTGGCCCCGGAGAGATAACTATCTTCTGCGGATTAAGTTGCTTAATATCCTTCAGGGTTAGCGCGTCATTTCGATAAACCTTAACCGTCTGGCCTAATTCTCCTAAATACTGCACCAGGTTATAAGTAAAGGAATCATAGTTATCGATCATTAAAATCATTCTTTTTCTCTCCAAACTTTAGCGCCCAAATTAATCAACTTTTTTTCGATAAATTCATATCCCCGCTCCAAATGATAAATCCTGGAAATGGATGTCGCCCCACGCGCAGCTAATCCGGCTAAAACTAAACCGGCAGAAGCACGCAGGTCAGATGCCATCACCGGAGCACCGGATAAACTTTTTATCCCCTCAACAATAGCATGCGGCCCTTCTCTTTGAATATGCGCGCCCATACGATTAAGCTCGGCAACATGCATGAACCTGTCCGGATAAATTTTTTCGGTAATTACGCTGATGCCGCCGGTGACTGACATTAAGCTCATCATCTGCGCCTGCATATCAGTAGGAAATCCGGGATAAGGAAGCGTAGTAATATTTACCGACCTTAACTTCTTATTGCCTTTAACCCGTAAAGCTGCCCCAACTCGCTCAAGATGTGCGCCCGCTTCATCTAATTTATCAATTAAGGCCCCCAAGTGCCGATATTGCACGTTTTTAATTAATACATCTCCGCCGGTAATCAAAGAAGCTAAAATTAATGTTCCGGCCTCGATACGGTCAGGAATTATGGAATGCACTGCGCCATGCAAATGTTTCACTCCCTCAATTTCAATCACCGGCGTGCCATGGCCCTTAATTTTTGCGCCCATCTTAATTAAAAACTCCGCCAAATCTACCACTTCCGGCTCGCAGGCTGCAGATTCAATTATCGTTTTGCCGCCCGCCAATACCGCGGCCATCATTACATTATCCGTGGCTAAAACTGATGAGCCGTAGACTCCGCCCAGATAGATGTAAGCACCGTGCAATTTATTTGTCTTGGCAATCACATAACCTGAATCAATACTAATATCAGCGCCCAAAGCCCGAATACCTTTAAGATGCAGGTCAACCGGCCGCACGCCAATCACGCAGCCTCCCGGAAGAGAAACTTTGGCTTTTTTCAATTTACCTAGAAGCGGGCCCAAAACACAAAATGAAGCACGCATGGTCGAAACTAATTTATATTCGGCAATATAATTTGGAGCCTTACCTGCAGTAACGCTAACCCTGCCTTTATCAAACTCCGCAATCTTGCCTAAAGGGCGTAAGATCTTAAGCATACTATGGGTATCACGCAGATTCGGTACACCTTTAATTACACAGGGTTCATCCGTAAGCAAGGTCGCCGCTAGAATCGGCAACACGGCGTTTTTTGCCCCGGAGACCGTAACCTCGCCTTTTAATTTTACTCCGCCTTCAATGATCAATTTATCCATTTTCAGAAGTCCTTTGTTTAGCTATAACTACGCGTTTAATATTATTATAATCTTTAATTATATCTAGCGCATTAAAATTTTGTTCATCACACATCGCGCAAAGACGATCAGCCTGGTTAGCCCCTACTTCAAAAGCTAATAAACCACCATCATTTAAATAAAAGGCTGCCTGGCTAATTATGCGCCGATAAAAATCCAAACCATCGATACCTGCCTCTAAAGCTAAGACCGGTTCAAAAGATATTTCCTTAGCCAAACCGCAAAACTCTCCCGTGGATATATAGGGGGGGTTACAAATAATTAAATCAAATTTTTCTTGATCTTTTTCAAGCGTCCTAAAAATATCTGAGTGCAAAAACTTAATTTTTACTTTATGCAAATCAGCATTCTCTTTAGCTAATTGCAAGGCGCCTAAAGATATGTCGCTAGCCCAGATAAGTGCCTGCGGCAATAACTTAGCGAGACAAACGGCAATACAACCAGAACCTGTGCCCAGGTCAAGAATCTTTAGCTGAGCAGTTTTGCCCCTTGATTTTAATTTCTCTAGCGCACAGCTAATCAGGATCTCTGTTTCCGGACGGGGAATCAACGCACGCTTATCGACCTTAAACTCATACCCCATGAATTCGGTTGATCCTAAAATATACTGCAGAGGCTCACCCATAATCCTGCGCCTTAATATCCGGGATACTTGCGCGGATTTATTTCTATCTAAACGCGCCTCTTTATTCAGATATAAAGACAGACGGCCGCAATTTAAAACATGAGTTAAAACTAACTCCGCTTCTGTCACCCAGCTCTTCCTTTCTTATCGCTATCATCTTGAAAGGGCTCGAGTCTCTGATTCTGCTTTTAATAAAGCCTCGAAAAGCTCATCCATTTGCCCCTCTAAAATCCCCTCTAATTGATGCGAAGTAAAATTAATCCGGTGATCAGTAACCCGGCGGTCCGGAAAATTATAAGTACGGATCTTTTCGCTGCGGTCTCCGGTGCCAATCTGGGTTTTTCTGGCGCTGGATAATCTTTTTGCCTCGGCCTCGATTTTTACCTCTAAAATCCGGGCACGTAAAACTCTCATCGCCTTGGCCTTATTCTTTATTTGTGAACGCTCATCCTGACAAGCAACTACCGTGCCGGTAGGAATATGAGTAATCCTTACGGCAGAGTCAGTCTTCTGCATATGCTGGCCACCCGGGCCGCTGGAACGATAAGTATCTATCCTTAAATCTTTTGGCTCGATAACCAAATCAATCTCTTCCGGCTCAACTAATACTGCTACTGTAGCCGTAGAAGTGTGAATGCGGCCTTGCGACTCAGTCGTAGGAACCCGCTGCACGCGATGCACGCCGCTTTCAAATTTCAAACAACGAAAAGAGTCCTTGCCTTTTACGCTAAAAACTATCTCTTTAATTCCGCCGGCTTCATTAACACTGGAGTACATCGGCTCAATTACCCAGCCTTTATTATCAGCATACTTGGAATACATGCGATAAAGTACAGCCGCAAAAAGTCCTGCCTCATCCCCTCCGGTGCCCTGCCGGATTTCCACGATACAATCACGCCCGGCATCCTTATCTTCTGGCGCCAGAATTTTATCTAACTTCTGCTGGAGAACATTTTTTTTCTTCGCTAAGGTCTTTTGCTCGGCCTGTGCTAATTCCATAAAATCCTGATCATGCTTACCAGACATCACCACCTTAAGATCAACAATCTCCTTGAGCAAATTTTTATATTCCCGATACAAGGAAACCACGAGCTTGGAATCCGAAAGCTCTTTGGCCAACTTATTATATAGCTGCCGATCCACAATCTGCTCGTGCCCCGTTACATCTGGACGATTAGATTTATCCAGATGTAACGCGGCGTGGCTGGCTAAAAGCTGTTCTAACTCCTGATAACGGGCAACTAATTTTTCTAATTGTTCATACATACTTTAAATGATTGATCCCGCCGAATAATTTGAGGCGGGAGAGCGTTTACTTCTTAGCGTACTTTTTCACAAACTTATCCACGCGACCGGCAGAATCCACTAATTTTTGTTTTCCGGTAAAAAATGGATGGCATTTTGAACAAATCTCAACCCGGATACTGGGCTTGGTTGAACGGGTGTGTACCGTCTCACCGCAAGCGCAAACAATACTACTCTCTTTGTAATTAGGATGAATCTTCTCTTTCATTTTACTACCCCCTTCATTAATTAACGCATAACTTAAACAACAATGGTATTCATAATAACAAGATCCTCACTCGTTTACTCGCGAGGATAGGTTCGGGCAAATAAGTTATGGCCTCATTTATTTTTGATTCATACTGTTTAAAAACTCTTCATTATTCTTAGTCTTACCTAATTTTTCAATTAGCAGCTCCATCGCTTCCACATTATTCAACTCATTTAAAACTTTTCTTAAAATCCAGGTCTTCTGCAACACATCCGGCTTGACCAACAGCTCCTCATGACGGGTATTTGAGCGCTTAATATCAATGGCCGGATAAATCCTGCGCTGGAAGAGATTACGATCCAGCTGAATTTCCATATTACCCGTTCCTTTAAACTCTTCGAAAATAACTTCATCCATCCGGCTTCCCGTGTCAACTAAGGCCGTAGCAATAATGGTCAAGCTTCCGCCTTCATCTACCGCCCGCGCCGCTCCAAAGAATCTCTTGGGTTTCTGCAGGGCATTAGAATCAATACCACCGGAGAGAACCTTGCCGCTATGCGGAATCACGGAGTTATAGGCTCTGGCTAAACGCGTAATGCTGTCCAGAAGCACAACCACATCGCGTTTATGCTCAACCAGGCGCTTGGCCTTCTCTAAAACTATCTCGGCAACCTGCACGTGGCGTTCTGGCGGCTCATCAAAGGTAGATGAAATTACCTCACCTTTAACATTACGCTGCATATCCGTAACTTCTTCCGGCCGCTCATCGATCAATAGGACAATCAGAATTACATCCGGATTATTACTGGTAATGGCGTTGGCGATCTTCTGCAACAAAACAGTTTTACCGCTATACGGCTGAGCAACAATCAGGCCACGCTGGCCTTTACCGATCGGAGTAAGCAGGCTCATAATCCGCATGGATAGCTCATCCGGCCTGGTCTCCATGTTAAACGACTCACGCGGATAAACCGGAGTAAGATTGTCAAAAAGCACCTTTTCTTTTACATCCTCGGGATTCTCGAAATTTACCGCCTCCACCTTAAGTAAAGCAAAATATTTCTCTCCTTCCTTAGGCGGACGGATCTGACCGCTTACCGTATCCCCCGTGCGCAATTCAAATTTCCTGATCTGCGACGGAGAGATATAAATATCATCCGGGCAGGGAAGATAATTATAATTCGGGCTGCGTAGGAAACCAAACCCTTCAGAAAGAATCTCTAATACCCCTTCCCCAAACATCAACCCTTCCTTCTCTGCCTGAGCCTGAAGTATTTTAAAAATCAGATCCTGCTTTTTTAAGCCGCTTATACCGCTGGCATTCAATTCACGAGCCAGCTTATTCAGCTCACTAATCTTCATGTCTTTAAGATTTTTAATATCTAACTTTTCCACAACTGCCTCCGTATTTTAGAAACTTGTTTCTGGGTTTTGGTTACCTGGCTGCTATTATCTATGATAAAATCCGCAAAACGCGACTTTGCCCTTTGCGAAATCTGAGATTTCATTATCAAAATTACCTGTTTTTTCCTCAACCCTAAGCTCTTTTGACTGCGCAGAATCTGCTGCTGTCTTTTCGCAGTTACTACTACCAGCTTATCCACCATCCTGGTTAATCCTGCCTCAATAATTAAAGCTGCATCCAGAATTATGATTCTCTTTTTTGTTCTGCGCATACGCCGCTTGATCTGCCGGATTAACTCCGGATGCACGATACGGCTAAGCTTAGCTAAAGCGGCTTGGTTGGCAAAAACAATTTTTGCTATTTTTTCCCGGTCAACACAATTATTTTTTTGAAGAATCTTTTGGCCAAAATATTTTTTAATCTTTTTATAAACGCCACTACCGATAGAAAATAATCCGTGCGCCAGCTTATCCGCATCAATCAGCAGGCAATCTTTGGTCTTAAACATACCGGCGACCGTGCTTTTACCGCAGCCGATATTGCCAGTAACCCCTAAAATCAACCTACGGCCACCTCGGCTTAAAAGCCGAGGTTTACCACGGTTGATACTTTGCGGCCAGGCTCCGTCCGCGCCATTCATGGCGCGGTTTTGTGGCCGCAAATGTGCAAATTTATTTTTTCTTGGCTTTGGCATATAACTGGAGATATTTATCCGCCGAGACCTTCCAGGAAAAATTACATTCCATGGCATTGTTGATTAAAGATAACCATTTATTTTTATTTTTAAATACCAGCGTAGCTTTTTTAATTAATTTTAGTAATTCTTCTTCTGTGTATCGGCTAAAAACAAAACCATTATTCCTACCTATGGTATCCGCCAAGCCGCCGGTTTTAAAAACTAACGGGATTGTCCCGTAATGTAAACTAATTAATTGCCCCAATCCACAGGGCTCATATTTAGATGGCATCAGAAAAATATCGCTGCCGGCATAAATTTTATGCGCCAGGGGATCATCAAATTTTAAATTTAATGAAATAACTTTTGGATATTTCTCGGCGGCGGACTTAAGAATCTCCCGATATTTTAGGTCTCCGACTCCCAAAATAACTAATTGCACATCCAGCTTACAAAGATCCTCCAGCCCTTGTGCAAAAATATCAAAACCCTTCTGCTGGGCCAGCCGGGAAACCATTCCTAAAACCGGTATATTTTTATCTTGCGGCAGGCCACATATTTTTTGTAAATCCTCTTTATTTAAAGCTTTATCTTCTAGGTTGGCGAGAGAAAAATTCTGCATGATAAATCTATCCGTATCCGGATCCCAAACAGAATAATCCACCCCATT
Source organism: Candidatus Omnitrophota bacterium (assembly GCA_030691865.1). GTDB lineage: Bacteria > Omnitrophota > Gorgyraeia > Gygaellales > Profunditerraquicolaceae > UBA6249. The sequence continues at coordinate 10,900 of JAUYDL010000013.1, read as the reverse complement.
TAAAATGCCGCTTAAAACATTTTTACGTTTCCTCAAGAGCCCATCTAAACCAAATCCCAGCTCTTTGGTCTGAATCTCATTGGCATAAGTGGGGCTAACCGTGTTGATAAAATCCGCAAAAACTATTCCCCCCTTTAGCAGGTTAACCTTGTTGTAAAATTCAAAACCATCAATATCAAAAAGCCCCCAGCCAAAACCCAGCTTGGGGAACTCTTCTTTAGCAAAAACCCCCTGATAACCCATATTATGAAGAGTTAGAACGCACCTGATCTTGCTATAAAAACTCATGCCTGAATATAGATTCTTCAAATACGCCGCAATCAGGCTGGCCTGCCAATCATGCAAATGTAAGATATCCGCGGAAAAATTTATCTCTTTTAATAAATCTAGCGCCCGGCGGCAGAAAAAAGCAAACCGCTCTAAATTATCCTGATAATCACCGTTTTTATCTCCATACAGTCCATCACGGTTAAAATAATCCTTATTTTCAATAAAGAAGACTTTAATATTTTTTCCCATAACGCAAGTCGTGACATCCTTGGAAACCCGGCTGATTTTTATCTTAGCATCCGTAATGCATTTATAACCGGGCATAATCACAATTATTTCATGCCCGCAATACTCTAAAGCTAAAGGTAAAGCTCCCGCCACATCAGCCAGCCCTCCGGTCTTAGCAAAAGGCGCAACCTCCGAAGCCACCATCGCTATCTTCATCGGGCCACCTCTGCTCTTTGCGAAAATGCGGACATCTGGAGCCAATTGGCTCCTTTTTTCATATCTACTTTTATCGGCACCTCTAATTTCATAACGTTCTCCATTTCATCTTTAACTAATCTGGCAAGTATGTTTAATTCAGAAATCGGCAGATCAAAAACCAGTTCATCATGAATCTGTAAGATCATCTTAGCTTTTAAGGCCTTGCCTTTAATTTGCGCGGATATCTTAATCATTGCCAGCTTGATCAAATCGCTGGCTGTTCCCTGGAGAGGGGTATTTACAGCTTGACGCTGAGCAAACTGCCTAATCCCCATATTTTTATTATTAATTTCAGGAATATACCTTCTTCTTCCCAAAAGCGTGGTAACAAATCCTTCACTTTGAGCCTTTTTTATCTGCGCGTCGATATATTCTCTTACTTTAGGATAACGTAAAAAATAAGCATCGATAAAATCCTGAGCTTGATTTACCGGGATATCCAAATCCTTGCTCAAGCCGTATGCACTCTGGCCGTAAATAATACCAAAATTTACTCTTTTGGCTACCTCGCGCATCTGGTCCTTGACTTTTGATTCAGGGAGATTATAAATTAAAGAAGCTGTCAGCCGGTGCACATCCTGATCACGGCTAAAGGCTTCAATCAACGTATGATCGCAGGAGAGATGTGCCAACACCCTTAATTCTATTTGTGAATAATCACAGGAGAGCAAACAATTCTTTTCACCAGAAGTAATAATCGCCTTCCTGATCTTGCTGCCTATATCCGTCTTAATCGGAATATTCTGCAGGTTAGGATTACTGGAACTTAACCTGCCTGTTTCAGTACCGGTCTGATTAAAAGAGGTATGCACCCTGCCACTAGAAGGATCTACTAGTTTAGGCAGAGCGTCAACATAAGTGTTTTTTAATTTAGTCAACTGCCGATACTCTAGCAAAAGAACAGGCAAGGCATGTTTATCGCTCAAGCGCTTTAACACCTCTTCGTCTGTAGACGGCCCGGTCTTAGTTTTTTTAATTACCGGAAGGCCCAACTTTTCAAATAAAACCTGCCCCAACTGTTTTGGCGAGTTGATGTTAAATTGCGTTCCACTTGCCTCATAAATATCCGAGATTAACTTAATTAACCTGTGCTCAATATCATGCGAAAGATTTTTAAGCAACTCTAAATCCAACTTTATCCCGTCTTGCTCCATCACCGCTAAAATACTCACTAAGGGCATTTCAAGATCAAAAAACAGTTTGGATAAATCTTTTTCTTCTAAGGCCTTCTTAAACACCGGCTTTAATCTCACGATCAAGGCCAATGCCTCTTTTGCTTCCAAAGACCCCCGGGGGATAAATTCCCCTAAATTTTCCAACGCCAAATCTTCAAGCGCATAACTACTTCGCGATGGATTTAACAGATACGCAGCGATCATAATATCAAAATCCAAACCGTTTAAAATCAAACCTTCTCTAAAAAGAGCAACTTTTAGTTTCTTAAGATCGTGGCCTGTCTTCTTTATCCGAAAATCAGAAATTGCCAAGCGCAGCTGGGCCTGGGCAAGTTTACCACTAAAAAATTTATCATCTATGGCGAAAAATAAATCCTCAGCGTTTGATCCGTAAATAGCAATTTCATCGCATTGTTTGAGCATAGCGGTTAACTCAACCTGATTACAACTACACAGGTTGGTTGGCGCGGTTTTATCTGCTGCATCCGGCAGCTTACCCAGCAGCTTTTTAAACTCTAACTTCTTAAAAATACTGGCTAGCTGGGCGTAATTTGCCTGTCCGGTTTTAGCCTTTTTTAAATCCAGATCTATATCTACCTCCTGATCCAGGCGAATCAGTTCCTTATTTAATTTTATGCGTTGGCTATGCTCAAGGATCATTTCTTTAATTTTTTGAGGCTTTACTTTTGAAATATTCTTAACTAACTTATCTAAGGAACCAAATTCCAAGATCAGCTTTTGGGCAGTTTTATCTCCAATCCCCGGAACCCCCGGGATATTATCCGCAGCATCACCCATCAGCGCGATAATATCTACCAGTCGCTCCGGAGCAACCCCGAAACGCTCCTTTACTTTAGCCAGATCATAAAACACTCCACTATCTTTATAAGGGCTAAATACCGAAATACGTTTACCCACTAATTGCAGGATATCTTTATCGCTACTAACAATGGTCACCGCCAATGATTGCAAGGCGGCTTTTCTAGCCAACTGAGCGATTAGATCATCAGCTTCAAAACCTTCTTTTTCAAAAATAGGAATACCGTAAGCAGAAACCACTTCTTTGATTAAAGGGATCTGGCTAATCAGGCCATCCGGCATTGCCGGCCTGTGCATCTTATATTGCGCAAGTTTCTTCAGACGGAAGGTATCCCGCGATAAATCAAAACAACAAACCAGATAATCCGGCTTCTGCTCTTTTAATATTTTATTGAGAATATTTATAAATCCATAAACCGCGTTTGTCGCCTGGCCCGCGGATGTGCTTAAGGCCCTTAAGGCATAAAATGCCCGATAACAAAATGCAGTAGCATCAATCAAGAATAAACTTTTTTCAGCCATTAATTAAATATTTAAGGAATTCAATATATATAAGGAAAGATGTTTTTGCGGTACGCTTCTATCGCGTCAGAGCTCTTAGCTCTGCCTTTTCAATAAATGCTTCAATCTCCGGGTTATCCTGATCTAAATACTGGGCATCCAGTGCTTCTTTGATTGCCATAGCCATATCCCCTCTATTAAAACTCAGTTTGGCTTTTTTAAAGTGCGTTTGGGCAAGGGTTTTATCGTCCTGGTTAAATTCGGTTTTATTTCCTGCGATATCCTTCATCAAACCCAGGACTTCTTCTTCTCGCTCATCAGAGAATGGCCGGCCGGATAAAGACATGCGGATATCACCAAGTCGCTTGGCTGCTTTCTGTGTCCAGGGGTCATCCTGAGCCCCTACCTCTACACGTTTACCCCAATAAAATACTGCCTTTTCTAAATTACGCTGGCCTTCATAAAGAAGCGCCAGATTTGTGTAGACACTGGAATAAGCAGGATCAATCTTAATCGACTTTAGATAATTTTCCTCTGCCCGGTCGACAGAACCCATCGCTTCATAGACAACCCCTATATCATTGTAAGCAACGGCGAAATTAGGATATATAGCAACAGCTTTCTGATAAAAGCTCAAGGCTTGAACTAAATTACCCGTTCGCTGATATTCTAACCCTAACTCTCGGTATTTTCTGGCTTGCTCCTGCTTTACATCTGATATATCTTCAACTAAAGGAGCAGCCTTTAGTTCTTGAGCAAAAGTGAGTCCGGCAAAACAAAGAACAGATAATATTGCAATTGCAGTAATTATGAGTTTAGGCGGGAGACGATTATTCATTTATTTGTTAATTATTATATACTTTAAAATGTATACGTCAAGAAGAATTTAAATGATCGGATCCATGGTTAATGCCGGATGAGCTACCTGTTTTAAGAAAGCCAGAAGTTCTTCAGAACTGGTGGCCACTGATTCATCAGCAATCTTATCTAATAAATCCCCTTGCCCAATCTCTTGGGCCCTGGATTTTAGTTTGTCTTGCAAAATTTCCTTTAACTCCTTAGGCATCCAGACCACTCTGGTTAATCCGCCTTCAGCCGAAATAAATTTCTTACTTAAAATATACAACTTGCCCACCCCCAAGAACCCCGGAGTCTGCACCCCGCCGCCAACCGAACCGGCTAAAGTTGTAAAACTCATCCCCGAAGGAGTGATGCCGGAATAATCACGGTGCACCAGCATTACCCCGTTGGCTTCAGGGACAATGGCCACAATACATTCAAAACATCCGCAGGAGGATTGCGGCCCATCCATCAGCGAATACATACTTACCGAATCGATAGTCTGGTTAGATTTCTGCTGCACGAATGCATTTATATTATCCCATTGGCCAAGCCTGGCATCCAAAAGATTGCCTTTGGAAATAGGTTGATTGGGGCCGGTAGGAATAATCTCAAAAGAAGCCTTGGCGTCAAGCCAGGAATATGCCCCGCATAAACCTAAGCGCTCCGGAGTAACCACGCAAACATGATTAGGAGCAAAGGATTGACATAATAAACAGGAATAAAATGTATCCACGCTCTCATCAGTCATGTTGGCTAAGCGCTCATCGCGTTGATTATATATTTGTTGTGCTTGGAGTGAAATCTTAGCTACATCCTCCTGATGAGTGTAAAGCTTAACCTGAACCTTATCCACAATAGCACTGTACTCCGAATGTAACATCGCATGTAAAATAATCCCCAAATGCGCCAGGCGGAAACCTTTACTATAAGCATCCTTGGATATTCTAATCCAAACCATATCGCGCTGGCCCATATGCATCAGGCCCATGCAATAGTTAATAAAACGATGGATCTGCCTTTCTAATACCGGCTCAAAATCTTTTTGCATTTTACGGCCAAAAACATCTACCACAATCGCCAAGGGTAAAGATTTGCTCCCCGCAGGCAATTGATCAATATCCGGGCCGATCAATTCCACGCTACCATCAGTAATACTTGCCTCATCACCAGAATTTAAGAACTCAATCGCCGCGCTTGCCTTGCCTCCAAACTCAACCGCCAATTGCTCCTTACGCACACGCTCGCCTTCAAAAGCAGCAGCATAAGGCACAGGGACAGCTACCTCAGACATTTTAACTTTAATCCCACGCGTCAAAATACATTTAGAAGGTAATTTCCGATAATCCTTCTCAGTAACTAAAGCCTCAAACAGAGTAGTATCGATCTTACCTAATTGCGGCACATCTAAATCCGTAATTATGGGCAGCCCAAAAGCCAGAGCCCCTAATCCTGTAGCCACTAAAAGCTCATCCACATGACTAAGCAAAAGAACAAATGCCGGAACACGATTACGGATATAATCCGCTATTGCCTCCCACTGCCCTGGTTTATTACCACCGTAAATTAAGGGAGCGCGGACCGCAAAATTAACCGCGTAAATCGCCGAGAGATAATCATCTCCTAATGCCACGATATAATTTTCTAAACCTAATTGAATCCCCTGATTTTGAAGTTGTTGTTTAAAAGTGTTTCCATTAACATTACCCGCCAGAAGACTAACAATACTCTTGGATTGAAAATCACGGATTAATTCTACAGCGGATTGTTCATCCTTGGCCGGGCCCAAAATTACGGCAATACCGGCGATCCTTCCATCCACTAATTGCAACCCCAGTGATCGCAAAATCTTATCCGGAATAAAACCCAATCCCTCTTTAGGGTGCTCCTGATTTAACACGGCTAAAGCGGCTAAAATCTCCTCGCAAATCAAAGTAGCCACACCTTGGTTTAATAAACCACCCAAACTATTAATAAATAAACCACTAGAAGTGGCCTGATGATTGGCCAAGGCCTCTGCCTGAGCAAAAGCCGCTAAACAATCCTGCAGGTTTTTTACTTCAATATTCAACAGGGCATTAATTAAAGGTAAGTAATAATTGGTTTCCGGAAACTCAATTTTTACATTCTGGCCTTTTTGGCTTATTGCATTAGTTAATGATTGGCGCGTAAGATTTAATACCAGCTGTGTTCCTTTTGTTCCAAGCTCGACCAGTAATTGAGGCATCTGTTCTGCTTTGGCCTGCTCGCCGGGTAGATCCGGCATTGCTTTATCCACAAATATAACTAAACATACACCGACGGCTTTGCCGTCTTTGAATTTAACCGCTTCAGCTCTGCCCTCGCCGACAATCTCCTGAATCGGGCTATTAATTACCTGGATATCTTCGCCACCTGGCGAACACCCGCGCAATTCCAATAAGCGCGGGGTGCTATCTGCACTTATAACCTTAACCGCAACTTTATATTTTTCACAAATTAATTTAGCTAATTTAAATACTACGCCGGCCTGCCCGTCAATACAAACAGTATCATTAATCAGATAAGCGTCTAGCTTCTTAAAATCATCTTCGGAGCTGATTAAAACAACTCCCCTTTTTCTTGCTCCGGGTATAGCCGGTAAGTTAAGCGCCATTATAATCCACTCGCCTCCAAAACCTTGGGCACAATTTTATCCCAGCCAATGGACATAATGTGAATCCCCCGACACATAGGTTTTAATTGCTTAATTAAACGGCTGGCAATCTCTATGGAAGTAGCCACTTTATCTTTACTTTGCTGCATCTCTTGAATCAAGTTCTCCGGCACAGTAATCCCGGCAACATTTTTACTCATGTAACGAGCCATGCCTGCGGACTTCAACAAAACAATACCCGCTATAATCGGAACTTTAACATGTTTAATCTTAGAAATAAAGTTCTCAAAGGTTTTTATATCAAAAACTGCCTGCGTTTGGAAGAATTCAGCTCCGGCGGCAATTTTTTTCTCCATCTTCATGATCTGCGGGAGTAACGGGTCTGAGCCGGGATTAACTACTGCGCCAACACAGAACTTTGGCGGATTACCCTCTAGTTTATTATCCTGCATATCAAAACCGGTTTCTAATTTCCTGGCCACCTGTAATAATTGTACTGAGTCTAAATCAAAAACCGGCTTGGCCTGCGGATGATCCCCCAAACTAGGATGGTCTCCGGTGGCAATGAGAATGTTCTGAATTCCTAAAGCCGCAGCAGAAAGCAGATCTGATTGCAGGGCCAGGCGGTTACGGTCACGGCAGGTTAAATGATAAATCGGCTCAAAACCCTTTTGCTTAAGCAGAAAACTTACGGTTAATGACCCTAGGCGCATTACTGAGCTCTGTAAATCCGTAACATTAATCGCATCTACCTTGGTGCGAATAAGCTCGGCGTCCTGCAATAACCTATCAACATGAATCCCTTTATCCGGGCCAACCTCAGAAGTAACCAAAAATTTCCCTGCCTGTATTTTTTCCTTAAAAGTCATAATTCATTATCGCCAAGTACTAGGACGACTTAACTTGACACCACCGTCTATAGTTATCACATCTTCAAATTGACTGGTAGATAGATGTTTTTCCTTTAATTTCATGTGAAAATTTACCACCTGTTTTAACTCTTCAGCCCGCCTTCCTATTGGAATTGCTAAACCAATCTGTTTAGCGGGAAAGGTGCTCTTTACAGCTTGTATGGCTGGAATTAAATCACTATCTCCAGAGATAATTATTGCGGTATCCCATAAATCCTGGACTGCAGTTTGAAAAAGTTTAATAGCGATATTAACATCTGTTTGTTTCTCTTCAAAAGTTTTATATTGTTTGTGGCAAATTCTACAGGTTTTATCAACATATCTAAAAGCGCCAAAAACTACTTCGGTACCCACAGACTGCAACGCCCTTATATATATCTGATGTTTAACCAATTTAACCTGATCCCAAGTAGTGTAAGTAGTGAAATAAAATACTTTCTCTATTTTATCATGTGAGGTAACAAAACAATGGGCAAGTTTATTAAGGTTAAGCCATTTATATTTGTAATAGGAAGAATTGGAATCTAAGGAGTGATAAAGATTAAAACCATCCACAAAAAAAGCTATTCTATTCATAGGATAATAAAAAACCCGAACTCACGAGAAGTTCGGGGCCAGCAAGATACGAGATCTCACTGGGATGATAGTATTTTTATAACATAGAATCCTAACACCGTCAACCTTTTTCTTTCCCTTTAAAGTATAGCACATAAAGTTATCTGTTTAAATATCTACTGCCTGTATTTTTTCTTTAAAAGTCATATTTTATCAAGCTTTCCGCCTCTTGCTTCCGGCACGAAGATTTTCGCTGATGTGCTCGCGGCTTACGTCTCGCTACGGCTATGATCCTTACGCTAAAAGGACACAGCCTACGCTCGACGTAATTCCTTGCACACTGTTGCCGAAAATCTTCTAATTGTGCCTCCAGCAAAAGCCGGAAATCTTGTAAATTAATATATCATTAGCGATGACTTGGTTTGATTCTGAGCCGGGCGTGGAGGCCAGGAGCGGTCACGGTCCCAGCACTAATTTATTATATCTACTAATGCTATAAAAATTAGTGCTGGGGAGCGACGCAGCCGACCCGAGCGTCAATCCTACGCCCTCTAGGCGTAGGAAAGCGCCCCGGGCGAAGAACAAACCAAGGCAGACGCTCTCAAAAATCTAAAAGAACATTACTACTGCGCTTGGGCTGCCTCGATCAGGTTGCGCATTAAAATAGCTACAGTTAACGGGCCCACCCCTCCCGGCACAGGAGTAATCCAGGAGGCGCGTTTAGCGGCTGTCGCAAACTCCACATCACCTACGATTTTATCGCCAACCCTGTTTATGCCGACATCAATAACAATTGCCCCTTCTTTAATCCAATCGCCTTTGATTAAACCGGCTTTACCAACAGCTACAATAAGTATCTCAGCCCTTCTCACATGCTCCTCAAGCTTGCCTGCCTTGCTGGTGCCGATATGACAGACAGTTACCGTAGCAAATTTTTCTAATAACAAAAGCGCGAGCGGCTTACCCACAATCTCGCTATGCCCGACAACTACCACTTCCTTCCCATACAAATCTATACCGGTAAAACTTAATAACTCCATTACGGCATTAGCTGTACAAGCCACAATCCTAACCCGCCCAAAAAGCACCTTACCGATATTCGTCGGATGCATTCCTTCAACATCCTTATTTGGCAGGATAAACTCACATACTTTCATATAGTTAATATCTTGCGGAAGGGGAATCTGCACAATGATACCGTTAACCGAAACATCAGCATTAAGTTTAAGCACAAAATCAATTAATTCATCCTCAGAGATGCTCTCCGCGAGCTGATGCAGATTATAGGTTATCCCTAAGCTAGTCGCGATTTTAGCTTGAGATTTTACATAAGCCATTGCGCTAGGGTCGTCTCCCACTAAGATACTAGCTAAAACCGGAGCCTGCTTTAAGCTCAGCACGCTAGCCTTAAGCTTGTCTTTAATCCTATCCGCGACAATTTTACCTTCTAATAATTTTGCCAACGCCATCCTCCGTGTTTTTGCGAATCTTAAGAATACTTTTATACATCTGATTCAGCTCTTTCCTGACCTCTTGAGTAAATTTGGTATCAGCCAAACTTTTTAAATTTATCTCTACATTAAAACAGGCAGCAACAAAAGCTGACTCTAAAAAAACCGCACTTACCGCAACATCACTGATTAAATTAACATTACCCTTCTTGATCAGTGGTGGACACAATTTAGCTGCCTGGCAACAGAGCTTAGCCAGGCGCAGCGGCATTGCCAATGCCTTTCTAATACTTTTGGACTGATAAGCCGACACATCCAAATCCACCAGATCTAAGAAATGTTTTCTTAATTTTTCAGATTTAACTAATATTGCCTTTAATTCTTTCGCAAAAACAGCATACTTGGGTTTACCTAAAGTAAAATTAACCACCATACTCACTAAACTAACCGCCATAGCCGCATTTAAAGCCGCTGCCGAACCACCTCCCGGAGCAGGAAGCCTTGCGGCAAGATCATTTAAATATTTAGCCAGGCTTTGAGTTTTATATTTCATAATTTTAAACTGTAAAGTTTGCGCTTAATTCAAAGGCATCCGTAATTAAAGTTATCTCTGGTTGACTATTTACATACAAAAGCGCAAGCACATCAAAACGTGCTGGGCGTTCTAGTAGGTTGTTTGACTTTAAATAATAAACCGCAACCCTAGAGATCTGCCTTTGTTTGCTGATAGAGACTGCTTCTTGAGGAACTCCCAGATTAAGAGAATGCCTGGCCTTAACCTCTAGAAAGCAGATAACACCCTCTTGCTGTGCAATAATATCAATTTCGCCAAGTTTATTTTTATAGTTGCGCTCGAGGATTTTATATCCTTTGGCTTTTAAAAACTTGGCGGCTGCATTTTCAGCAGCTTTTCCGAATTCTAAATTTCCTGCAGGCACCTTAAAAAGCTCTTTCTATGAATAGCGATCGGCCCTTTAACTTTTAAAATAGCCCGATGCAACTGCGTAGGATAACCTTTATGTTTAATAAATTCGTATTGCGGATAAATTTTATGATAAACGGCCATAATCTGATCCCGCCGCACTTTAGCCAAGATGCTCGCGGCGGCAATGCTTAGTGATTTGCCATCCCCTCCCACAATACTCTGATAAGGCAAATCTAGTTTAAGACGCATATTACCGTCAATAAGCACAAATGCACGTTTTAATTCTCTGGGTGTCAGCTGTTGGGCCAATTCCGCAACCGCCTTTTGCATGG
>JAUYDL010000036.1 GCA_030691865.1 Candidatus Omnitrophota bacterium | reverse complement strand
TTGATCTTGACGGTTATCTCTATTAGCAGTATCGGCATAATCTCCGCTTCTTTTATCATGGTTTTTAAAAAAGGAGACCCTATCAGCTGGCTGGTAACGGTATCCTCGGGTTTCTTAAGCGGGGTATTCTTTCCGGTAGATATATTACCAAGGTACTTGCGGGCATTCTCTTATTTCCTGCCGCTTACCTATTCCCTCAAAGGTTTACGCCACGCAATCTTACAGGGTTATACTATTGGCATGCTCTTGCCTGAGATTACCGTTCTTTTTGCCTTCTGCGTTATCCTGATCCCTTTAAGTATTAAGATATTCGGATACGCGCTAAGATGCGCGAAGATCTCCGGGAGCCTCACTCATTATTAGGTTAAGGCTTGCTATTGAGCGTCTGGCAACCTTTTTTCTTAGAAGTTGTAACTAATTTTTTAACTCAGAGACGGCTTACGGTGCATAATTCCTGGGTAATATTTTTTATTATAAGTCTGGCTATCTACTTAACCTTTTTCTTCCTGAAGAAGAAAACCAAATTACTCAATGTTGCCGGTAGATAATTTTTCGCCTCGTTTTCTTAATTCCGCCAATCTAGTTTGAAACTTCACCATACTAAGGCTTGAATTAACCGTAAACCAGAGATACAATTATAGTTAATATTTGCATCTACCACGATGGAACTCTTTTGACCTAAACTAAAAGGTAATGAATAATAAAGTTTGCATCATTATATTGGCAATGATTTTTATTTTTCTAGCCGGCTTAGAACAAACAAAAGGGGAGAAGCCATGGAGCTAAAAAGTCCTGAGTTTAAAGACAGTCAATTTATACCCGCTAAATTTAGCTGTGAAGGTAAGGATATTAACCCAGCATTAATTGTTGGGGATATTCCACAAGAGGCCAAGAGTTTGGCTTTAATTGTTGATGATCCGGATGCGCCGATGGGTACCTGGGTGCATTGGGTAGTTTTTGATATCCCCCCGACTTCTAGAATTGAAGAAAATAGTATACCGGGAAGACAGGGGGTTAATAGTGCCGGGGGGAAGAATTACCACGGCCCTTGTCCTCCCTTCGGAGTGCATCATTATTTCTTTAAGATCTATGCCTTAGATACAGTATTAAACTTAAAAGAAGGAATAAGCAAAGAGCAATTAGAAAAAGCCATGCAAGGACATATCCTGGCTAATGCGCAGTTGTTAGGGTTATATAAAAAGAATAAGTAAATATAAAATACGAGATGGAGATCTGTGATTAAGCTAACCGGAAAAAATATTTCATTTTTGCAGGTTGCTTTAATAATAATTTTAGGAGTTTTGATCTATTCCAACTGTTCTAGCGGCAATTTTATCTGGGATGACCATGGTTTAATCAAGGATAATGACTATATAAAGAATTGGTCAAATCTGCCGAAAATTATTACAGCCGATTTCGGGGCCGGAGGTCAAACCAAATCTAATTTTTATAGGCCGCTCCAGACGATTGTTCAGATGGCAGGTTATTCTTTGTGGGGCACCAAGACAACCGGTTATCACTTTATCAGTATCTTTGCGCATATTTTAGCGGCGATTATTTTTTACTTTCTCCTCAGGAATATATTTTACGACAGGACTATTTCTTTCTTAGCAAGTTTATTATTCTTGAGTTCTCCGATCAACACTGAAGCAGTCTGTTATATCTCCGGATTAAGTGATCCTCTAGGGCTGGTATTTATGTTAGCCTGCTTCATTTTTTATATAAAATCCCTTTCTTCAAAGAATATAGGATTATATATTTTAGCTTTGCTAAGTTTTGTCTTGGCGCTGTTTTCAAAAGAAAATGCCGTGGTTTTGCCGCTACTTATTTTGGTTTATCATTATGCATTCGGAAAGAAACTCCAAATCCAAAAGCTTATACCATTTTTCGGTATCTTAATCGGGTATATTTCATTAAGATTGGCTATCTTAAATCTTCCGGAGAACTTAGCCTTAACTCCCGTTGGTTTGTGGGAAAGGATTCCTATTTTTTTTGCCGGAATAACGGAATATTTACGGCTTCTTTTGTTGCCTTTTGATTTACATGTAGAATACACATATCAGCTATTTAGATTTACTGATGCTAAAGTTATATTGGGGTTAATCCTGACATTTTCATTAATAATTTTTGCATTTATTAGAAGGAAAGTTAACCCAGGGGTCTTCTTTGCCATCGCCTGGTTTTTTATCACCTTCTTACCCGTAAGCAATATTTACCCGATAAGTTATGCATTTATAATGGAGCACTACCTTTATGTTCCAGCTTTAGGGTTTTTTATTATTCTCTCAGGTTTGTTCTGTCAACCTTTAAAGAGTAAAATTTTTACATCTTTTTTGCGTTTTTTTATTATCGGCCTGCTTATCCTTTATTCGTATTTGACGGTAAAGCAGACCGAGTATTGGAAACAGCCCATAGCTTTTTACAAAAGAACCTTGCAGTACGCTCCACATAGCTGGAGATTTTATAATGAGCTGGGTATAGAATATGCAGGTGCGGGGAATAATCTAGAGGCAGAGGCAGCATATAAGGAGGCATTGAGAATTAATCCGGATGCCGTAGGAGTCTATTATAATCTGGGGAACTTATATAAGAAAACAGGTAACCAGGAAAGTTTATTGGCCACGGAAAAAATAGTAAATGAAATGAAGGCAAAGTTGGTCCGGCAATATTGTGGAATGGCAAGTCAATTCAAAGCCATGGGCAGGTATACAGAAGCCCTGATTGCATTTAAAAAAGCATTAGAGTTTAATCAAAACAATTTAATTGTATGTAGCGACCTGGCAAGTACGTATGTGCTAGCGGGTAGATATAAAGATGCCATAACTTTATTTAAAAAAGTCTTAGGAGTTAGGCCTGATTTTGCTTTAGCCTATAATAATTTAGCAGTGGCGTATTATTATCTAAAACAATACGATTTAGCGGTTAAAAATTGTGATAAGGCTATAGCCTTGGGATATTCAGTTGAACCTAAATTTATAAATTTACTTAAACCGCACAAAAAATAAGAAGGGATTAACCAGATTAAAATGCCATTACTTAGTGTGATCATCCCGGTTTATAATGAAGTAAGCACTTTAAGGGATATCTTAGAGAAGATATATTCTGTGGATGTGGATAAGGAAATTATTGTGGTGGATGATGGCTCTAGCGACGGTAGCATTGATCTATTGAGGGAGATTACAGATAAAGGTATAAAGGTTATCTATTGTGCTAAAAACAGAGGCAAAGGCGCTGCTTTTTTGACCGGTATAGAAAATGCCCGGGGTGAATTTGTCATACCGCAGGACGCCGACTTAGAATATAATCCGCAAGATTATGTGGCTTTAGTTGATTATGCCCTAAAGAATAATTTAGCCGTAGTATATGGGTCGCGTTTCCTAAAGACCTGGCGGACTACTTCTTTTTGGCATTATCTTGTAAATAAAACCCTCACCACTTTTACTAATATCCTCTTTAGGTCTTCTTTAACCGATATGGAGACTTGCTATAAACTTGTAAGATTAGATTTAATAAAAAAATTAAATCTTTCCTCCAGTAGGTTTGAGATAGAGCCGGAAATTACGGCTAAGATCCTCAAGCAAGGCTATAAGATAACTGAGATCCCCATATCCTATAAGTCGCGTTTTTATCATCAAGGCAAAAAGATCGGCTGGAGGGACGGCATCAGTAGCATATTCTGTCTTCTTAAATTACGTTTAATCAGAGATTAGTTTATCCATTTTAAAAGCTTGCCTGCCGCCTGCCTGACGGCTCGCCTCACGGCGAAGCCGTGGGCAGTCAGGGCAGGCAGTTGGTATGCAGCAATGTATTTATGACTTTTGATTGGTATGGTCATCTGAATAATTATAATGATAAGCCCCGGATTATTGGCTAAGGGTTAGAAAAATTTAGTGTAATTTTTAAGAAAGTAACTAGTTTTATTGGCTAAAAAAGTATATTAAATTTACTGTTTCTAAGGGCAGGATTATCTGTTAAGATACTAACACTATGTTAATTTTTTTAGTCTTAATTTTCTTTCGTCCTTTTATCTGCGCGCTCGCTTTTCCTGATCTAAATTTTATTTATTCTGTGGTACTACTTATCTTCTTAGCCGGTTATATAATTTATCGAAATCCATTCTCTTTGGGGGTTCCTGCCTTAAAGTATCCGCTCATTTTATTTTGTTTAGCATTACTTATTTGCGTAATTTTTTCCCGGAATCAATTTATTAGCTTAGCGGAGCTTTATAAATATATCAGTGGAATGGGCTTATTCCTAGTCGGTGTTTCTTTATCCGAAAAAGATAAATTATCAGCTATCCGGACGATTATTCTGACAGGCGCTGTAATCAGTTTTCTGGCAATCTATCAATATTTTTTTAGTTTTAGTCACGTATCAGATTATCTGTCAAATAACAAACTTTCGTTTCCTTTTGCTTTAGATTATCTTGGCCGCAGGAGAGTTTTTCTGCCGTTTGTGACCCCGGGTGTTTTAGGCGGGTATTTAGCAATGATTATTCCACTGTCTCTAGTTAACAAAAACCGGATTTGGTTTACTCCTCTGATATTTTTTGCTCTGTTACTCACAAGATCTCCGGTTGCTTTTTTAAGCCTGTTTTGTGCATTGGTTGTTTATTTTTGTCTGCAGGGTAAATTAAAAAAGAGCAGTATTTTGGTGTTGGCGGGTTTGTTTTTATTAATAGTGATTATGGTTATTTGGCGCTCAGCCTCGCAAAAAGAACATATCCGGCCCATATTTTCTATGGCCATGAGGTTAAATTATTGGCAGGAAAATTTAATGGTTGTTAAAGCTCATCCTTTTGTAGGCGTAGGGTTAGGGAACCTTAACCTGCAAATGAGCCGCTATGCCCATAATTCTTATCTGCAAATTTTAGCGGAAATGGGAATTTTAGGCTTATTTTCTTTTATCTGGTTGGTATTTGCCGCGCTCAGTTCCGGTTTTAACAACTTAAAACAGTCAATTTATAGGGATCAAATCTCTGGATTGATCGCAGCCAGCGTGGTATTTTTAGTACATAATATTTTGGATTTTACGTTTTTTTTGCCAGAAGTCTCTCTTATCTGGTGGTTAATTTTAGGATTAATTATAGTTTAAAAGCAAACAATTATTGGTCTTTAAAAAACAAATAAATTCTGATTATTTTAATCAAAGCATAATTACAGAAAAATATCCTTAGTCTCTCGCTAAGAGTTTATTATAACTCTTTTTTTACTGCCACCTGGTACCTGGTACTTATAAATCTTGATATTTTTAGGCCTAACCTGTATAATAATTACCAGTGTATCAAGGGGCTAGTTATCATCTGTGCTAATACGTATAATCACTGATCTCTTTATAGTTGTAAAAATAGAGATAGATATTTTTTGTTAGTTAATTGCCGGGTAAAATAGATTTTTAGGTATGGTAATTATTGCCTTTTGTTCATAATCTCTTGTTGGCTGAACAAAACTTACATCTGATGGCTAAAAAAAGAATACTTATCTTAGGCGCAGGTCTAGCCGGATTAAGTGCGGCTTGGCATCTTCAGAGCCAAGGTATAGACTGCCAGATTTTTGAAAAGGAATCCGATGTGGGAGGCTTATGCCGTTCCAAAAATATCAATGGTTTTACCTTTGATTATGATGGGCATGTATTACACTTTAAGCATCGCTATACACTCAATCTCATTAGGAGCCTCCTCAAAGATAATTTAGCATCCCATCAGAGAAAATCCTGGATCTATTCCCATCGTCGATATACCCGCTATCCTTTCCAAGCCAACCTTTACGGCCTGCCATCGCAAATAGTAAAAGAGTGTCTCTTAAGCTTTCTTAAGGCCTCCCAGAAGCAGGCGCCTGAGATTAAGAAAAGAGAGAGTTTCCTGGCCTGGATAAATCATACCTTCGGAGAAGGGATATCCAGGCACTTTATGGTTCCCTATAACCGTAAATTCTGGACTATCCCGCCAGAAGAGTTAACTTGTGAATGGTTAGATGGCTTTATTCCGGTTCCGTCATTAAACGATTTGGTCGATGGTACAATACAGGAGAGTAAAAAGCAGTTCGGATATAATGCGCACTTCTGGTATCCTAAAAGAGGAGGTATATCTTCTCTTGCTAGGGCCCTAGCAGAACCTTTAGATAATATACGCACTAATTGCAACATCGCTGAGATAAATTTAAAGAAGAAAGAAATGAGATTAGCTTCAGGGGAAAAGGAAAGATTTGACTACCTGGTTTCTACCATACCCTTGCCTAGGATGTCTGGGATTATCGGGGACCTGCCGCAAGATATCAAACATCTCTTCGGGTTCTTAAGATGGAACTCCATTTTTAATCTCAACCTGGGGGTTAAAAATAAAATCAATCCTGCAAGACACTGGGTTTATTTTCCTGAGAAAGAATTGAGTTTCTTCAGGGTTGGTTTCGCGCACAACTTTTCTTCTAATAATGTGCCCAGGGGGCAGGGGTCATTATATGTAGAGGTATCCTATCCTTTTGGAGGGTCAATCGATAAAAATAAACTCATCCGCCGCATTAAAGAAGATTTAAAGGAAATCGGCATAATTGATCGCGAAGAACATATATGTTGCCAAGATGTTAATGATATTAAATACGGCTACCCCATTTACGATAAGAACTACCGCGAAAGCAGAGCCAAAATTACAGAGTATCTTTTAATGAACGATATTATCCCCTGTGGCCGCTACGGTTCTTGGCGTTATCTGTCCATGGAAGAGGCGATCTTAGACGGCAAGTCAGCGGCACAGAGGATTGCGGAGATAAAATGCGCATAGCCCTAAAGATTAACAAAGTAGTGTTAAAATCTTAAATATGATAAAGGAATTGTTTGAGCATAAAAGGTTAATTTATGAATTGGCAATAAGGGATATCAAACTTCGATATCGAAAGCCATTTTTAGGATTTTTCTGGATGCTGATTATACCTCTTTGCACAGCCATTATTTATAAAATATTATTTTCAGATTTTATGCATGCTTCAAGTGGCAGATATCCATTTTTTATACACTTGATGACTGCTTTATTGCCTTGGGCATATTTTGCCAGTTCAGTTCAAGGAGCCACTACAAGCATATTGGGCAGTAAAAATATAATCAACCAAATATCTTTTCCAAGATATCTCTTACCTATTTCAACAGTATTAGCTAACCTTATAAATTTTCTTCCTGGCATACTAGTTTTAATAGGATTTCTTGTTGTTTTTCATATTAGAGTCAGCGGCCTGATAGTTTTTCTCCCCGTTGTTATCTTAATCCAAACCGGCTTAAGCGTGGGATTTGCGCTTGCAGTTTCATCTTTACAGGTTATTTATAGAGACGTAGAGTATATTATTCAAGTTTTACTGATGGCGTTATTTTTTTTAACGCCAGGCGTTTATACCTTAGAAGAATTAATAAATAAAACAAATCCCCTTTTCGTAAAAATTTACATGCTTAACCCTCTGGTGGGGATACTCAATTTGTACAGGATTGTTTTTATCGGCAGTTATGTAAACAATATGCCCAAAGAAATCAATTTTTTAAATACAATCATCATACCTGTTTTATGTTCGTTAGTCGCGTTGTTTGTTGGTTATTCCGTATTTCATAAATACAAAAGCAGATTCTCTGATTATCTTAACATATAGATAACGCCATGCAAATAGTTAGATTAAATAATGTTGGGAGAAAGTTTCAAAAATTCATCAATATTGATGAATTATCGGATAGCGACATTGGTTTTAAGAGCCAAGCTGCTGAGGATGGCGCCTTCTGGGCTCTGAGAAATATCTATATTAGTATAGAGGAGGGAGAAATTATAGGAATTATCGGCAGGAATGGTTCAGGCAAATCTACGCTTTTAAACATCATCGCCGGAGGTTTGCCTGTAAGCGAAGGAGAAATCATTGTAAAGGGCAAAGTTTCAGCCTTACTTGGATTGGGAGCGGGATTCCAGGATGAATTTACCGGTAGAGAAAATATTTATCTTAACGCCAGTTTATTGGGGATGAAGAGGCATGAAATAGATAAGGTTTTTTCTGATATTGTGGAATTTTCCGAATTAGGAGATTTCATAAATGCGCCCTTAGGCAGTTATTCTGCTGGCATGAAAATGCGCTTAGGATTCAGTGTGGCTATTTATAAAGAATTCGACGTGCTCGTAACCGATGAGATTATTACAGTGGGCGACATATCCTTTCAGAAGAAATGCTTTGAAAAGATGGCCGAGTTTAAGAGACAGGGTAAATCCATGGTCATTGCTGCCCAAGAGATGGGCCTGATACAGAGGTTTTGCGACCGAGCGTTCTTACTGGAGGATGGGCGCATAATCTCAAGCGGAGTTCCTGCCGAAGCTGTTGAACAATACGAGATGTTATTAAATAAAAAGAAAATATTATCAGAGGGTTCCCGTTCATACATGGTAACCGAAACTAAGCGCTGGGCTACGGATATGCATGAGTGGGGTAGGCGCGAAGGGACGAAAGAGGCTACCATTAAGGAAACTGTTATATTTAATAAATGGGGCAAGAAAACAAACAGAGTAAAGTGTGGAGAGAAAATAAAGATCAGGGCTAATTTTACGGCTCACGAAGAAATAGATGTTTTTCATTTTGGAATAGCGATTTTCAGAGAAGACGGTGTGTATTGTTATGGTCCAAATACTCAATTTGATGGCTTGGCAACAGCGCGTATGGGTAAGAGAAATGGATATTTTGAGTTGGAGTACAATGAGTTATTGCTTATGCCAGGTGTGTATTATTTCTCCGCGGCGATTTGGGATAAAAATGAAACGTTTGCTTACGATTACCATAAATGCAATTGCAGGATAGAGGTTATGGGCGATCCTGTTTTTGGGCAATTATTGAGCTTGCCATACAACTGGAGCAATCTTCGATTTGAGATGTTTTCGAACAAAAAGTATTTGCCCAATGTAGACTATCTCATAGACAAATGGGAGAGCCATGTAAATACAGACTCAACATGTTTTGAATCTTTAACATTTTTGAATAACTACGGTTGTAGAGACACAGTTTTTGTAACAGGAAAGGAGTTTAAGATAAAAACAGATTTTAAGGTAGATAAATCATTAGGGGGATCCCTTAAGCATCTTTTTTTATGGATAGGCATATACCGTTCGGATGGTATCTATTGTCATGGTTGTATGAGAAAGATTGTCTCTTGCGGCTTAAACTCAGAGATTTTAGTTTATCCGAAACTAAGGTTATTGCCAGGAGGATACAGGGTTTCCGTGGGTATTTGGGATCCAAATGCCAATAGATTTTTGGCGTATTCCCATGGGGTACATTCATTCAATATGATTTCTGATAAAAAAGATCACGGAACGGTTTATTTGGATCACCATTGGAACTGGTATATTCCAAAAGGGGAGGTAGTCTGATGATAAGCAAACAGCCTTTCGTAAGTATAACTATAGCGCACTTTAATGGAAAAAAAATTATAAGAAATTGTTTGGATGCATTGTATGGGATAAATTATCCCAAAAATAAATTCGAGGTAATTGTTTTAGACAACGGCTCTACGGATGGCTCAGTCAGATTTATTAAAAACAAATATAAGAAAACCACAGTCATAGTAAATAAAGTAAATAATTATTGCCAGGCGTGTAATCTTGGTATTGTAAAAGCCAAAGGAGAATATGTTGTTTTGTTAAACAACGATGTTGTAGTGAAGAAAAGATGGCTAATAGAACTAATTAAAGTAATAAAAAGCGACAATTCTATAGGAGCTGTAACCAGCAAGCTCTTGAATGATGATGATACCGTCCAGAGCGCAGGACTTTTAACACTGCCAAATTTTTATTGGGATGAAAGAGGGGCTGGCAAAAAAGGCAGAGAGTATAATTCTATAGTAGAGGTTGATGCTGTTTCGGGTGCGTGCGTTTTATATAGACGATCCGCCTTAGACCAGGTGGGTTTATTGGACGAAAATTTTGTGATGTTTGGCGAGGATGTGGACCTGTCTCTTAGACTAAAGAAACGCGGTTGGAAGTTAGTTTACGTTCCGAAAAGTATGGCTTATCATAAAAAGCACGGCAGCTGTGATGAACGTTTTGCGCGTGAAGCCACAGAGAGAAATAGGTTGTTATTGATTGCAAAACATTACCCTCATAAATTACCTAATGCCTTAATCGGCAATGACTATTTTACTGTAAAAGAGGGAAAGCAAGAAAGCGGTCGCTTTTTTGTGTTATTACCGGATATATTGTTGAAATTAAATAAAGAACATGGACGCACAATAGCCGATGAGATAATCAAGGAAGTGTTCGAGGAATTGAAAAAGATTGTAAATTACGAAAATAAAAAATTAGAAGAAGAAGCAAAAAACCTTTTAAATGATTTAATCGAAACCAGAAAAAATCGAGACCATTACAAAAACGAAGAGGACCGTTACAAAAAACATATCAAAGAAATAGAGCGTAAGATTGCTGAAAAAGAGGCAGAACTCGCCTCTTATAAAACTAAACTAAACAACCTATCTATTAAACTACAGTCCCGTATATATGAGGTGCTTATCAAGCACGTCCAGCTTAGTTAAAAGGGAGCCAAAATTA
>JAUYDL010000019.1 GCA_030691865.1 Candidatus Omnitrophota bacterium | reverse complement strand
TCAGGGTATGGATATTACTTTTGTAATCAAGAATGCTAAGAATGTTGAACAAGCCAGGGGTTTGTTAAAATATTTTGGCATGCCTTTCAAAGAAAAGGAAGAAAAATAAAAAATGGCAAAGAAGTCGCAAATCGCAAGATGGAAGAGGGTGCAGAAGTTTTCCACCCGCAAATACAACCGTTGTTCAATCTGCGGAAGAAGCGGTGGGTATCTTAGAAGATTTCAACTTTGTCGTATTTGTTTCAGGGAGCTGGTTTGGCAGGGGCTTATCCCTGGGGTTAAGAAGGCCAGCTGGTAAATGATACCCCGCGCTTATAATGAATTGCGCGGGTATGCCCTTGTGGGCTAGGAGAGTTAAATGTCCAGGACAGATTTAATTGCAGATGTTTTTACAATCATACGTAATGCCATAATGATTAAGAAGGATGCCGTGGATCTTCCGGCCTCCGGTAACATAAAATCGATTATGGCCATTCTTAAAAAGAATGAATATATTGATAATTTTAAACTGATTGAAGATAAAAAGCAGGGAGTAGTGAGGGTTTATTTAAAATATATTGCGGGTAAATCTGCGATTCGTAATATTAAACGAGTTTCTAAACCCGGTTTAAGGGTTTATGTCAGAGGTAAGAAGGTTCCTACAGTTTTACGCGGCAGGGGACTAGCGATTATTTCTACTTCTAAGGGTGTAATTACCGATAAGGAAGCCAGGGAGTTGGGTGTGGGTGGCGAAGTTATTGGTTATATCTGGTAAGCTACAAATTAGTTAGGAGCTCATTAATGTCTAGGATTGGAAAGAAACTAGTAGCGATACCTAAAGATGTGAAGATCCAAGTTAAAGATGGATCCGTTTGCGTAGAGGGGCCCAAAGGCAAGCTTCAGCGGAAACTATCCGACCGGATCAGTATAGAGATTAAAGATGGGCAGCTCCTGGTAAAAAGGGTAGCTAATACTAAGATCGATAAATCCCTGCATGGATTGTTTCGTGCGCTTATTGTAAATATGATTGTGGGAGTAACCCAGGGTTATCTTAAGGAATTAGAGATTATCGGGGTAGGATTTAAGGCAGCGGTAGCCGGAGATAAATTGAATATGGTTTTAGGTTTCTCGCATCCGGTAAATTATGTAATTCCCACGGGTATTAAAATCGAAACTCCTAAGCCGACACAGCTAGTGATTAAAGGTATTGATAAAGAGTTAATCGGAAAAGTGGCAACTGAGATTCGCGCATTTTATCCTCCTGAACCCTACAAGGGCAAAGGGATTCGTTTTGTAGGGGAGCATGTGAAGAAGAAGATAGGAAAGGCACAAGCAACCGGTAAATAAAATGAGAAAAAAAGAAGAGTTAAGGCTAAAGAGGCATAAAAGAATAAAGATGAGGATGTTGGGCACCAAAGAGAAGCCGCGCTTGGTTGTGCACCGCTCTTTAAAGAATATTTCGGCGCAGGTATTAGATGATACCGTGGGTGAGGTTTTATTTTCTCTTTCTACTAAAGATAAGGCAATAAAGCAAAAGTTTACCAGTGCGGGTAATCTTAAATCAGCGGTACTCTTTGGGGAATTATTTGCTAAAGAAGCCAAGGAAAAAGGGGTAAGCAAAGTAATTTTTGACCGAGCAGGATATCTTTATCACGGCAGGATTAAATCTTTTGCCGAGGCATTAAGAAAAGGTGGAATGGAGTTTTAAATTATGCGTGAATTAAACATTGGACAGCAGTCAGATTTAATCGAAAAAGTTATCAGTATAAATCGCGTTACTAAGGTAACCAAAGGCGGAAAGAAATTGCATTTTAGCGCTTTGGTGGTTGTCGGTGATACTAAAGGCAGAGTAGGTTTTGCCCTGGATAAAGCCAATGAAGTTGCCGAAGCTATTCGCAAATCTTTAACTAAGGCCAAGAAGAGCCTGTTTAAAATTCCTTTGGAGGGTTCGACTATTCCTCACGAAATAATCGGGAAATTTGGAGCGGCTTTGGTAATGCTTAAGCCGGCATCAGAAGGTACGGGCGTTATTGCGGCAGGCCCGGTGCGCGCAATCTGTGAAGCCGCCGGGATTAAAGATATACTTACTAAATGTTTAAAATCAAATAATCCGATCAATGTTATTAAAGCTACGATGCAGGGTTTAATGAACCTTAAGCCCTAAAATTAAAATGAAAGAAAAAAAATCTGTGGTAAAACACACAGTTAAAAAACCCCTAATAGGGAAGGTTTCCGCCGCAGGCGGATCCGCCTCCGGCGGAAAAAAAGCAGTAGTTAAGAAAACTGCCAAAAGAATAGTTTCTAAGGAGGTTAAAGAGAAGGCCTTGGTCAACGTGGTTTCTTTATCTAATCTTAAGAGCCCTTTTGGTTCGCATAAAAAGAGAAAATATCTGGGCCGCGGTTCCAGCTCCGGACATGGTAAGACCTCTACCCGGGGAAGTAAAGGGCAAACCTCCCGTGCCGGCAGGCATTTTTATTTAGGTTTTGAAGGAGGCCAGTCACCGCTTATTCGCAGGATGCCTAAACGCGGATTTGTAAGTAATTTTAAGAAAGTTTATCAGATTGTCAATCTTGGCGATTTAAATTCAATTAAAGAAACTACCATTACGCCCCTTCTTTTAAAAGCAAATGGTTTAATCCGTGATGAGTCTGCCTTAATTAAAATATTGGGGAATGGCTCTATTTCGAATGCGGTGACTATCCAGGCGCATGCATTTTCAAAACGTGCATCTGCCGAGATTATCGCTGCTGGAGGTAAAACAGAGATTATTCATACATAGATGTTTAATGCACTGGTTAATGCTTTTAAGATTCCAGATTTAAAAAGACGATTAATTATTACCGGCGCTCTGATTGCGGTTTACCGCGTGGGTTGCTATATTCCTACCCCCGGCATTGATGGGGCTGCCTTGGCAGATTTTTTTGCCCGGATTGCTAAAACTCAAGGTGGTACGCTCTTTGGCATAATTAACATGTTTTCCGGCGGCGCTATGGAACGCTTAACTATCTTTGCACTGGGGATCATGCCCTACATCTCATCCTCGATTATCATGCAGTTACTTACGGCAGTTATACCGGCTTTTGAGAAAATGGCCAAAGAGGGTAAATCCGGATATGAGAAGATTAACCAATTTACGCGTTACGGGACAGTTTTACTTTCGGTTGTGCAATCCTTCTTTATCGCTCTTTGGCTTGAAAATCCGGCGCGTTTTGAGGGGCTGCAGATTGTCATGCATCCGGGGTGGGGATTTCGGATCTTAACGGTTCTCACGTTGACTACCGGAACGATCTTTATTATGTGGCTGGGTGAGCAGATCCAGGAGCGGGGTATCGGTAACGGTATTTCTTTGGTAATTACCGCCGGTATTATTTCGCGGATTCCTACAGCGCTTAATCAGCTTTTTGTTTTAATTTCACCTTTTGCTGCCAGCCGCAGGCAGATTCAGCCGATTACCTTGTTAATTATGGCTGTTTTGCTGGTTGGTGTGGTTTTTTCGGTAATTTTAATTACTCAAGGTGTAAGAAAGATTCCTGTGCAATATGCCCGGCGCATCGTGGGGCGTAAGATTTACGGAGGTCAAAGCACTTATATACCGCTTAAGGTAGATACCTCCGGAGTTATCGCCATTATCTTTGCCCAGTCAATTATTTTGTTTCCGGCAACCCTGGCATCTTTTATTCCTAATCCGGGTTTTCAGCGTTTTGCTCAGAGTTTAATTCGGGGACAGGTTCTTTATTCGGTAGTCTATGCTCTTTTGATAATTTTCTTTTGTTATTTTTATACTGCCATTGTTTTTAATCCGAATGATTTAGCCGAAAATATGAAGAAGTACGGGGGCTTTATTCCCGGAATTCGGCCCGGGACACCCACGGCGGAATTTCTGGATTTTGTAATGACCAGGATTACTTTGGCGGGTGCAAGTTTTATTGCCGTTATTGCTATTTTTCCGGACTTTATTATGGCTTGGTTAAAGGTGCCATATCTGGTGGCTTCATTTTTCGGAGGGACCGGGGTTTTGATTATTGTGGGTGTTATGCTGGATACTTTAAAGCAGATTGAATCGCATTTGTTGACACACCATTATGAAGGTTTTATCAAAAGTGGGCAGATTAGAGGGAGAAGATAATGCATTTGGTGCTTTTAGGCCCTCCGGGGTCAGGTAAGGGTACCCAGGCAAAAAGGCTGGCAGAAAAATTAGGACTGCCGCATATCTCAACCGGGGATATCTTAAGGCAGAATGTTAAAGATGATACGGATTTGGGCAGAGGAGCCAAAGGGATCATGGAAAAAGGATTACTGGTGCCGGATGATTTAGTTGCCAAAATGCTTGATGAGCGTTTCAATAATCCGGATATAAAAAAAGGTTTTATTTTAGATGGTTATCCCAGGACCTTGTCTCAGGCTTATTCTTTAGATGAAATTTTGGCGCCTAAGGGCTTAGCCGTAGACCTAGTTGTTTATTTGGACTCTAGTGACCAGGTAATTATCAAGCGGCTTACGGGGCGATTAGTCTGCTCTAAGTGCGGAGCGAATTTCCACACCACTAACATGCCCCCTAAAGTAAAAGGCTTATGCGATAGCTGCCAGGGGTCCCTGTATCAGCGTTCTGATGATAATGAAATAACGGTGCGTAAGCGCCTGGAAGTTTATAAACAACAAGTTGCTTCTTTGATAGAGTACTATAAAAAAGCAAAAAAACTACATAGCTTGAATGCGGATTTAGAAGTGGAAGTGGTTTTGAAACAGATTATTGAGTTAAGCACAGAAGTTTAAATGATACCCCTGAAGTCGCAAAAAGATTTAACCATGCTTAAGCGCTCAGGAGTAATTTTGGCTTCTGTTATGCAAAAATTGCAAGCTAGCCTGCGGCCAGGAATGACTACTCTGGATATTGATCTTTTGAGTGCAGAGTTAATTCGCAAGGAAAAGGCGTTGGCAGCTTTTAAAGGCTATAAAGGTTTTCCGGGGTCAGCTTGCGTTTCCGTAAACGAAGAGATTGTGCATGGAGTTCCGGGCCCAAGAGTAATTTTAGAAGGGGATATCGTAAGCATAGATTTAGGTGTAAATTACGAGGGTTTTTTTTCGGATATGGCAGTGACTTTACCGGTGGGTAAAGTAGAGACTGATAGATTAAAGTTAATTGCCGTAGCCAAGCAGTCTTTAGATATCGGAATCAAACAGGCGCAAGTTGGAAATTATTTAACTGATATTTCTCATAGCATTCAAAGTTTTGTAGAGGCTCAAGGGTTTTCGGTAGTCCGGCAGTTTGTGGGGCATGGTATCGGAACTGCCTTACATGAGGAACCGGAAATTCCTAATTTTGGCAGGCCAGGTTTAGGGCCACTTTTAAAAAGCGGAATGGTTTTAGCTATTGAGCCAATGATTAATCTTGGCAGTTGGGAGTGCAAGATCATTGAAAATGGCTGGACGGCGGTGACGGCGGATGGCGCCCCGTCAGCGCATTTTGAACACACGGTAGCGGTCACGAATAAGGGGCCGGTAATATTGACTAAGGTGTAGGTAGAGACGCAAAAATTTGCGTCTCTACATAAGTGCTCAAACATCAAATGCCTAAAGAAGAATTAATTGAGACAGAAGGAAAAATTATTGAAGCGCTGCCCAATGCCATGTTTAAGGTCCAACTTGAAAATGGGCATGTAGTGTTGGCGCATGTTTCAGGAAAGATGCGCATGAATTTTATCAGGATTATTCCGGGTGATAAAGTTAAATTAGAACTTTCTCCTTATGATCTAAGCCGAGGGAGAATTACTTTTCGGGTGAGATAAAGTGAAAGTAAAAGCTTCGATTCGTAAAATTTGCGACAAGTGTAAAATAATAAAAAGAAGAGGGGTGGTGCGGGTTATTTGCGTTACTACTAAACATAAACAGAGACAAGGTTAAGGAAGGCAGGGAGCGGATATGCCAAGAATTATCGGTGTTGATATACCTAAAGAGAAAAGAATTGAGATTGCCCTTACTTATTTATATGGGATAGGCCGGGCCATGTCTAATGTTGTACTTAAAGAGGCCAGGATTAATCCGGATAAACGGGCTAAAGATTTAAGCGAAGAAGAAGTTTCGCGGATTACTCAAATCCTGCAAAAAGGGCCTTTGAGGGTTGAAGGTGACTTGCGGCGTGATATATCTCAGAATATTAAGCGCTTGATGGATATTGGTTCATGGAGAGGGATGCGGCATAAAAAAGGCCTGCCGGTCAGAGGGCAGCGGACACGTACAAATGCACGCACTAGAAAAGGAAAGAAGAGATCAAATCAAGCACCAGTCGTTAAAAAAGCTGAAGCGCCAAAAGTTAAGGCTTCGGC
>JAUYDL010000012.1 GCA_030691865.1 Candidatus Omnitrophota bacterium | reverse complement strand
GGCATATTTTCCTCGGGGATAATCCTGGCCACTACACCCTTATTACCATGGCGGCCGGCAAGCTTATCACCTTCGGAGAGTTTACGCTTTGTAGCCACATAAACCACCACTCTTTTCAAGATGCCTGTAGGTAATTCATCTCCGCGGCGCACCTTCTCAATCTCCTGCTCCTCTTCAGCCAAGAGCTCCTGCATTTGCTCATCAAAAGAAGCCGCTAAAATCTTTGCCTCTTCATTCTCGCTAAAATCAAACTTCTCTACTTTTTTCTTATCAATCCCTAACATCTGGGATAAACGTAAAGTTTTTTCAGCCTGTAAAAACTCAATCTCCTGTTTATAATAAGCTTTGAGCTCGCGAATTTTAGCCAATTCTTTAGTTTTTTCTTCTTTGGTTTTACGTCCGCGATCCTTACGCGCAAAGACATGCACATCGATAACCACCCCTTCAACTCCCGGAGGAACAATCAAAGAAGTATCACGCACATCACCGGCCTTCTCGCCGAATATCGCCCGCAACAATCTTTCTTCAGGGCTTGGCTCAGAATCAGTTTTAGGTGTAATTTTACCGACTAAAATATCTCCGGCAGCTACCTCTGCCCCAACCCAAATAATCCCTTCCTCATCCAGGTTCCTTAAGGCCTCCTCGCTGACATTGGGAATATCGCGGGTAATCTCTTCATTTCCTAACCTGGTTTCGGCAGCTTCAATATCAAATTCTTCAATATGAATAGAAGTAAAAGCATCAATCTTGACTAATCTTTCGCTAATCAAAATAGCATCTTCGAAGTTATAACCTCTCCAAGGCATTAAAGCCACCAGGACATTCTTACCTAAAGCCAATTCACCTTCTTTAGTAGCAATACCATCAGCAATCGGCTGATTTACTTCCACATGATCGCCCAATTTTACTAACGGTCTTTGATTTATTGAGGTATCGGCATTGGTGCGCAGGAATTTCTTCAGATGATAAATTTTCTTGCCGATAGTAATTGCGGCAGCATCCACACTGGTTACTTTTCCACTGGCTTGCGCCATAACCACTGTTCCGGAATCCTGGGCAACCTTGGCTTCCATGTCCGTGCCGACTAAAGGCGCTTCCGTAATCATCAATGGCACAGCCTGCCTCTGCATGTTTGAACCCATCAGGGCGCGATTGGCATCATCATGCTCTAAGAAAGGAATTAAGGAAGCAGCAACCGAAACCAGCTGTTTTGCGGAAACATCCATATATTGCACATCTTTACCCGGCACCTTGGGGAAATCATCTTTATAGCGGCAGGTAACAAATTTATCTATAAAACGACCCTCACTATCTAGCGGAACATCAGCCTGAGCAATAAATTTATCCTCTTCAATATCGGCAGTTAAATATTCGAACTTTTTAGTCACCCGGCCATCTTCGACTTTGCGGTAGGGAGTTTCAATTAAACCTAAAGCGTTGATGCGCGCAAAACAGCTCAGCGATGCAATCAAACCGATATTCGGCCCTTCCGGTGTCTCAATAGGACATACCCTTCCATAATGTGAAGGATGAATATCCCTGACTTCAAACCCTGCTCTTTCGCGTGAAAGTCCTCCGGGGCCTAAAGCGCTCAAACGACGTTTATGCGTCATTTCCGCCAGGGGATTAATCTGATCCATAAACTGAGATAGCTGACTACGCCCGAAGAAATCACGGATCTGGTTACTCAGCAGTTTGGAATTAATCAAATAATGCACATTTAAATTATCAAACTCACCGAGAAGACTTAATCTTTCTTTAATTGAACGTTCAACCCGGGAAAGACCGATACGCACCTGATTTTGCACTAATTCCCCGACACTTTTTACGCGGCGATTTCCTAAATGGTCAATGTCATCAATCTTACCTGTGCCGGCATTTAACTTAATCAAGTATTCAATTACCTTAATTACGGTATCCGAATCCAGTATCCTCTTCTCCAAAGATACATCCATACCTAATTTACGATTTAAAATAAAACGTCCCGCGCGTTCTAAATCATAACGGGCAGGATCAAAAAATAATCTATAAAACAGGCCTTCGGCTGCCTCTTTAGTTACCGGCTCAGTAGGACGCATTTTACGGTAAAAATCAAGATAGGCTTCCTCTTTATTTTTGGTGTAATCCTTCTTAAGAGTATTAACAATTTCAGGATGTTCTTTGCCAAAAGCGGCAAATATTTGGCTATCTTCGGAAAAACCTAAAATTCTTAAAATTTGTGTTGCGGGAAAATTTCTGCGGCGATCTACGTAAGCGGTAATAGTTTCAGTAAGGTCATACTTAAATTCCAACCAGGCACCCCGGTAAGGAATAACCCGGCCATAAAATATTTTCTTTCCGGTGGGATGCAGCTCCTCTTCAAAAGATACTCCCGGAGAACGCTGCAGCTGACTAACCACTACACGCTCATCACCGTTAATAATAAAGGTTCCGGTTTCCGTCATTAAAGGAATTTCGCCAAAATAAGCATCCTGCTCTTTTGTTTCATGAGGAGTAGTTAAACGAAATTTTACTTTTAATGGAGCGGCATAAGTTAATGAACGATTCTTAGATTCGCCCATGGTGTATTTGGGCTTGCCTAAAGAATAGCTGATAAACTCCAGCTTTACTGAGCGATCAGAATTTTCTATCGGAAAGATTTCACCAAAAACTTCCTGTAACCCCTGGTTCTTCTTTTCGCCTGCCGGTACATTCATCTGCAGGAATTCACGATAAGTATCCAACTGAACATCTAAAAGATCAGGTAATTCATAGACTTCTTTGATCTTAGCAAAATTTTTTCGTTTAATCATATGCCTTATGGCTAAACTCAGCCTATTTAGTTTAATTAAACTTACTTAAACTTACTTAAACTTACTTCAATTCTACGGTTGCACCCGCTGCTTCCAATTTCTTTTTCATTTCAGCAGCTTCGTCTTTATTGACGCCTTCTTTAATCGCTTTAGGAGCAGCATCCACTAAATCTTTGGCTTCTTTCAAACCTAAACTAGTAATTGTGCGTACCTCTTTAATTACAGCGATTTTATTTGCACCGCAACTTACCAGCATTACCGTAAAGACGTTTTTTTCTTCAGCCGCGGCAGGTGCAGCAGCACCGCCGGCGCTAGGAGCAGCCATCATCGGCATGTTCGCACTGACACCAAACTTCTCTTCCAAAGCTTTAACTAGATCGGCAAGTTCCAACACGCTCATCGTCTCGATAGATTTAATTAAATCTTCCAACTTTGCAGTTGCCATTTCTTCCTCCTCATTTTTCCCCAGCCTCCGGCGCTTGGGGAAAAATGACCCCGAGCCCCGCGAGGGGGACATTATTTTGATTTACTCAGTCTAATTTGATCTAAACAATACACAAACTTCTTCAAGGATTGATTCAAAACAATTACTAACTTTGAAATCGGAGCATTTAATACCACGACTAACTTGCCCCTCAGCGCGTGCTTAGAAGGCAATGTGCTCATCACTTCAATATCTTTTAAAGTTAATAGTTTATCCTGTAATAATCCACCCTCTAATACCAACTTTTCATGTTCTTTACGAAA
Organism: Candidatus Omnitrophota bacterium; assembly: GCA_030691865.1. Taxonomy (GTDB): domain Bacteria; phylum Omnitrophota; class Gorgyraeia; order Gygaellales; family Profunditerraquicolaceae; genus UBA6249. The sequence goes on along the minus strand of JAUYDL010000012.1, from coordinate 1,957 downwards.
AGCGCATAATATCCTGGAGGTATCCACTGGCTCGTCCTTGAAAAAAATCATCCCACAAGGGGACTGGATAGACGGTATTAAACCCTCTAGGCCTAACTCCTTCATTGCCCTTCGGGCAATGCTATTTTTAACCACAAAAAGATCGCTGCCTGCGCCTTTGAGCGTCTTTCTTAAAGCGCTCATATCGGGGCTAGACACACCGGAGTATTTTACGATAATTAAACCTCCGGATGGTTTAAAGCTGTCCTTGATACGACTCCCTGAGGTTTCCTTAACTAATTGACCGATTTTTTTCATTTAGCAAATGATTTTTAATCCTGGATTCATAGAAGTAGTTATACTTAAACTTTTAACGAACTTGCCTTTTACGGAAGCCGGCCTAGACTCCTTAACCGCTTCAATAACTTTAGAGGCATTATCATTTATCTGATCCTCATCAAATGAAATTTTGCCCACAGATAAATGCATCCCGCCCTGCTTATCCACGCGAAATTCGACTTTTCCCCGTCTTACGTCTTCGATAGCTTTTGAGATATCATTAGTCACGGTACCGGTCTTAGGACTAGGCATTAAACCGCGCGGGCCTAATACTTTGCCTAATTTACTTAAGTCTTTCATCATTTCAGGGGTAGCGATAGCACAATCAAAATCAAGGAATCCGGCGGCGACCTTATCCATCAACTCCGTGGCACCCACATAATCTGCCTTGGCTTCTCTTGCCTGGCGCTCATGTTCACCCTTACAGAATACTGCCACCCGCACTTTTTTCCCTGTGCCATGGGGAAGCAGGACTGTACCACGAATCATCTGATCGCTTTTTTTAGTATCCACGCTCAAATTAAAATGCAGATCAACTGAACCGTCAAATTTCGGTTTAGGCAACTTTTTCAATATCGCTATTGCTTCCTTCAATTGATAGAACTTATCCGGCGTAACCTGCTTAGCTGATTCTTTATATCTCTTGCTTTGAACTTTCATTTACGTATCTCCCAAACAATACTTATCTTGTCGTGGGACAGTCCCCTGCGGGGACAGTCCCCTACTAGCAATACTATTCTAGCTATCCTTCAATGGCAATACCCATACTGCGGGCAGTACCTTCAATAGTCTTGATTGCCTGCTCCATATTATTAGTATTTAAATCCGGCAACTTAAGTTTAGCAATCTCCTCAACCTGCTTTTTAGTCACCTTACCAATAGTCTCTTTGCCGCTAATACCTGAAGCCTTAGCCAGATTCGCTGCCCTCTTCAATAAAATAGATGATGGCGGGCTCTTTATAATAAAGGTAAAGGATCTGTCTTCAAAAACACTGATCACTACCGGCAGAATTAACCCGTCCCTGCCTTTAGTCTGATCATTAAACTGCTTGCAGAACTGCATAATGTTTACGCCATGCTGGCCTAATGCCGGGCCTACCGGAGGAGCCGGATTGGCCTGTGCTGCCGGAACGTGCAATTTAATTTGCGCCTTGATTGCCTTTGCCATGGTTATACCTTCTCCACCTGCCAGTACTCTAACTCTACCGGCGTAGAACGACCAAAGATAGAAACACCTACCTTAACTTTTCCTTTTTCAGGATATACTTCTTCGATTGTTCCGTTAAAATTCAAGAATGGACCTTCATTAACTCTAACCTGTTCACCCTTTTCAAAAACTATTTTAGGTGAAGGCTTAGCTGCGGTTTCTTTGGTGCGCTTAAGTATGCTGTCAACTTCTGCCTGAGGAAGCGGCACCGGTTTCCTGCCTAATCCGATGAAACCGGTAACACCCGGAGAATTCTTAACAAAAAGATAGGTCTGCTCATTTAGATCCATCTCGACTAATAAATATCCCGGAAAAAACTTTCTCTGCGTAATCTTCTTTTTACCAGAACGTACTTCAGAAACCTGCTCGGTAGGAATAATCACATTAGAAATTAAATCCTGCAAACTTGCCGCCAAAACCCGCTTATCTAGC
>JAUYDL010000070.1 GCA_030691865.1 Candidatus Omnitrophota bacterium | reverse complement strand
ATCCCTGCCTCTCCGATTTACTTTTTACGGTATTTCGGAATTCTCGTCTTAAACCCGCCAGAAGTATCCTAACCCTTAGAAATAACAATACATACAACATCAAGTATCAGCAGACAATATCAGTTATTGACCTGCCCCTATAAGTTGTACCAATTATTAAGAGAGAGCAACCGCATTTTCTAAGCACTCCAGTTTAATAGCCTCTGGAGCAGGAGGCTGGTAATTCAATGAACTATGTGGCCTGTGAAGTTAGGGATGAGAAGTATTTCTTTGATTTAATCGTTTTAGCCTTTTTTGTTACCTTTTCCGAGTTGACTTTTACATACCATAGCGGTATTATTTATCTATACACAAAGTGAGGCAAAGCGGAACCCTAAAGGAAACAAAGGAGAACGGATGAAAAAAGCTGGTATAGGACAGAGCACGATAGAATATGTAATTGTTTTTGCAATTGTAGTCGGAGCGATTATTATTGTGGCGACCATATTTAAACCAAAAGTGCAAAGTGCTTATAGTGGTCTAGCTACTAAAATGCATGACAAAGTGTATCCGCCTCCGCCTGTGCAGCAAACTCCATAGTCGTTTACTAAGAGAGAATAAGAGTTATGGATGTTGGAAAGTTCTTAATACCTAAAAAAATATTATTAACAATAATTTCTGTAACTTTTGTAATAGCCGCATTCTTCCTTTTGCAGAAATTCTCCCTTAATTTATCAGAATCTTTTGCTAAAGATACGCTTGTTCCAACAGAATTAAAAGAAGCATTATATTGGCAGGATGCAGGTCAGGGTAAGGTACAATGTTTTTTATGCCCCAGACAATGTTTGATACCTGTGAACCAGCGCGGTTTTTGCCGGGCAAGGAAAAATATTAAAGGTAAGCTCTATTGCCTTACTTATGGCCAGCCCGTGGCCATCCATGTTGACCCGATAGAGAAGAAGCCGCTTTTTCATGTTTATCCGGGGACAAAATCATTTTCTATTGCAACTGCCGGATGCAATTTAAGATGTAAGTTTTGCCAGAACTGGGAGATTTCTCAGTTAGACCCTGAATCAGTCAAGGTTGCATTTGTATCGCCTCAGGATATTGTTAAAGAAGCTAAGGAAACCGGATCAAAGACAATCGCTTTTACCTATACTGAGCCGACGATTTTCTATGAGTATATGCTGGATATAGCTAAATTAGCCAAGGAAGAAGGCATCTCTTGCGTTATGCATTCGGCAGGTTTTATTAATGAAAAACCTCTTCGCCAACTGGCGAAATACTTAACTGCTGCAAATATTGATTTAAAAGGTTTTAGTGAAAAATATTACTCTTCTTTTTGCGAAGGCAGCCTGAGGAGCGTCCTTAATTCCCTTAAGATATTAAAAGAGGAGGGAGTCTGGATAGAGATAACTAACCTTATTATTCCTACTGCCAATGATTCTGATGAAGACATTTATAATCTTTGTTTATGGATAAAAGATAACTTAGGGCCGGATACGCCGGTACACTTTTCGAGATTCTTCCCGATGTATAAACTATTGGATTTATCTCCTACTCCGCTTAAGACATTAATTCTCGCAAAAGAGATTGCCCAGAAAATAGGGCTCTACTATGTATACATAGGCAATGTCCCAGAAAATGTAGGAGAAGATACAATATGCCCTGTATGCTTGAAGCTTTTGATTAAACGCACAGGTTATACCGTATTAGAGAATAATATTATTAAGGGTAAGTGTAAATTCTGCGGTGCTAAAATTTTTGGAGTATGGGATTAGTTCCGCAGGTTTTTTAAGGCAAAAATCGCGTTTAAGAATATCAAGGTTAAAAGGCTGTAAGATATCCCCAGGAATGGTATAAGCAGTATCCCGCAGGCCAGCGTCCCTAAAAATGCCCCGATTAAATCCGTTGAGTAGATAGTTATAACTATCTCTTGGTTTTGGAATTTATTTCTGAGTAGCTCCCGGGCTAAGAGCGGATAAGAGCTGCCGGTAAGGAATCCGCAGAGCAAGGCAAGAGAATAGAAGATAAACTCCGCGTAATCTGATCTGCCGATTGTTTTAAGATTAGAAAATAAAATAAAGATTGCGATCATCCAGCATAGATAAAGCCCACAGAGTAGGTTAGCGCGATCAGCCTTGATGGTGTTCATAAAAAATATCCCGATGCTAACTCCTGCCATAAACAATGCGATTAATAAGCCCAATTTCCAAAAGAGGGTTGCGCAAAAGAGTTGAAATAGCACAAAGATTATTGAGCTTAGGCTAATTGAGGTAAAGCCGATTGTTCCGATATTTAAGAGGCAGGAAATTTTTCTGGATAGGCAGCTTATCATTATGATGAGTAAACCGGAGAGTAAAAGAGATATGATTATGGCTAGTTGCATTTTTTTTAAGTTGATAATTTTAAGGTTAGGATAAAACTTAGTTTGTTCTAATATGAGATAATTGAGGAAACCCGATGGGTTAAGATCTGAATTTGGCGTGATTTTTCTATCGAGCATATTTTCCGTATAACTGCGCATGGGGGGTGCAAGGTAGTCCTTAAAATGGTAGATGGTGAAAAGTTGAGTTTTAGGTTTTGTTTTGGCAAAATTCTCAAGCAAGTATTGATCCTCAATTTTCCCCCGATTGGATGCGATTAAAATCATAGAATCGGAGGGGATGATTAATCTGTTGGTGAATACTCTATCCAGGGCGTTGATTATGCTGGAATTGAATTTAATAAACCGAGGGCTTAAAATCTCCCGTTTGGAAGGGATAAAAAAGGAGAAGATGCCTTTAGGTTTTAAGCATCCGGCAATAAGCTTAAAGAAATCTTCGGTAAAATAGCGGTTTAAGGAAAGATTAGAAGGCGGCGGCATATTCATTAAGATAGCATCGTATTGTTTGTTAGTTTTCTTAAGATAAACTCGGGGGTCAGAAGTAATAAAATTAATTTTATTTCTTAGTTCGCCAGGCGGTAAATTTTGGGTAAGTTTCCAGATAAGGGGATTTATCTGCAGGCAATCTAACGAGCTTAATTTATATTTGGCTATTTCTTCAATCTGCCCGGATATGGCAGCTCCGATAAAAAGAATATCTTTATCAGTCGAGGGGTCAGTTGCGGATAAGCTCATATGGATAAATTCTTCATTTGCCAATCTGTCTTCACTTGTAGCTAAAAGAGAGCCTCCTGAAAATAATGAAGTTAGCCCTGCTTTGCGCACGGCAATAACCGGTCCGTAACGTGATCCGAGATTCATAAGGATGTTGGCATTATCAAACTCTTTTTCGATAATAAAATTAAAACTTATAACCGAGATGGCCGTAATGATAATTATAAGTGCAGCGGATAAGGCTAATTTAAAAGGTTTTTTTATATCCGGTAATAAAATTAATGGCAATAAAGAGAAGGTTAAGGGATTGGCGTAATCTTTAAAGAAAAGCGTAAAAGCTACGCCTCCTGTGAAAAAACCCATAGCTTCGAAGGCAAAAAATTTAGCGTAGATGTTTCCCGGTGAGGAATTGCCTGCAATATATTTTTGGACAAGTTGCCTGAATGCAAAGCCCATAATAAAGGCAGTCGGACCAATCAGGAGCAGGCTTAAGCATACGAGGACTCCAGGGTTTGTGGCTTCGTAATATTTTAATCCGATTAATGATTTTGCTAAATGAATCAGGCAGATAGAAAAAGAGAAGGAAAGAGAGGCTAAAATTGGAAGCTCTAAATCCCGGAGTTTTTTCGAAAGCTTAATGATACTCCCTAATGAGCAGGAGATAATCCAGAGGCCGGCAGCTACTACCAAGACCAGCTCATGCTTGGCGATTGAGAAGCTGAATTCGCGCAAGATCACCAGTTGAAATATTGAGGCAATTATCCCCAGGGGTATAAAGATAATCATGGACAATTCCTTCCTTTGACATTATATTAATCCTTAGATGAAAGAAAGTCTATATTATTTATTTTTAAGCGGTTTGATTCTTGGTTCAGGCCCGTGTATAGGTTTTTGTGCGCCGATTTTAGCGGGTTTTATTGCTGCTTATAAGCCGTCGTTAAAAAAAGCGCTCATTTCTTATTTGTCTTTTTCTTCGGCCAAGCTAGTCAGTTATATGATTCTGGGCGCATTATGCGGCATATTCTCCGGTATATTAAAAAGCAATTTCTTTATTGGTTATCTTAATATTGTAAATATAGTTTTGGGACTTTTCGTTTTGGTTATCGGAATTTTAACGATTATATTTAAAGAACCGTTGGGCAGTAAATACTGTTCGTTTCTTTCTCGAGGGAACTTAAGAAACGCAGGTATTTTAGGTTTATTAGCGGGTTTTTCCCCATGCCTTCCGCTTTTGGGCATCTTAAATTATATAATCATTATTTCGCGTTCGCCGCTGGAAGGATTGTTTTATGCTTTTGTCTTTGGGTTAGGTACGAGCCTTTCTCCGGTTATTTTAATGGCGGGGTTAACGGGTAAACTGGCCGGTGGTTTCTCGACTAATAATAAAATTAAGGCATTAATCAGGGTTGCCTCTAGTCTAATTCTGATATATTTGGGGTCAAGAATTATTCTGCAAAGGTTCATACGCTAGAAAAATAATTTTGTTATTTAAGGTTATTCGATGCAGTGTTATTCATTACTCAGATAGTTAAAAGTTGTAGATTAAATTGTGAACATCTGGTTAATGGCAGTTATGAGGATAGCTAACTTCGGGTGATTTTATATGATAAGAAGAATAATAATATACTCATGTTGATAATACTGGTGGGGTATATTTTTTACGCAGAATTTATGGCAGATTCATGGGAGCCTTTTTTAATAAGTATGGGAAAAAACCATTATTTTATCAAGTAAGAGTTCCGAAAATAGCGGCCGAAGAATAACCTATCCTGATAATTTAGAAGTCAACATAGAATTCTTCAAGCGCCAAATCCTTCTTCTGATGGCCCTTTTTCAAGAACTTTATCCGACAAATCCCTGCAATACTGTTTAAAGCAAAATAGAATTATTTGTTATGTTCTTTGGTGAGGTCTTATTATGCCCACCCAATGCTCACCCAATGGGTTGAATTAACGTAAATTATAGGTTATAATTATAATGTAAGGGATGGGGGTTTTAATTCTTTGTTCTTTGCCAGAAATAATAATTTTAAACCCTGGGTTTGCCTACGGGAAAAGAAGATTTAGTTATTTCTGGGTCATTAAAATAGAGTAAAGTTTTACAGTTCTTAGAGCATTTTGGATAAAAGATAAAAGAAGGAGGAGTAGAAATGGAAGAATGGGATTTTTTCTATATAATGCATGAGATTGTTTTTTGGACTACCCCGGTAGTTTTTTTGGTGGGAGTAACTTTGTTGATATATAGTCATTATAGGAATGTTGAAATGCTTCTGGGCAGAGAATTTGGTTTACGCAAGAGAATACTCCCGAAGCTAGAGTCGAATATTTATTCTTTTCATGAGTGGTGCTTAAAAAAACATACTTTGATTGGTCTGATTTGCATAATTTACGCTTTGGTTGTGTTTCTGGTTTTGAGAAAATTTTCTTCTCTTGGCGAGGTTATTGGCGAAGTTTATTAAAACCGCAGGATTCCTGCCTATTTAGCTAAATAGGCATTTTACGTAGGGATGAGGAATTTAATGGAAAACGTGTTCTTTACACGTGAAAAAAAATTAAATAAGTTGTCATTATCTATATAAATAATACGAAGCTAAGGCGTTAAAGAAGGTTTAATCTAAAATACTCTTGACAGAGTTATTTTTTTATGGCATATTGTTAATGGAGTTAATATTTAATATAGTTAAATATTAAGGGGATTTAATATGACCGGGATTTCGATTGCTGATTTCGCAGGAAAGATGGACCAGATTATGCCTGAAATTATGAAGGGGTTTGCCCGCAGGCAGAATAATGATATATATAAAGGTAAGATTACTTTGCCGCAGCTGCTTATTTTGGAGTTATTAAGCCGTCAGGGCGCATCCAAAATGACAGATTTAGCTAAGTTTATGGAGGTCACTACTGCCGCTTCAACCGGCATTGTTCAGCGCCTGGTACTGTTGGGTTATGTGCAAAGGGAATACGACGAGGGCGACCGCAGGATAATTAGAATTAAGCTTAGCACCAAAGGAACAGAACTCTTAAAAAAAATAAACCAACAGCGTACACAGTCAGTGACTAAGATCTTTGGCCAAGTATCTGAAAACGACCGCGGAGAATATCTGCGTATACTTATGCAGGTAAAAGATATTTTGGATAAGGAAGAAGGTAAATAATGAAGAATAAAGGGGACGGTTCTATTTTTTACTTGAGAAGAGACGGAAAAATAGAACCGTCCCCTTTATTCTCTTTATTCTTGGCAGTATTATTTTTTAGTTTAATGACCATTGTTGGGCACACCGAAGAAATTACTCTTACCTTTAGTGAGGCGGTGGCGATTGGTTTAAGGGATAACCGGGATATTCTGCTTAAAACGCAGGATGTAGAAAAAGCCAAGTTAGAAATTGCTGAAGCCCAAGCGGGAATTTTCCCTACGCTTACCTATACCGGCGATTGGCTTTACACCGCCGGCCTCTATGCAAAAGATATAAGCCAGACCACTTCACAAATTACGCTGAAGCAGTATCTTTATCAAGGAGGAAAGGTTATAAATAGTATAAAATATAACGGTTATAAATTTGAAGTGTCGCAATCACTTTTAGATAAAGCGAAACTGGAAATAATTTTTGACTTTTCCCGGGCCTATTATACATTATCACTTTCGAACTTTTTTGTTGAATTAAATAAAGCAATACTCGACAATAGCCGTCAGCACCTGGATTATATCAATGCGCGCTATAAAAATGGCCAGGCTTCAGAAACCGACATTCTGCAGGCGCAAGCTTCCTTATCTAGCGTGGCGCAGGCTTATGAGGCTTCTAAAACGCAGCAGGGGGCAGCGCGGGCTTTATTGAATAATCTGTTATTTTTAGATAAGGATGTTTTGGTAGTGCCTAGTACGGAATTCAAGTTTACTCCCAAAGATATTGCTTTTGATCAGGGTTTCTTAAAGGCGATGCAAACCCGCCCGGAAATAAGACAGTTTGAATCGCAGCTTAAAGCAGATAAGAGTGCAATCGAGGTGGCCCGCGCAGAGGGCCGGCCGGATATCTATGTCTCTTGGGATTATTATGGACGCTCACGTAGAGTTACCGCGGCCGTAAATACCAGGGACTGGAATGATTATAATGTCGCCGGGATAACTTTATCTTGGCCAATCTTTGATGGATGGAAGACCAAGGCTTTGGTTGAACAGGCCATCGTAGATTTAAAGCAGACGCAATTAGGTAAAGCTAAATTAATTCAGGATATTGCTCTGGAGGTAAAAAATGCGTATTTATTTTTAAAGAATTCAATTGAACAAATAAAAACAAGCCAGGCAGATACCTCTCTCTATAAGAATAATCTTTTGACGGCAGAAGAGAGATACGCTCAAGGGTTAGTTAGTTTATTAGATAAAAATGACGCGCAGTTAAAATACGCAATTTCGGTTTTTAATCAACAGCAGGCAGTTTATGATTATACTATCGCTAAGTTTAACTTTGATAAGGCCACAGGAGGTTTTAATGAGATATAAGAAAATATTAACTATGAAACAAGGGGACGGTTCTACTTTTTTTGGTATTAGATTCGAGAAAAGTAGAACCGTCCCCTTTATTTTATGTTGTGTGCTTTTGTTAAGTGGTTGCGCTCCGGAGAAGGCTAAAGAGAAGCCCCAAGAGGCTATTCCGGTTAAAGTTGATAAG
>JAUYDL010000022.1 GCA_030691865.1 Candidatus Omnitrophota bacterium | reverse complement strand
CATTCGGGCAAAAGGAGTACTTTGGCTATATCCAAAAATATAAAGCATTACCCCAAACCTGCTGCTCAGCTTCTTAGGCTTATCCAGGCGTACAACAAAATAATTATCTGCCACCGCATAGCTTACGGACCCCTTAGCTTCTATTGTTTCAGCCTGCTTAAGATCTATGGGATATTCTGCTTCTTTAAACATCTCCGAAGCATCGGAATAAACAATATCTTTACCTTCTAATGTCGATTGAGGCTTTAACTCCAACTCAGGATAATCACTAAAGAGTTCATTCTTTCTGGCAAAAGAAAATAAATAAAAAGCGCTGGATTGTGTCTGGCTTTTATAAAAAAGAATCGACCGATATTTTTTATCTAACTCCTCAGGGCTTAAGTCGCAGCGGAGCCAATTAAGCTTGGAACCGATAAATTTATCCGGCGGATATAGCTCTAACTCCGGATGGTAATGCCGCGGTTTAGGCCAACCCACACAATGCACAAGATAAGGATAGATTTCAGGTTTAGCCATACGAGCCTCCAAGTCACTCAAGGCCACCTGGAGGAACAAGTACAGTGTTTTATGATCAACATTAACGTCCGCCGGATGCGAAACAAATATTTTATCCGGCTGATAATCCAGGATCTGTTTAGTCAGGTCACTCAAAATGTTTTCCCCGTAATATTTGGCTCCATAAGAAGGATTATCCTTATAGGGCACGCTGGATATCCGGGTTAATCGATCACGAAACGGTTTAGCCGTGACGGCGGAAGCCGTCAGCCAATATTTGCAAAAAATCTCAAAAGTACCATAATCCGGGTATCCTAAAAACACCAGGTCTTTTTCGGATAATCCTAAAAACTTCATGGCCTTAATTGTCTCTTTCTGACGCAATTTACCCAGATAAATGAACTCACCCTGGCGAATGGTAATCCTCTTTTCATAGACGATAAAAGCAAACCCATTATGATCACCATTAGTTAAATAAACCACTTTAACCTGAGCGCCTGCCTTAAGCGCCTTTTGTATAATTCCTGCGCAGGCAATCGACTCATCATCAGGGTGCGGCGCTAGAATTAAAATTCGTTCATTCTTTTTAAACGACTCTAATTCCGCATGACGATTTCGGCCACTGGAATCGGGCTTTTGCATACTAGCACAGCCACCGGATAACAAAACCAACGCCACCACTAATAATCCTATTTTACGCATGCTTACATTCTATCATTTAACTGGTTTTAATCGAGGAAATAATTTACGCGAGTCCTACTATTATGATTGTTCTAGGATAATGGGTCCTATCTTTTGCTGGAGGCACAATTAGAAGATTTTCGGCAGTTGTGTGCAAGGAATTACGTCGAGCGTAGGCTGTGTCTTACTAGCGTAAGGATCATAGCCGTAGCGAGACGTAAGCCGCGAGCACATCAGCGAAAATCTTACGTGCTCGGAAGTAAAAGACGGAAAGCTTAGAATACTGATATTTGGCATTTACAGGACCCGACAATTATTATATAATATTTTTATGACCATCGATATACAGAAGCATTATCAAAAAATCAGAAAGATCCTAATTATTGTGCTGGCCTTAAACTGGGCAGTAGCTTTAGTCAAAATCATTTACGGCTTAAGCAGCCGCTGTTTTAGCATGACCGCAGATGGATTCCATTCTTTGAGCGACGGGACTTCTAATTTAATTGGTATCGTCGGAATTCACTTTGCCTGTCAACCGGTGGATAAAGACCACCCCTACGGACATAAAAAATATGAGACTCTGTTTTCCCTGGGTATTGCCGCCATGTTGTTTCTTGTTTCTTTTAATCTGTTAAAAGCAGGCTGGCAGCGCCTGCAACATCCGGTCTCCTTCCAGGCTGACCTGGGCAGTTTCGCAGTAATGCTGATTACTTCAGCGGTGAATATCTATGTAATGCGCTATGAGCATAGAAAAGGCAAGGCCCTAAAAAGCGACATTTTGGTTTCGGATTCCCTGCATACCCGGGCAGACATCTTCACCTCATTTTCAGTAATTATTTCTCTAATTGTAACCAGGCTGGGATTCCCTTTAATTGACCCCATCGTTACCATACTGATATCGTTATTTATCGGGTATGCTGCTTTTGCGATCGTCAAACAAAGCTCGGATGTCCTTTGCGATACAGCCGTTTTCCTTGATGATCAAAAAGTTAAAGATATCGTATTAAGAATAGAAGGGGTGCGCGCCTGCCATAAAATTCGCAGCCGCGGCAGAATTGATGATGTCCATATAGATTTGCATGTACAGGTTAATCCCAATATGCATATCGATGACGCCCACCAAATAAGCTACCGCATTGAAGAAGCAATTAAATCCGCCATTCCAGGGATAACCGATGTAGTAGTACATATGGAACCCCGAAATCACTAGATATACTCAAGTGGATCAAGCGGAACTCCATTTTTCCTTATTTCAAAATGCAGATGGGGAAGCATATCGACAGTTCTGGCATTACCGGTTTTACCCACGCTGCCAATAACCCGGCCTTGACGCACGTAATCATCTCTGCGCACAAAAATATTTGAAAGATGTCCATAGATAGTGATAATATTATCCCGATGCCTGATAATTATATATTTACCCATACCCTTATTTTGAGTTGCGCTAATTACTTTGCCGCTTTTAGCAGCATAGACTACAGTGCCCACATCCGCCAGAAGATCCAGGCCTTTATGTATTCTCCTGCCGGATCTTGCGGAAGCAAATAAACCATCACCCCGATTATCATTACGGATAATGATATCATTTTTATATTCAATCGGGCAGATAAAATATTGTTTATCCATCCAGGCCAGGCCCAAAAACACACAGACGCAAATCAAGATTAAAATAATTAATAAGATTTTTTTTATCATTTTCTATTCCTTGTCTACTTAGACAACACCCGCGCAATCGCCGCAGAAGGCGGCGCACCCGCCAATCCTTTATGGCGGGGTGCCTGACTAGCGCCGGGTGCCTGACTAGCGCCGGGCCGGGTGCCTTAAAATAGATATTATAACACCAACGTCAAGTAGCAGACAAAAAACGACAAAAAAATCTCCGTAACGGTTATAAATTGTACGCTTGCCTGCTGCTAAACAAATACTCTGGTTGCTATAACCTTTGACAAAAATCTCTTTGCCCCGGGCATTCTGTACTACCCCTAAGATCCTGCCGGCCGGATCAATAAACCCGGAAATTCCAGTATTGGCTGCCCGGGCTAAATATACACGATTCTCAACCGACCTGAAAACCGAAGCGGCAAAATGCTGATACGGCGCGCTGCCCTCTTTATACCAGGCATCATTGGTAATATTGACCAGGAATCTTGCTCCTCGTTTTATAAACTCGCGAGACAATTCCGGAAAAAGATCCTCAAAACAAATAAGCACGCCAAAATTAGCAGGCTGCCTGAATATAGTATACTCCCTGCCCGGCTGAATATCCCCGATCGAAGCAACCGTCTCTAAAAATGGAAAGATATTTTTAAGCGGTATATATTCCCCAAAGGGAACCAGATGCAGCTTGCTATAAGTTGCTACCGGAGACCCCAGCTGATTAATAAATAAAGCGCTATTAAAATAATTTTGGTTAAAATATGAAACCGCGCCTACCAACAGATTAGTATTGAGTTGGCGAGCTAAGGAAAAAACTTGTATAAATTCAGCACCATCCCTGCCCCAAACTCCCGGTACAGATGACTCAGGCCAGATAATCAGTTCAGGTTCCTCCGCCGCTGCAGTAACAGTTAATTCTCTATACCTGTTTTGAATAAAACCAACCGCCCGCTTATCCCATTTTAAATCCTGGAGGATGTTACCCTGAACTACCGAAATTTTAAGCCGCTCTTTATCATTGCGCCAATCCGGTTTATAACTTAATCTTATAAAACCGTAGCCAAGAGACAAAAACAGTGCCAGGATGGGAATTAATAAAATTTTTGCTCCTGAATGCCTACGTAAAAATAAATAAAGTGCAGCATTAACTAAAACCACCAGAAAACAAACTCCCCAGGCCCCGGTAATATCCGCGATTTGAATAATCGGTAAATTTCTATATTGTGAAAGCCCGATTAAAGCCCAAGGAAATCCGGTAAATAAATAACTGCGCAAATATTCCAATAAGACCCAACTTGCGGGCAGGAAAAACAGGCAACTATTGACAGAGAGAAAACGCGAGAAATAAATTACGCAGCCAAAGAGGCCAAAGTAAATAGCTAGATATAAAATTAAGACTACTTGGCCAAGCAGGGTAACATGGATGAGCCAATATATTGTCAGGATCCAGAAAACAACCCCGCAAAGATAGGCAATAAGAAATGCCTGGCGTAAAGATTTATTCTCTAGCGCAATCAATAAAGGAATAAAACCACACCAGGCAAACAGCCAAAGATTAAAACTGGAAAAAGAAAGAGATAAAAATAAACCAGCTAAAAAAGATAAAAGGATATTTTTTTTCATCGCTTAAAAACAAAGGGGACGGTTCTCTTAGGCGGTTTTATGAAGAAGAGAACCGTCCCCTTTCATTCCAACGCTCATTTTCCGCAACACTTTTTATATTTTTTCCCCGAGTGGCAAGGACAGGGGTCATTACGGCCCACCTTCGGCTGATGTGCTGGCAGGGGTTTAACTGCTTGCTTCTGGGGGCTAACCCCTGATTGCGCAGAGCCTTCTTGCGCAGCAGAAACCGGGAAATTAGCTAACTCCGGGTGGCTTAGCTCCTTAGGTAGGGAGCTAAAAACCCCCTGGAACCTTTCCGTTTTAACCGGCTCTAATTTATAAATAGTCTGTACAGCATCTTCTTCGATAGCACTAATCATCTGACTGAACATCCCAAAAGCCTCATGCTTATATTCAATTAAAGGATCCCTTTGGCCATAGGCACGCAGGCCAATACCTTCACGTAAACTATCCATGGCATAAAGATGATCTTTCCATTTGCTATCGATGATCTGTAGGAAAACCATCCGCTCTAAATTCCGCAATAACTCCTGGCCAATTAATTTCTCTTTATTTTCATAAGTAACCAACAGCTCCTGAGTTAATTTTTCCTTGGCCTCCTGGGCGTTCTGATTATTAAATGTTTGCGCATCTAATTGCAAGCCAAAATTTAAATCCATAAAACTAATTAAACCTGCGCTATCGAGTTCTAAAGAATCAGGCTGCTTATAAATTTTTAAATAATCTTGGACCAGTTTAGAGATAATTTCAATGATATTTTCTCGTAAAGAGAACCCTTCCAGAATCTGGCGGCGCTGGCCATAGATGATTTCTCTCTGTTTATTCATTACGTTATCATACTCTAAGAGTTGCTTTCTAATCTCAAAGTTATGCTGCTCCACCCGTCGCTGAGCAATCTCAATCGAGCCGCTAACCCAGGGATGCTCAATAACCTGGCCTTCTTCCAAGCCCAGCTTTTCCATTAACCCAATGATCCTGTCGGAACCAAACAAACGCATCAGGTCATCCTTCAAAGATACATAAAAACGTGAACTTCCGGGGTCCCCCTGGCGGCCGCTTCGACCGCGCAACTGATTATCAATACGCCTGGCTTCATGGCGCTCGGTGCCTAAAACATGCAAGCCCCCTAATTCTACTACCTTATTATGCTCAACGACTGCCACGGATTTATAATGATCAAGAATCTTTTTATATTCAGTAAGGTAATTCGGGTCTTTGGGGTTTAATTTTTGTTTAGCTACATTTTTGGCTACAAACTCAGGGTTCCCTCCCAAAAGTATGTCTGTGCCGCGGCCGGCCATATTCGTAGCAATGGTTACGCCTTTATAGCTGCCTGCCTGGGCAATAATTTGGGCCTCCATTTCATGATATTTAGCATTTAACACCTGATGCTTAATCCCCCGGCGTTTAAGCATCTCAGAAAGCCTTTCAGATTTATCAATAGTAATTGTCCCCACCAATACGGGTTTGCCTAAATTACTTAATTCTGTAATCTCTTCGACTACGGCAGTAAATTTTTCTTCTTCCGTTTTATAAATACGGTCCGGATAATTCTTGCGCACTAAAGGCTGATTGGTCGGTAAAACCACTACATCCAGCTGATAGATACTTTTAAATTCATTAGCTTCAGTAAAGGCCGTGCCGGTCATCCCCGCTAATTTTTCATACATCCGGAAATAATTCTGAAAGGTAATCGTGGCTAAAGTCTGATTTTCCCGCTCAATTTTCAAGCCCTCATTAGACTCGACAGCCTGATGCAGGCCGTCTGACCAACGCCTGCCCGGCATCAGCCGGCCCGTAAATTCATCTACGATAATTACCTCTCCATCCTTAATCACATAATCCACATCGCGCTGGAAAAACTCTTTTGCCCGTAAAGCCTGAATAGTATGATGCCGGTATTCGATTGTCTCTAGGGCATGTAAGGTATCCACGCCCCAAAGTCCAGAGGCCTTGATCTCCCCGGCTTCGGTCAAGGCTACGGTTTGGGCCTTCTCATCCGCTACATAATCAAAACCTTTGCCTAAATCTATCCCTTTATATTTTGCGTCAATCTCATCACGCTCCGTAACCCGGCGCCCATCTAATTGCTCGACTATTTTCTTAGCGGTATAATATTTTTCTGTGGATTCTTCCGCCGGGCCTGAGATAATCAGGGGGGTACGCGCTTCATCAATTAATATGGAATCTACTTCATCCACAATCGCGTAATAAAAAGGCCTCTGCACCAGATCGGCAATAGAATATTTCATATTATCGCGCAGATGATCAAAACCAAACTCATTGTTGGTGCCATAAGTTATATCGCAGGCATAAGCAATTTTTCTTTCGACGTCGGACATATCATGCTGGATAGTGCCTACGGATAAACCTAGAAATTCATAGATCGGCCCCATCCACTCCCGGTCGCGCCGGGCCAAATAGTCATTAACCGTAACAATATGTACGCCCTTACCCAATAAAGCATTAAGATAAGCTGCTAATGTGGCAACCAGGGTCTTTCCTTCCCCTGTAGACATCTCCGCGATCCGGCCCTCATGTAAAATAATACCCCCGATAATCTGCACATCAAAATGCCTTAAACCTATTGTCCGCCGGGATGCCTCCCTGACCACAGCAAAAGCCTCAGGTAATATTTCCGCAAAAATTCTGTTGCGGCTGATTTTTAACTTTTCTTTTAGCTTCTCCTTTTCTTCAGGCATCGCCACGTTAAGCATCGCCTGCTGCAACTCTTCAAATTCCTGGTTAAACTTTTCAGATTTATCTTTTAAATGCTCCCTAAACTCATCTGTCTTAGCGGCAAGCTGGCTATCGCTTAAGGCGCTTATCTGGCTTTCAAAAGAATTCACCAAATCAACCAACCGCGCTGCTTCCACCATCTTACCCATAGAAGGACTGGGCATCTCAGCATGCAAGGTGATATTTAACTTAGGAAATTTTTTCCTGATCACCGCTTGCTTATTGTTAAGAATAATTTTTTTAATTAACCCCAGCATATCTTCCTTTACTTATTCGCGCTGAATTTAAGAAAAGCCTCGATAAAATCATCCAGGCCACCGTCTAAAACCTTTTGGCTATCCCCGGTTTCAAAATCTGTGCGGTGATCCTTCACTAAATTATAGGGATGTAAAACATAAGAACGGATCTGGCTGCCCCACTCAATCTTCTTCTTATCTGAATCCTGCTGCCTTAATTCTTCTTCTTTTTTAGCCTGCCCTGCTTCATAAATACGCGCCTTAAGTATCTTTAAAGCCATTTGCTTATTTTGATATTGCGAACGCTCATTCTGGCATTGCGCAACAATTCCGCTGGGTAGATGGGTAATCCTTACCGCTGAGTCCGTAGTGTTAACGCTTTGGCCACCTGCGCCCTTGGCACGGAAAACATCTACACGCAGATCGCTCTCCCGGATTTTTAGATCTAATTCTTCTTCTATCTCCGGGATCACATCCACCGAAGCAAAAGAAGTATGCCGGCGCTTATTAGCATCAAAAGGCGAGATCCGTACTAATCGATGCACCCCCCGTTCTGCCTTTAAATAGCCGAAGGCATAGGGCCCCTCGATTAGCAGAGTAACATTTTTAATCCCCGCTTCTTCTCCGGGAAGGATATCAATTGTTTTTACGCTGTAGCCATGGCTTTCTGCAAAACGGCTATACATCCTGGAAAGCATCCCTGCCCAATCACAAGATTCCGTACCACCGGCTCCGGCATTAATACTTAAGATTGTGCTATTCTTATCAAACGGTCCACCCAGAAGCACCTGAAATTCCAACTTATCAATTATCCCGATAAGGCTTGTGGCATTACGCGTTAAATCTAAAACCAAATCTTGATCACCCTCTTTAAGCAAAGGGATAAGCTCAGCCATCTCCTGGTATTTTTTATAGGCTAACTCCCAAGGCTCAACCGTCGCTTTAAGATTCTTTAATTCCTTGACGGCTCCAGTAGAGCGTTCTGTATTATTCCAGAAACCTTCGCCCGACATCTGGCCGTTTAAAGCATCGATCTTTTGCCTTTTATGTGCAACGTCAAAGATAACCTCTTAGGTTCTCCATCCTTACGCCAATCTCAACCAGTTTAGCTTTAATCTCTTCGATCATGATGATCTCCTCTTTTTTCCCCAGCCTCCGGCGCTAGGGGAAAAATGACCCCGAGCTCCCGCGTGGGGGGAAGATTATTTGAATATAGAAAAACAGAACCGTCCCCTGGTTTTAAGCCTATGTTTTCTTGATCCCTCTATAAACCAACATAAATTCCTCGCGGTTGTCTGCAACTAGCGCCGCATCCTCTAAAGTTACCTTATCCTCCTGCACTAACTTAACCAAAGACTGATTAAATGATTGCATACCGAATACCGCTCCATCATCAATAAACTGCGGGATTTCCCAAATTTTTCCTTCACGGATTAAACGACTGATCGTAGAGGTCAGGAGCATTACTTCATAAGCCGGAACCCGGCCCGGACCATTCTTAGACGGCACCAGGCGTAAAGAAATTACTCCTTTTAACAATGTGGCCAGCTGGTTCCTTACCTCTTGATGTTGATGCGGAGGAAAAAGATTAATTAACCTTTCCACGGTCTGCGAAGCATTGATCGTATGCAAAGTACTTAAAACTAAAACCCCTGTTTCCGCAGCCGCCATGGCGCTAGAAACAGTGTCATAATCACGAATATTACCAATAAACATGACATCCGGACTCTGCAAGGTAAAAGCGCGCAGCGCCACCGAATAAGTGGACACATCGATCCCCAACTCCCGTTGATTGATAATTGACTGTTTATCCTCAAAGGTAAATTCAATCGGTTCCTCAACTGTTAAAATATGTTTCTGGGAATTATTATTTATGTACTCTACCATACTGGCGATGGTCGTGGATTTTCCGCTCCCCATACTTCCGGTTAAAAGTACCAGGCCCCGGGTTTCCAGCGATAGTTTTTTTAATATTTCCGCGGGAAGATTTAACTCCTCAAAAGAAGAGATACTATTGCGGACGTTGCGGATAACAATAGAAGGCCAATTTCTTTGCGTAAATATACTCACCCGGAAACGCCGGTTAAATTCTGGCAGGTATACGGCAAAATCAACATCCAGATTATTTCTAAAGATCTCACACTGTTTAGTATTAGCCAGCTGTTCCATGGCAAACATCACATCCTCTATGCTTAAAATCCTGGTATCCATAAGGACGACCTTGCCGTCAATGCGTAAGCGGGGTATACCCCCGGACCGGAAAAAAAGATCCGAAGCATCCCTAGCCACCATCTCATGCATTAATTTTTTAATATCCATATTTTTCCTCCAAGATGCCGGGCAACCCCGGCACTTTTAAATGTTTTATTAATTATAACACTTTATTACCTTTTAACGTAGGATTAAATTCCATGTATTTAGCAAGCATCAGCCGAGTTTGGGCATCGATTGCCGGAGCCGAACCAATAATCAATATTATGAATGGCACAAAAATCCATTCCAAAATTAAAATTACATTTTTAAACCAACTGATCCCCTTAGGCCGGGGAGGTAAAATTGTCCAGCTTAAAAAAATCCAGGTCAAACTAGTCAATAGGGTAAACTTGAACAATAAGCCGGTAATTTTTGGCAGGTTATAAGCAATAGCCATCTGGCTAAAAAACGTCCCCCCGAAAAGTATGGGCAGCGGCCCAATCACTACCAGGATTACTGCCCAGACCGCCCAGGTAACATGGCTCTCCAGGAGATGAAAGGATCTTCTTAATTTATTAAACAGGGAAATATTCTTATTCTTAATAAAACCATTCACCACAAAAGGAAAATTCTCCACCCCCCAGGCCCACCTTCTTTTCTGTTTATACTGTACAACCATGGTCCGCCAGATATTGCTGGAATAAGCCACATCCAGAGAAACCGTGACATATAACGGAATCACGCGATAATCTCCGTTATAATACAAATAACCTTTCCAATAAATCACCGAATCATCCGAGATCATATTGGTCGGCCAGTAATCTATTTGGACTAAAGTCTTAAAACTCATACTATGGCTGGAGAAGGTAACAAACTTCTCCAAACGCATACTTTCGATCATCTGACAAAATGAACTGCTAATCTCAACTAGCCTGGCAAAAGAGGGCGCCTGCCAGATATTATTATTATAAACCGGCATCGGCTGATAACTTGCCTGATGCCTCTTCTCAGAGGTCAGAAAATGATAACTTAAACAACCAAAATATTCCTTATCCACACAAGTATCCGCGTCGAAACAAGAAATTACTACCTGCTCATAAGCAATTCCTCGGGTATCTAGAAATTTCCTGACCGCTTTTGCTGACCAAGTAGCATTAGCACCCTTAGTCCGGCTTTCCCCGGGCAAGCCATCGGGATGAAATGTTGACAGATACGTGCCAAACCTCCCGCTGAATTCTTCCTCTAAAATTAAAGCATTATCATGCGCGTAGATATTCCTTTCTTCAAAAGCCATAACGGCAATGATCTTCTCTTGAGGATAATGACTCCCACTCAAGGCAGCCAGTGATGGGCGCAAAACTTCCAGGCCCTCATTGTAAACCGGAAATATCACTACCTGATACAGTTCTGAGAAACCCAAATCCGAAGACAAACTTAGGCAGCGAGCCAACCAATCCTCATTCCTCTGGCGAAAAAGCCGCGAATGAGCCATCACCAGAAGAGTGGTTAAATACACCGTACGGATAATCCAATAAAAATCAAAGGAAATGATGATAATCGCGCTGGATACCGGATGTAAAAAAGACAATAAGATTAATAAAACAATTATACTCCAGGATAATCCTCCCGGTATAATTTCAAGAATGCGCTTTAAAAATAATGCCTTATTCATCGGGCCACTCCTTTGGTGCCGGCTTAACTGCCCCAAAAGGCTGGGCGATCAATCTTTCTAATAAATAAAGGTTGGCGCTTAATTCCAATTTATACAGATTATTATAAAAACTGCCATCGGGGCTTCTTTGACTATCGCTAAAATAAAGCGCGTCTTCTTTTGTATCGTAAAAAGCAGCCGACCCTCCCTTATTTAATTCTACCAGATTAATCGGCAAGGCCCCCAGACGAGATTCAATTACCTGAACATGTTTATCAGTCAATACCACTAAATGATAGCTATCCGAATGCCAGAAAACATCAATGATTTTCTCCTGCGGGTAATCCAGAAACACCGCAGTGGCAGAATATTCATAATCAATCTGGGTATCAAAAAAAATTACACTAATTTGATGATGATTAAAAATAAACAGCTTTCTTTTGTCCAAAGAAACCTCCCAGCCGTTAACCTGGGAAAACTTATCCGGGAGGCTGGCGATATCTTCAAAGTTGTTCGCGTCTAAATTCGACCGATAGACAACTTTTTTTTCTTGATCCAGATAATAAACCACCTTTTTTTCAGTATCAATGCGAAAAGAAGAAAATTTTTCCTGGTTTAACTGCTGCAGATTAGGCCGCACAGGGAAAAGAATAACTTTATCTACCCGGCTGACCTTACCTGCCTCGACTTCCACCTGGCCCTTCCAAGGATAATGTTGCGCTAATTCCAAGGTAACTTTATAAGCTCCGGGAAGCAGCTCCTGCATACTGGCGGGGCTCCTTTCAGCAATAAGTTTACCGTTAAGATAAATTTTGGCACCCGCGGGCTGAGTCTTGACAAAAATTAACCCGGTCTTTACAAATTTTAAAGTATGGGTATTGAATTTATATCCTAAAGCAAAAGAAAGAATAAAAGGCAGGCCAATAAAAAATAAAAATACACTTAAGTAAAATAAGAAACTCCTTATTTTTTGGAAAGCATACATTTTGTCAGTTCCTTCTCCAGTGCCAATAAAAATAACTTGCGTTTGGCCCCGAAAATATACCCCCCTGCTTTCTGATCGCTATTTACCACCCGGTGACAGGGAATGATCAAAGGATAGGGGTTGCGTTTTAAAATCTGGCCAACTGCCCTGCAGGCACCAGGGGAACCGGCTTTCTTGGCTACCCACTTATAGCTGCGCACCTGGCCAAGGGGGATACTTAAAACCGCCTGATAAACCTTAACAGTAAATGCCTTCATCTGCCGATTAATGCTTTCTTGCGCAATAGATGGTGATAAGCCAAGGCAAACCTATGCGCCTCATCGCGGATGCGACGGATTAAATTTAAAGCCGCACCATCCTTGACTAAAGCCACCGCCAGTTTACCGGGCTGACTGCTATAAATATTCTCTTTTTCTTTAGCAATACTCACTAACGGGATATGCAAATTTAATGCTTTAAGCTCACCGGCGGCGGTTAAAAGATGTCCTTTGCCTCCGTCAATCAGCAATAAATCAGGCAAGGTTTTCTTTTCTTTTAACAGTCGAGTATAACGCCGACGCAGTACTTCAGCAAGCATTTTATAATCATCAATTCCCGCGAAGGTTTTTATACGAAAACGACGGTAGTTATTTTTATCCGCATGGCCATTGTAAAAACTTACCATTGCTCCCACAGCTTGCTTACCCGAGATATTAGAAATATCAAATCCTTCAATTCTGGCTGGCAGATTTTTTAAGCTCAGGCTTCTCTTAAGATCCTCCAACTCATTTTTGCAACTGGAGTCATCTGGCTGGCCAGACATTCTAGACAAAATAATAATCTGATCACGCATCCTGGCTGCCGCTTCAAAATCATGGCCGTTCGATTTATCCTGCATAGATTTAGTCAGCCTGCGAATCAATAAATCCCCTCTGCCTTCCAAAATCAGAATAATATTATCAATGAGGCGCTTGTAATCTTTTCGACTAATCTTGCCAATGCAGGGCGCTGGACAAAGATTAATCCTGTGGTAAATACAGCTTTGCTTAGGCAGGCGCCTGCATGAGCGGTAGGCAAACTCAAGCCGGATTATTTTAAGAGCGTTTTTTAGAAGCTTGGTGTTAGTGTAGGGCCCCAGATATCGTCCGGCAGCATCATTTTTCTTGCGCGTAACTTGAATTGAGGGGAATTTTTCCTGCGAGATCCTGACAAAAGGAAAACTTTTATCATCCTTAAGAGAAACATTGTATCTGGGATTAAACTCATGGATAAGTTTAAACTCCAGTAATAAAGCCATCGCCTCATTAGGAGCCAACCTGAACTCAACATCTACCACTTTAGCCATTAAGACTTGAGTTTTACCGGCGAGATCCCGGCCCAAGTAATTAAGCAGGCGCTTCTTTAATGAATTGGCCTTACCGACATAAAGTACCCGGCCCAAACAATCCCGCATTAAATAGACACCCGGAGAATCCGGAGCTGACAAAATCTTTTCTCTTAATCTTCGTGAATAATCCATAGACTTTCCTACATTCTAACTACTACATTCTATCTACTTCCCTTTTGGCCAGCCAATGCATAAGCTCCGCAAGCTCAACTACACCAAAAAGAAAGCAAAAAAAGATATAGGCTAATGCGGCACAAAATAATGCCCAGCCAAAATTTAACGCCCGATTCACCAAAAAACATACCGCGGCCATGCACAAGGCAGCAGCCAGAATACGCAAGAATGACTTTAATATTTTATGCTCTCCAAAACCGCCCAGGCGTTTGCTGAGGATAAAAAATAAAAATAAAAAAGAAATTATCCCTGAAATTGAAGTAGCCAAAGCCAGGCCCCCAATTTTAAGCGGAAACATTAATAGCGCATTTAGAATAATATTCATCAACAAAGCTAAGCCGGCTATTTTGGTAGGGGTAACAGTATCCTTAAGGGCGAAAAAACAGGATTGTAATATCTTGGTGCCTCCGTAAGCAGTTAAGCCAATACTATAGAAAAATAGGGCATTGCTAGTTAATCGCCCGGAGTTAAAATCAAATTTTCCACCGCCAAAAAGACCAAAAACTAACGGGCCAGCTAAAACCATAAAAAGCGCACTGGTGGGCAACAACACAAAAAAAACTATCCGTAACCCCCAAGAAAGCGTATTTTTAAGATTTTCCTGATTTTCCTCTAATACCTGGGTAGAAAAAGTAGGCAAGATTGCCTGTGCAATAGCGTTACTAAAAATGCCGATGGGAAACTGTATAAGCCGATAGGCAAAATAAAGCACCGCGACTCCTCCGTCTCCCACAACGGCGGCCAATGAACCAAAAATTGAATCCACAAAATTATTTAACTGGTAAATACTAGAGCTGGCCAGCCGCGGCAACATTAATTTTTTGATTTGTACTACGCCGGGATGCTGGAAACACAAAATAAATTTCGGACGTAATCCCTTTTTATACAAAAGGGGAACCTGTACTGCCAGTTGTAAAATACCTCCCAGCAAGACCCCGGTGGCTAGCCCCGTGGTGCCTTCTCCAAAAAGCAGGGCGCAAACAATTATCGCAATATTTAAAAAACAGGGCGCAAATGCTGAAACAGCGAAGCTCTTAAGCGAATTAAGCACCGCCATGGCATAAGCCGCCAGGCCGATAAGTAGAATGTAGGGAAAGATAATCCGGTTTAAATTAATCGTCGCTTGCAGCTTATCCGCAGATCCGATAAAACCAGGAGCAATCATGCGCACAATCAAGGGAGAAAAAATTATTCCCAATATAGTTATTGCGCTTAAGATCACCACTAAAAGATTAAGCAGGATATTGACCAGTTCCCAAAACTCTTCCTTGGAACGCTTAAGGCTATATTCGCTTAAAACCGGGATAATTGCCGCATTAGAAGCACCTTCCCCTACCAGGTCGCGGAAAAGGTTAGGGATGCGAAAAGCAATAACAAAAGCCTGGGCATAAAGATAAACTCCGAATAATCGGGCAATAATTACATCCCTAATAAAACCTAGAATGCGCGAAGTAAGGGTAGCCAAGCTGATAATCGTTGCCCAACGGGCAACCGCCTGATTTTGACTACCTAGGCGATATTTGTTTATTGACATAAGATATGAAGTATGCTAATAATATAACCTTGTAAAATAATTTTCCCCCTCGCGGCGCTCGGGGTCATTTTTCCCCAAGCGCCGGAGGCTGGGGAAAAATGAGGAGAATATATGCCCAGACGCAGAACATCATTAAAAAGTAACCGCGTAAACAAAAGAAAACATACCCGCAATCTTAAAGTAAAGGGACAACTTAAAAAAACGATTAAGAAGTTTCAAGAATTACTCACTAAAGAAAACACCGGAGAAGCTAAGGCATTCATTTCTAAGGTTTTTTCTCAGCTGGATAAAGCCGCCAAGAAAAATATTATTCACCCGGCTACCGCTAACCGCAGAAAATCGCGCCTGATGCGCCGCTTAGGCAAAACCGCATAAACTAACTACTAATTTTTCCAAAGCAAAGGCAGGCCTTAGCCTGCCTGTTTTTATTTCTAGGTCAGCCCCCAAAAGAAGTTTTAGCTTCCTTCTGGCACCCAGACTCTGGATATCCTGCTTCTCCCAGGCATAACGCAAGCCACCCAGAATACGTTCAGGAGCCTCTCCGTTTTTAAGCAGTTGATTCAATAGGCGCAAAGCAGAATCTGTTTTTCTTAACTCAATCTGCCGATTCAGGGCAAATGTATCCGGGTTAACGGTTTCCTTAAAACGCAGCAGGCGAGCATGCGCGCAGATACCTTTAATAAACTCATCCTTATAATCATATTGTGCAAAATCTAAAACCAGAACTAATTGTTTGTGCGGTTTTTTGGAAAAGGCTAGAAGAAAATCCCGGGATTCCTCATCCAGCAGATGCGCATCTTTAATCACAATAATTCTTTTAGCGCTTTTTACCGGGATAGACAGAAACCGTTCCTGGATATCTTTTAAAATTATTTCTTTGGCATATAATGTATCCAGATTGAAATCTTGCAGTTCGGGGGGAAGGAATTCCTGCTTTATTTTCTTAAGCTGAATTTCTTTGGCCGCAATATCCTGGCCGATAAGTAGATAAACCATATTACCATTGCTCAACTGTACGTTCAACGACGCGGCGGGCAAGATCTTCGACGGCGTTATTCACGGCAGTAGACTCCGGCACCTTAATACTGGCGACGTTAGCATTATCCGCGGTAAAATATGAATAATTACCGTTAAAGTTATTCTCCTGCCAAAGCAACTTATTCTCTTTGACATCCCAAAGGCTTAAGTTTACATAAATATTGATGCGGTATTCAGTAACATTTTCCGTATTGGCAGTATAGCTTAAAGGATCCTTACGGTACTCAATTAACTCGCCCTTGAGCACTAAATCCGCAGCCGCCTCTTTTGCGGGCTTGAGATTCCCGTCAAAAAGATACCGGTTAATTACCTTTTTAGTAATATCTGTCTCTAACATCGGCCGATAGATACGGTACTTATTCGCGGAGAAGGATTCTTGAGTTACATCCACTTTATTCAGGAAAGGAGCAACATAAATTGTGTTATATTTTCCGGAAAGCATCGAGCGGGTGGTATAACCGCATCCGGTTAAACCAGTAGCTAGTAGGCAGCATATAGTAGGTAGGAATAAAAAAAGGCTAAACTTATTTTTCATTTTTATGCTCCATTATTTGTAATCTGGCCGCGGCCTGCGCCGCCCAAGGACTCTGCGTATAATTACTAACTATATTATTATAATAAATTTTGGCTGAATCAAAAGCTTTTTGTTTTTCATAAAAAACTGCGATATTGTAGCTTGCCTCTGCCTCTTTCTCCCGGATTTGGCCGATATTTTTTTCCGCATCCAAAGAAAGCACGGCATCCGGATGCTCCCTGACAAACTCCTGGAACTTCTCTTTAGCCTCCTGGGCTGAACCCTGGTCATAAGCAAAACCCTTGGATAAATTTGCCCGGCAGGAAGCAATCTGGAATTTGGCTGCCGCTGACCATTCGCTATCCGGGTAACGGGAAACCACTTTGCCAAACTCCTCCTCTGCTTCGTAATAACGCATTAATCCTTTTAAAACCAGGCCTAATTTATACTGCGCTTTGGGGGCCAAGGGCCCGTAGGTGGAATTTTCTACTACCTTGCCGAATATCTCAATCGCCGGATTCTCAACGGGTAAAGTTACCCCCAGGGCTTTACGCTTTTGGCCGCCCATAAACCTCTCAGCAATCTTATACTCCAGGTCAATAATTTCCTGGATGCGTTCGCTAAACGGATATTTATCAACCATCATCTGGTAAGCCTGATAGGCTTCATATAATTTACCTTGCTTCTCTTCGGTTAAACCTAAATAATACTGGCTTTCGGCAGCCTCGGCGGACTTAGGATAAGCCTTAAGCAACTTACGAAATTCCCGCTTGGCATCCTCATATTTATTATTATCAAAAAAAGACTTGGCGTATGCAAACTGCTCCTTAGGATTATCCTTAGGCAGGTTCTTAGGATTAACCCACTTACCGCTCTTAGGGGTCCAAATCCAATAAGCATGTGCCGGCGAAAGAGATAGAAAAGAAATTATTAATAAACTTAAGATTATGCGTTTCATAATATTATGAATCTATCATAGCCAGACGGCTTTGTCAAACAAATAAGGGGGACCAAATAAGGGGGACGGTTCTATCTTTAATAAAACCGCTTTATAGAACCGTCCCACTTATTTGCTTGATAGAACCGTCCC
>JAUYDL010000069.1 GCA_030691865.1 Candidatus Omnitrophota bacterium | reverse complement strand
TAATAAATCTATGTCCCGAGCCACTCTTTAGAAATTTTTCTCTACCTTTCGCATCGCGCTTATTAAGATATGCTTCGTAATATATAAGCTCAAGCGGCCTTCTGTTTCTTGTGGAACTAACAAAACCGCCATTATGCGATTTGATTCTCGTATCTAAATTATCGGTAAACCCGATATAAATACCTTCGTCATGTTTGCTTAATAAAACATAAACAAAGAACATTTTAGTCCTATTATTACTAGATGAGCTACCACCACGTAAAATGCCGCTTCGCGGCATCACGTGGTGGCCCCGTGATCCCGATTAACATTTTAGCTCTAGCGGGATTTTACGGGGCCAGGCTACTCCACCCCGCGAAACTTTTTAAAGAACAGAAATATTATACCACTTATTGGTATAAACAAAGTAATTTATTAATTTATTTACCAAAGCCGATTTTCTTGCTTCTTACCGGAGAAAATCTTGATGGGAATCTCGCCTTTCCTTACCACTCCCATCTTATCCCGGGCGATTTTCTCTTGATAAAACGGATCATTTTCAACCAGCCGGAGTTCTTCCTGCAAAAGAGAATTCTCGATCGCCAGCCTGCGGAATTTCTCTTCTAATTGACGATTCTTAACCCTTGATTTCTGCAGTTTAGTATAGCCCGGCAGGAATAAAACCAAAAGCAAAACTGCAAAACTAAAAAGCCAAAACGACTTTCTTAACGTGGAGAGCATTTATCTCTTCCAAGTTTTCCCCGCATAAACTGCCTTTTTGCCTAATTCCTCTTGGATCCTAAGTAGCTCGTTATATTTACAAATCCTATCGGTGCGCGACAGGGAACCGGTTTTAATTTGCCCAACCCCGGTGGCCACCGCTAAGTGTGCAATCGTCGTATCTTCAGTTTCCCCGGAACGATGCGAAATTATAGCGCTGTATTTATTCTTCTTAGCAATCGCAATCGCTTCCAGCGTCTCCGATAACGAACCGATCTGATTAACTTTAATTAGTATAGCATTGCCTATTTTTTCCGCAATCCCTTTTTTGAATATCTTGGGATTAGTAACAAAAATATCATCCCCCACCAGCTGCACTTTATCGCCGATTCTTTTGGTCATCTGGCGCCAACCGGCCCAATCATGCTCTGAAAGGCCATCTTCAATAGATAAAATCGGATAACGGCCAAGCCACCCTTCATAAATAGCGATTAAATCCGCGGAAGTTTTAACTGATCCTTCAAAGGTGTATTTACCATCTTTACAAAAAGAGCTGGCCGCGCAATCCAAGGCCAAAGAGATATCTTTGCCCGGAATATATCCGGCTGCCTTAATCGCCTCGATAATTAAGCCCAAGGCCTCTTCATTAGAGTTAAGATTAGGGGCAAAACCACCCTCATCGCCGACAGATGTAGAAAGTTTTTTAGATTTAAGGATTGATTTTAACTTATGAAAAACTTCGGTGGCCATGCGCAGGGCATCGGAAAAAACCGGGGCGCCTTGCGGCATAATCATAAACTCCTGAATATCTAAATTGTTATCCGCATGCATGCCCCCGTTTAAAATATTCATCTGGGGAACCGGTAAAATTTTTGCTTTATCTGTTCCGAGAAATCGATAAAGCGGCTGTTTTTTAGCAAACGCGGCTGCCTTGGCTACTGCCATGGAAACTCCCAAAATAGCGTTTGCCCCCAGCTTAGACTTAAACTCCGTGCCGTCGAGTTTAATTAAAAGTTTATCAATCTTAACAAAATCTGCGCTTTGGCCCTTGATGACAGAGTTAATTAGGGTGTTAACATTAGCTACTGCTTTTAATACCCCTTTGCCTAAATACCTGGCTGGATCATTATCCCTTAACTCTAAAGCCTCTTTATCTCCGGTAGAGGCCCCCGAAGGAACTGCGGCGCGCCCTAAAATACCATTGGTCAGAAGACAATCCACCTCAATTGTGGGATTGCCGCGTGAATCTAGGATTTCTCGTGCGAAAACTCGCTTAATCTTGGCCATCTCAAACTCCTTATTAAATATTTTTTTAGCTAACTTAATAATTATACACACAAAAAAACCTAAGTCAAGGGAAGAAAAGAATTGACTTAAAGTTCCATGTATGTTATTTTCTATATATTCGAATCGGAAAAAAATGGAGCGCAAGATGAATTGGAAAAAATTTAGATTCTACGTAAAACTGCACTGGCTAAAAGCGCTGCTTTTTATTTTCCTGGGTGCCCTAGCTATTTCCCTGGGGTTTTTAGTTATTATCGGCCTGCGCGCCTGGAATGAATCTGAATCCTACCTCAGACAATCACAGATGGCGATGATTCCTCTACAGTTATATCTACAAATTATCATGGCGCTGATCTTCGGTTTTGTATACACATATTTAATGTACTGGCTCTATTTTAAGCGCGGAGCTTCATCATTTTCCCAAACTAAAAAAGATGCTGTTTCCGGAGGGGATATCGGAATTACCTGGGATGATGTTATCGGAATGGACGAAGCCAAACAAGAAGCTCTGGAAATCGTTAAATTAATCACCGATCGCGCCAGCCTCCAGCGTATCGGAGGGAAAATCCTCAAAGGTATCCTGATGCTCGGACCACCGGGCTGTGGAAAAACCTACCTAGCCAAAGCCATCGCCACGGAAACAAAACTTCCCTTTATTTCCATGTCAGGTTCGGAATTTGTGGAGATGTTTGTCGGTGTAGGGGCTGGGCGCGTACGTTCTCTTTTTAAAAAGGCACAGCAACTAGCAGAGCTGGAAGGCGGCTGTATTATCTTTATTGATGAAATCGATGCCATAGGCGCGCAGCGCTCTATGGACCGCGGATTCGGCGGAACTACTGAACATAATACCACCTTAAATCAGCTCCTGGTTGAAATGGATGGCCTAAAAGATAAGGATCATAATATCATTTTAATCGGCGCTACTAACGCTCCTGAAACCTACCTTGACCCTGCCCTCCTTAGACCAGGCAGGTTTGACCGCAAAATTATCGTAGATAAACCAAACCTGGAAGATCGCGCTAAACTTTTTGCCTATTATCTGAAGAGCGTAAAATATAACGCGCAAGATGTAAAAATTGACCGGCTAGCACGAATCACTGTAGGACAAAATCCCGCGGATATTGCGAATATCGTGCGCGAAGCTGCTCTGATTACCGTACGCAATCGGAGTGAATTAATTTCTATGAAAGAAATCGATGAAGCGCGAGAAAGGATTGCTCTGGGCATCAAACGCAGAGTTAAATTAAGCGAGAAAGAAAAATGGCAGATCGCCTACCATGAAGCTGGTCATGCTATTATTACCTACCTTCTTGCCCCTTCCAAAGACGTCTTTAAGATAACGATTACCCCGCGTGGCCCAACCGGCGGAGCAACCTGGATTCCGGAAAGAGAAGACATTTTTATCGAAGATTCTAACAACCTCCTTAGTAAAATCAAGATTAGCCTGGGTTCATATGCTGCCGAAAAAATCAAATATAACGCTACCACTACCGGTGTATACGGAGATTTTTCCAGCGCCATGCACAATGCCCACAACATGGTCTGGGTTTGCGGTATGGGCAAAAGCGGATTTTTAGGTAATTGGGAGATTATAGATAAAATTTCAGAAGAGGTCAAAGCCAAACTCGACTTTGATGTCCAGGATATATTAAACTCCTGCCTGGTGGAAGTAACCGGGCTATTAAAGAAAGAAGAAGCCCTTATGGATCGGCTGGCCAAAGAGCTGGTAGCCAAAGATGAACTTAATTATGATGAAATCGAAGCTATCTTCAAAGAGTTTGGTAAAAGTCGGCCTTAAGATACTCCCTTTTGTTTTATTCTTATCCGCTTGTAACTCCTCTGTTAGCCCATCATTTTTAAAAGAAGATATAACCCAGGCAGTTAAAGATATCTGTAAAAAAGAATATAAACTTGATACCGCCACAAAACTTTCAGGCAGCACCCTTTGGGTATATATACCGCTTGAAGATATCGTCTCTAAACTCGACAAGCCGGAAAAATACGTAGAAAGATTCTTGTTAGAAGATACCAAGAACTCCCTGGATGAAAAAATTTTAAAGGTTAATTATCTTATCCGGCCGACTACGGAAAAAGAAAAACAACAGGAGATGGCTCTAGATAAGTCTGTTAACGAAAAGATTTTTAATGTGCTGCAAGTGATTCGTAGAGTGCTTTTTAGTATGGGTAACTCTAAGAAAGATATCCCTGTATTCTTCTGTATTGTTACCGCGGATATTAAAAACGGATTTGAAATAAAGCAAATTTTTTATTTTCTAGACTTAAAGAAACTCTCCTATAGCTTTATTTCTCAGACCGAATACCAGCATCGTATTGTCCAAGATACAGCAATCTCCGCAGAAATCATCGGCGACAGAACTGGCAGCCACTTAAATTATCGGGATATAACTTTGGAGGAATTCATTGCGGATCAGATTCAAAATCGGATAAAACTGAAATTTCAAAAACCAGAAGTCGAAGCCAGTGCCGATATCGATAAGGAAGTCTTAAAAATAGTTGCTTATACTTTAGATACCTATCAATTTAAAGATTTTACTTTTGTGGAAATATCGAACCTGGCCAACGGGACAAAGATAATTCTTAACCAAACAGCAATCTTGGCTAATTCTAAAAAGTAGAAATTGAACTCCTTATGCTTTTATCTAGCGAAATCCTTGCGCGAAGCGCAAGGATCTAGGCGCTTTAGACATTTTATTTTACCGCTAATAAATCAACCTACGCTACCCCGGACTTTAGTCTGGGGTTTGTCAGAGGTTGATACTGAGCGGCTAAGCTCCATCCGCGCCAGCAATGGCGCGGTTTTGTGGCCGCGAATGTATAATTTAATTGCCTGGGGATAGAGCTTATGCTCTAAGGAATGGATTCTCTTCTGTAAAGAGGCCAAAGTATCCTTACTTCTAATCTTTATCTTCTGCTGCAGAATAATCGGTCCGTGGTCAACCTCTTCATCGATAAAATGCACCGTAACTCCCGTAGAATCCACGCCAGAATCAAAAGCATCTCTTATGGCGTGGGCGCCTTTAAACGCAGGAAGCAATGAAGGATGGATATTCATAATCCGGTTACGGTAGCGCTTAACAAAACCCGGGCTAAACAAGCGCATAAAGCCCGCTAAAACAATTAAATCTATCTTGTAGTTTTTTAATCTCTGAATTATTGCTGCTTCAAAATCATACCGGCTGGGGAAATCTTGGCGCTTAACTAAAACTATCCGCACACCTAGAATTTGTGCGCGCTTAATCACCAAGGCTTGCGGTTGATCGCAAACCAAAATCCGTAACTTTGCCTTAATCTTATTCTGCTTGATGGCTTTAACAATTGCCGAAAAGTTGCTGCCTCGGCCGGAAGCAAATACCGCTATGTTCATTCTCTTATCCTTATAGTTTTAGCCGGACAAACCTTTACACATTCTTGACAGGAAGTACACTTATGATAGTCAATTACCGCAAGATTATCTACTATATGTATAGCATCAAATTTACAGGCCTTCTCGCACAATTTACAGGCAATACAACCCACAGGACAGACACTCTTGACATCTTTACCTAAATCATGCGAGCTGCAGGCTACATAAACAGTATTGGTTACGTATACCAGTGAAAATAATTTTTTCGGGCAAACCAAAACGCATTTATTGCATGAACGGCATTTGACTTTATCCACTACCGGTAAAGCTTCCGCAGACATACTGATAGCGCCAAACTGACAGGCTTTTAAGCATGTGTCAAAACCCAGACAAGCAAAAACGCAACCCTTCTGCCCTCCTAAAACTAAATTTGCATCGATACAATCATTAACTCCGTTATATAAATATTTATCCTTAACCCTTAAACCACCATTACAATGTAAAGTAGCGATCTTCTTATTTTGTTTCACCAGCGCCAGGCCCAAAACCTTAGCAATCTTCTCTCTGGATTCATCACTACAGACCCGACAACCTTCTACTACACTCTTGCCACTTACCAGGTTTTCGGCAAAACCAAAACAGCCGGGATTACCGCATACCCCGCAATTTGACCCGGGGAGCAGATGCTGCACCTGGTCTAATTTCGGATTAATCTGAACCGCTAATTCCTTTGAAGCAATAGCTAATCCAATGCCAAAGATTAAACCCAAAACTCCTAAAACCAGAATCGCAATCAAAATTTCCATAATTTACTTTAACAAAATTAACTTCCCTTCTAAATATCCCGCGCCTGATATATAAAAAGAGATTAGCGGGAAAATCCGCTAAAACCCATAAAGCTTAAGCTTAAGATCGAAGCAATAATAAACGCCAAAGGGAAATCCTTAAGGGGTTTGGGAACATTACAAAGCTCAAGCCTCTCCCTGATGCCCGACATTAAAAGCATCGCCAAAGTATACCCTAACCCTACGCATACACCCTGAAAAACAGAATAATAAAAACTTCCCGCCACCGCCTTACCATTTATAAAAAACATATCAATATTCAATACCGCTACACCTAATACCGCACAGTTTACGGTAATTAAGGGTAAATAGATTCCGAAGGCGCGGTACAATTGCGGGCTTAGTTTTCTAATGACCATTTCTACCAGCTGCACAAAAGTAGCAATAACCAAGATAAGCGAAATAGTGCGCAGATAAGTAAGATTAAACGGCAAAAGTAAAAAACGATAAACAAACCAGGTAATTACCGACGAGCTCACAATAACAAACATGACCGCCGAGCTCATCGCCAATGCCGGCTTAGTCTCTTTGGAGATAGCAATAAAAGAACAAAGGCCTAAAAAACGCGAAAGGATGACATTATAGACAAATACCGCGGAGATAAATATGGTTAAGAATTCCTGAATGTTCATACTCTTTTATCCTTGAGGAGATTAAATAAACCTAACAGAAGGCCGATGACTAACAAGGCACCTGAAGGCATGCCAAAAACAAAAACCGGTTGGAATCCTTTAACCAGGGTATGGCCCAGGATCTGGCCGGAACCCAAAAACTCTCTGATCGCCGAAATTAGGATAAGCGCCAAGGTAAAACCTACACCCATACCTAAACCATCAAAGAATGAACGCGCTAAATTATTCTTGCAGGCGAATGCTTCTGCGCGGCCTAAAACTATACAGTTAACCACGATCAGCGGAACATAAATACCTAAGGAGCGGTCTAGCTGCGGGCTATAAGCCTTCATACACAACTCAGCGATAGTAACAAAAGTAGCGATGATTACAATGTAACATGGTATGCGGATCTTATCAGGAATGAAATCTCTAATTGATGAAATAATCAAACTGGAACCCAGAAGCACAAATGTAGCGGCAACCCCCATGCCAATGGCGTTAGCTACCGATACAGAAACTGCCAGTGTCGGACATAGCCCTAAAGCCAGAACAAATGTCGGATTCTCCTTAATTATACCTTTAGCAAACTCTTTGATCAGATTTTTCATCCTTCGACTCGCTTGGTTCGACTTTGCTTACCACAAGTCGCTCGCTCAGAATAACCCCCACTGTAATCGAAGGAGGTCATTTTGATCCGTAAATTCTGCACTTAGTGTAACGGTCAATAAACGGTGTAGCGGCATTCATCATCAATATAGCATAGGATACGCCTTCAGGATAGCCTCCCCAAATCCGGATCACCGCAGTAAGTAAACCGCAACCAATGCCAAAAATTAGCTGGCCCTTAGCCGTTAAGGGAGTAGCCACATAATCCGTAGCCATAAAAAATGCTCCGAGAATCAGTCCACCGCTTAGGATATGAAATAGCCAATCTCCGTGAAAAAGCTGCGCCGCTCCAAAAATATAAGCCAACACTGCCGTGGTAAAAATATAGGTTACAGGAATGTGCCAGGAAATATAACCCTTAATCAAAAGTAACGCTGCCCCGATTAATAACGCCAGGATACAAACCTCACCAATACATCCGCCATGCTTACCCAAAAATAAATCCAGATATGAAATATGCTCTAAAAGCTTACCTTCTTTAAGCATGGCCAAAGGGGTTGCGCTAGTTATGGCATCATACCCAGCCCCTGCACGCAGGGGTTGGGTAAAAGTAGTCATATATTTTGGCCAGGAGGCCATCAGAAAAACTCTGCCCACCAGCGCCGGGTTAAAAATATTCTGGCCTAAACCGCCAAAAACCTGTTTACCAATCGCAATAGAAAATACCGCCCCCACAATCGGTAACCATAATGGCACTCCGGAGGGAAGATTAAAAGCTAACAATATACCGGTAATTACAGCCGAGCCATCGAGAACCGTAATCTTCTTCTTAGCCCATATTCCGAAGATCAATTCCGTTAATACTGCGGCAACCACCGCCACCAAGGTTACCCATAAAGCATCTAGCCCGAATATAATTACACCTGCAATTCCGGCGGGGATAAGGCTGATTACCACCGTCCACATAATCCGGGAAATGGATGCTTGCTTATGGATATGCGGCGAGCTTGAAACGATAAGATTATTTATCATGCTTCGATTCTCCTTCGGTTCGCTCAGCATGACCCTGAGCGGAGTCGACACTTCGACGTTGCTCAGTGTCGATGGTGAGCGGAGTCGAACCATTGAATGGGTCATTTTTTATCAATTCTTTTATCTCTTGCGCCTTCTTCGTCACTGAATTCATTACCGCGCGGCTGGAAATTGTTGCCCCGGTAATTGCCTCAACGGAGGATAAATCCAAACTATTCTGGTGATTAAACTGAGCGGTAAATTTATCTTCAGTTACCCGCATTCCTAAGCCCGGGGTTTCGTTCAAAGATATAATTTTAATAGCGCTGATTTTTCCATCCGGAAATATTCCGGCCAGGGTTTCAATAACGCTGGAATATCCTTTACCGCCGGCTTTAAAAACAAAACCAATGAGCTTGTCCTGATTATCAAATGCCTTATAATATAATACTTCCTTATCCGCGACTGACTTAACTGCGGTAAATTTTGCTGCCAAAGGCATAACCTCTTTAAGCGCTGCCTGCTCTTCGGCTTGGGCTGCGGCAAGAATTTTAGGGCTGGTAAGCGTATTAACTATTCCCAGCAACCCTGCGGCAACTACACAAATAAGTGCCAAAATAAAACCGTAACGCGCCATCTCCCTCACCTCACACCTTCTTTCTTATTTAATTTATCAAACCGTATAGCCTTAATAGTTGAATATTTATCCCGCACCTTCTTGAAGGTGCGGGAGGTGAGGGACTCATTTGATTACCTCTAACTTTGCCCTTTTAATCGTCTGCAACAATCTACGGTTGGAGGGACAAACATAATTACATATGCCGCACTCGATACAATCGCCAGCTCCATACTCTCTAGTTAAATTCCAAAGCAATCTTTCCGAAGCTAAGTTAATTTGACAAGGCAAGAGCCCCACCGGACAGCCGCGCACGCAGGCTGCACAACGTATACAAGGATCCTCATCGCCAACCTTAGCCTCATTTTTATTCATCAGCAATAAACCGCTGCTGGATTTTATTATGGGGACTTCATCCGTATACTGGGCAATACCCATCATCGGTCCACCGATAATAATTTTTGCCGGCGGCTCTTTAAGCGGCCCGCAGAACTCTATCAAGTTCTTGATCGGTGTGCCTATGCGCACGAGTAAATTCTTAGGGTTTTGAAGGCAACTGCCCGTAACCGTAACGATCCGCTCAATCAAGGGTTTGCCTTTATAAACTGCCTCATAAATTGCATATACTGTCGCTACATTTTGCACCAAAACTCCGATATCAAAGGGCAACTTACCACGGGGGACCTCTTTACCTAATATATTCTGAATTAATTGTTTTTCTGCGCCTTGCGGATAATCTGACGGCAAAACCTTAACCTTAATACCGGGAGCCCCAGAGAAAGCCTTTATTGCTTCAGGCTTATTTTTCTCAATTGCGATATAAATATCTTTTACACCTAAACATCTGGCGATTAATGCGACAGCCGCGGATATCTGAGGCGTCTTCTCAACCATCAACCGCGCATCCGCCGTTAAATACGGCTCGCACTCTGCCCCGTTAATAATTAAAGTGTCCAGCGGCTTAATCGGATTAAGTTTTATGTGCGTGGGAAAACTTGCCCCGCCCATCCCCACTATCCCGGCATCTAAAACAATTTTTCTCAAATCCTGCGCTGTTAACTTATCTATCTCTTGCTGATCTAACAAGTGAAATTCTGCCACGTTATCCTG
The DNA here is from genome assembly GCA_030691865.1 of Candidatus Omnitrophota bacterium. Taxonomy (GTDB): domain Bacteria; phylum Omnitrophota; class Gorgyraeia; order Gygaellales; family Profunditerraquicolaceae; genus UBA6249. Next base: position 5,353 of record JAUYDL010000069.1, on the reverse strand, counting down.
GCCATCACCTTCGATGACCACGGCTTTAGCCCTGCCTAAAACAGGGTGCGGCCAGTCCTGGATAGCCACTACCTTACCCGATATCGAGGCATGAATTGGCGCATAAACATGGGCCGTAATGCTGGCAATCTTCTGGCCGAGGCTAACCGTATCGCCAACTTTTACTTCCGGATTACATATCTTTCCTAAATGCTGGATTAAAGGAAGATAGACTTTCAGAGGAAGCGGTAAGCTCTGCGTCAGTTTATTTTCTGAATAATGTTTATTTTCAGCTAATCTAACCATTCCACCTTTCGTTTAAAAATCAAACTGGCTGCACCCAGCACACTTAATAAACCACCCACAACCACTAAAATTAATACATGCGAAAATTTCTCCGCAAGTACGCTGCTGATAAACATAAATAAGAGAAACCCCAGATGCATCACTATTTCCAAGGAACTAAAAATCTTACCCAACATCCCATTATCGCTGACATTATGAATAATCGTATTGGAAGCAATCATGATCGGGGCAATAATCAAACCTAAGCACAAAGCCAAAGATGCCGCGACAATAAAATTAGGATAATAATATATTCCCAAAGCAAAGATGACTAACATTATTCCGCTGGCTACTAGACAAACAAATATAATTATATAATGCGAAACGCGGTGGCCAAACTTGCCATAAATTAAAGAGCCTAGAAATAAACCGATTCCCAAAAACATCACCAAAAGCCCCAGGTCCTTAGTTGCCGAATGCAATGCCTTTTGCACAAAAACAATAACTACGACATAAACCGCTCCTAAGGCTGACCAAAGCGCAAAAATAATTCCCGCAGTAAAACGGATATCTTTTTTATGAATAAAATAAAAGATGCCTTCCTTAACCTCGGCAAATACCGATTTTCTAATTACCTCCACGATCTCTTTACCTACCTGCCGGAATTCGGCATTAAAATTCATCGCGGCTACAAACCGCTTGGAGATCAGGAAGATAAATGTCCCGGAGATTAAAAAACTTAAAGAATCCAAATAAAAACCGCTTTTAGCCCCCAACTTCTCTACCAATACGCCGCTTATCCCAAAGCCTAAGATTGCCGCGATCATTCCGGAGGTGTTAATTAGGGAATTAGCAATCAGCAGGTCTTTTTTATCCACCAGGTCTGGTATAATTGAAAGCTTGGCCGGGACAAAAAACCTACCGATAGAAAAAGCAATAAAAATAATCAAATAAACGGGACCTAAGCTTTTAGTATAGAATAAAAATAAGGGAATGGTAAAGACTAGTAAACTACGCAGGAAATCACAGATATACATCGTACGCCGCCTATCCCAACGGTCCACATAAACCCCGGCTAAAGGGCCAATCAGAAATACCGGAATAATAGTAAAAGAAAGAATTTTGGCAATTTGCAGTGTTGAGCCCGGCGCGCGCAAGTAAACAAAAGCAATCAGAGCCATCTGACATAATCTGTCCCCCAACTGGGAGATAATCTGACTACTCCACAATAAAAAGAAATTACGATTTTTTAAAACTTCTCGGAATTTGGCCATAAGTTAGAGAACGATGGTTTGGCTTCCTTTAGCCAAAGCCAAAGTTAAGCCGATGAGTGGAATCGAACCACCGACCTTGACTTTACGAAAGTCCTGCTCTACCAACTGAGCTACATCGGCAATTTTTCCACATTATACCAATTCCTGAATAATAGTCAATTACTCGCTTAAAATTTAGGAAAAAGGTTGACAAATTGATAATTCATGGTATATTTATAAAGTAAGATTAGATTAGAGGAGAAACAAAGAAATTGATTAGTAACATGTATAATCCGCAAAGCAGCAACAAAAAATAACCATGCTTTGCGGATTTTTTTTCCCCTCTACGCCTTACGGCTCCGGGGATTTCGCTAATAGATAGTTAAAAAGAACCGGCCGCATCAAGGTTGGAGCTTAATCTTAAGAGGAGGTGAGAAACAAAATGGCAAAAGGTAAAGTAAAGTGGTTCAGTAATCAAAAAGGTTATGGATTTGTTACTTCTGAAGATGGCAAAGATGTTTTCATTCACTTCAGCGCTATCACTGGAGAAGGATATAAATCTTTAGCAGAAGGCGATGAAGTTGAATTTGAGATTACCCAGGGACCCAAAGGTGACCAGGCAACTAACGTAAAAAAGATATAAGTTCCTAGCAAAAAGAAGTAAAATAAAGCCAGTTCAATCAAGAACTGGCTTTATTTTATTCAAAAACGACAGCCACATACATTGCACTCATAGATCGACATCTCATTTTGTGGCATTCCCGCATATTTTCATCACCGGAAATTGTAGTGCTTGCGCACGGGTTTTTTAATATCCCAGATGCAGGAAAGACCTTTCGGGAAAGTCACAAAATCCCCCCTGCCGAAACTTACCTTCTTTCCATCCTTAAACTCTACCACGACTTCGCCTTCCAGAAGATAACATTCCTCCACGGAATCATAATGCCAGTCAAACCGCGAGACCTCTTTTGTCCAGATAGGCCATCCAAAGACATCCATCTTCTTAAGCTCCTCCTGCCCAAGTTTTTGCACCTTTATTTCCATGTCATTAGCTCTTTTTGTACACTTTCAGCTTTGATTTGGAAAATCCCTGCTATTCCTTTTCCGATTGGAGCGGAAAGTGGCTCCTATACTATATTATTCAATCAGCACAATCCCGAAATAGTCTGCCCTGCCTGACCAGATCTATTTCTGTTTTCATTTCGATATCCTATCTAAGAATTTATTAACAAGCGCCCAGTGTGTGCCTCGCCAGTAGATCTTTTTGCATTTAGGGCACCTCATAAAGTTTTCCTGTATTTTGAAGACACAGTGCGGTACTTCGTCCTTTACGGAATCTTTTTCTGCTCGCTCCAGCGGTTCGTTACAAAGAACACATATACTGAATAAATTGTTTCTGTCTATCTCTAAATTGAGTTTTCTTATCAGTTGCTCCAGTTGTTCTTCCACAAAGTCGCTGTCTATCTTTACTATCCCGATTCCAGTAAACCGAGAGAGCTTGGAATCTCTAGTGAGTATTATCCTTTCCTCTCTTAGGCTTCTTATTACGAGGTTAGGTCTATTCTTTTCTAAGACCGTGTCAAATCCCAGTATCCGAAGCCACCTTGAAAACCTGCCGAGTTCATCAGTAACTATAAATCTCATCAATCTTTGAGGCGAGCTTTTTGGTGCTATTCCAATTATGGGATGGCACTTTATGGGCCGTCTCCTATTACACGCTTTTGGTTTTTATAAAATTTTCCATTGACCGGTCATAGGTCCGCTCGGTTTTCTTATCAAAATAGCATGCCGGCAATTCATTGCTTGACCGATGATAAACAAGACATTCACAACATATCCCATGCCTCGGGCATCCGGGGTAACTGCAATTACACATCAAATCGTTTCTCTTTTTATTCGGACAGTTCATTTTTCTAAAATATCCTTAATAAATTTTCCTAACTGTTTTTCCATTTTTGTTAAAACAAAAAAGCAACCCCATATTTTAGAGAGTTGCCTTAAATTTAACCTACCTCAACACCATAGTCACCTCTTTTTGACTTTGATATATTATATCACTTTTTAATTATCATTTAAGCGTTTTCTGCTTCAAATAGAGTATATCTAACGTTATGAACCCCCTGCCCATTCATTACCTAAAATCTTGTGACGTTAGCGTGACGTTAAGGATAAAAAGATATATAAATCTATACAAACGGATACAAAAGGAAACAAAGGAATAAAAAAGCGTAACTTCCTTGATTTTCAGGTAATTACGCTATAACTCAAACAAAAATGAGGGGTTATGCAACCCCCCTCATTTTTATGATGTGCCGAGAGAGGGAATCGGACCCCCCACGCCGGCCTTTTCAGGGCCGCGCTCTACCACTGAGCTATCTCGGCTAAAATATTGTTTTAAGCTTTTGTTATATTGTACACAAATTCCCCAAAAAGAAAAGAGGAAAATACAAGAAATACAAGAAATCTCCTATCTTACACCCGTTATAATCTTAACAAAGATATCCTGAGCCAACTCCATATTTGGGAAATGGTATTTACGCGCTGACACCCTAACCCGGGTTGTCGCCTGAGTCAGACGGACTAATTTTATCCAAACTTTGCTGGACTGTGCCCCTAATTCAATATAACCGGTACCGGCATTTTCCTGCTGGATTAAGCCGTATGTTCTGGCAACGTTTAAAGCTGATTCCCAAAGCGCCTCATAATTCTTGTCCATATCTCCCTGTACGGTATCCCTGCTTACCCCATATGCGCCCAAACCGCCTGCGGCTGCTCCGATAATCAAAGGTGCGCACCCACAAACTAACGGAAGAAGGCATAATATTAAAACAAATGCGAAAAACTTTCTCACTTAATCTCCTTTTTTGAGAAAACTTTAAAAAAACAAAAAACTGTAAGGCCAATAATCAATCCCCAGGAAAAAATTAGAAATATCCACCCGGCTAATTTCACTTAGCCCCTCCTTGCTCAGGCAACCTACGCCTCCAGGCAATCTTGACTAAGATCGCTAAAATTATAAATATCAATAACAAACCCAACCGGGTACCAAAAATAAACGGCTTGTCTGGGCCCAAGACATTCTTCATCATAATTTTCGGCAGCCACTCTTGCGCAAACCACATGCCCAATATAATAAATAAGAATAAAGGAGTAATATACTTAATAATAAATTTATAAACCTTCGGGATGGTCATATCCGCACCTTTGTGTATCTCTTCCCAGGCTCGATCCATACCAAATACCCAGACAAATAATACTGTCTCGATTGTAGCAAAAACTACCAGGAAAAATGTGCCCCCCCAAAAATCTAATTCATCAACAACTCCGCGGCCCAGAAAAAATATTGCCGGCTGGCACAATAAAAATGAAACTATCCCGAATATAGAAGCTGCACGCTTACGATTAATATTAAACTCATCTTTCAGAAAAGCCACTGCCGGCTGGGCCAAAGAAACCGAAGAGGTTATCCCTGCTAAAAATAATAGAAAAAACCAAAAGAATCCAAAAAGCTGCGGCCAAGGTAATTTATTTAAAACTAGCGGCATGGTTACAAAACCAAGATTAAATACCCCGGACTGGGCAATTAGTTTAATATCCACCGGACCAAAGAAAACAAATGCTGCCGGAATAATTATGCTTGCCCCAAGGATAACTTCGGCAACTTCATTAGTGGCCGAGGCAGTAAGCCCGGAAAGCACAACATCATCGGCTTTTTTCAAATAACTGGCATAGGTAAGAATTACTCCGATACCCACGCTCAAAGTAAAAAATATCTGTCCGGCTGCCTCCAGCCAGACTTTAGCAGATTTAAGCGCAGAAAAATCCGGGTTCCATAA
>JAUYDL010000046.1 GCA_030691865.1 Candidatus Omnitrophota bacterium | reverse complement strand
GTGATTTGCCATCCCCTCCCACAATACTCTGATAAGGCAAATCTAGTTTAAGACGCATATTACCGTCAATAAGCACAAATGCACGTTTTAATTCTCTGGGTGTCAGCTGTTGGGCCAATTCCGCAACCGCCTTTTGCATGGTAAAATTGTCGCTTGCAGAATATTAATCCGATCAATCTGAGTATGGTTAACGGCGGCAATTGCATATAAAGATTTGGTTTTTATTTCAAAGAACGCGTCTTTTCTTTTTGCCGGAGTTAATTTTTTAGAATCGTCTATCCGATGAATAAATCTAAAATCCTTTAACCACACTGCCGCCGCTACTACCGGCCCGGCTAAAGGCCCTCGGCCTGCTTCATCCACGCCGATAATTAAATCATAACCCTTAAGTTTAAGCTTTCTTTCGTAGCGCAGCACTATTTGCCTTTTTCTTCTTTGCTTTCTATTTTAGTGGCATGCTTGCCAATCTTCTCCCTTAAGTAGTAAAGCTTGGCCCTTTTAACCTTACCAAAACGGATAATCTCAATTCGATCAATAACCGGAGAATAAAGCGGGAACACACGCTCCACCCCCTCACCGGAGGAAACTTTTCTCACGGTAAAATTAAGTCTCAAGCCCGAACCGCTTTTAGCAATCACCACACCCTCAAAAGGATGCAGGCGGAATTTATCCACTCCTTCCGGAATTCTGGTAAGCACCTTAACCGTATCTCCGACATTAATCGCCGGCATCTCTTTCTTAGTAAACCCCGCCTCAATTGTCTTAATATCCATTACTGTTGCTCCTTTCTATTGCTTTTATCTTTACTGCTCAGTAGTAAATCCGGCCTTCTTTTCCTCGTCCGCTTAAGCGCCTGAAGTTTACGCCAAGCGTAAATTTTATCATGGTCTCCTGATATCAAAACCTCAGGAACCGGCCAATTTTTAAATTTAGCTGGCCGGCTATATTGCGGATATTCTAATAGATTACCTTCGAATGACTCAAAATTCAAGGAATTTTTATCTCCCAGCACCCCGGGGATCAACCTAACTAAGCTATCTACCAACACCATAGCCGCAAGTTCTCCGCCGGTTAAAACATAATCCCCGATGGAGATCTCTTCATCCACTAAGTATTGCCTAACCCTCTCATCTACTCCTTCATAATGGCCGCAGATAAATATCAAATTCCGGCATCCGGATAATTTTTTGGCATAGGCCTGATTGAACCTTTTTCCCTGAGGGCATAATAAAATTACCTTACTTTTGCCTTTAACCTTTTTCCTAATTGCCTGTACTGCCCTAAAAATAGGCTCTACCTGCAGCACCATGCCTGAGCCCCCGCCGAATGGATGGTCATCCACTTTACGGTGCTTATCCAGGGTATAATTTCTTAAATCGTGCGTAAAAATCCTGACCTTACCTTTTTGCTGTGCCCGCTTGATAATCGACTCATCCAGTACAGCAGAAAACATCTTAGGAAAAATACTGATAATATCTATGCGCATATCTGGTTATTGTAATTAATTAAAAAGGACTGTTTAAACTGGCTAAATTTGTCAACTTTGATCGCCTGACGGATCTGGCGCATTAAATCCAGAAAGAAATAAACATTGTGCAGGCTAACCAAAACCAAACCTAACATCTCTTTAGCGTTAAACAGATGCCTCAAATAAGCCCGGGAAAAATTCTGGCATACATAACAGCCGCATTTTGCATCTAAGGGCCTGAAATCTTCAGTATAGGCGGCGTTGCGGATAGTAATTTTGCCGCAGCTGGTAAAAGCAGTACCGTTTCTTCCGTAACGGGTAGGAATTACGCAATCAAACATATCAACTCCCCGATCCACTGCCTCGACTATATCGAAAGGATAACCGATACCCATAGCATAACGCGGCTTATCTAGCGGCAGCAATCCTGCCACCAACTCAATGATATTATATATTAAATTGCTGCTCTCGCCAACAGAAACTCCACCGATAGAGTAGCCGTCAAAATTCATATCCACTAAACGCTTGGCGCAGTCGCGGCGTAAATCTTCATAAGTAGCCCCCTGCACAATCCCGAATAATAAACCTTTAGCATCGCCGTGGGCATCTTTTGATCTTTTTGCCCAAGCCACTGTCCTTTCCATAGCCACCCTGGACTCTTCTTTAGTGCAAGGATATTGCACGCACTCATCAAGCGGCATCATGATATCCGAACCTAAACTCTGCTGAATTTTAATTATATCTTCGGGTGTAAGAAAATGTTTTGAGCCATCAATATGCGACTGAAATTCAACTCCCTGATCAGAAATCTTACGATAAAGCGCTAAACTAAAAACCTGATAACCTCCGCTATCCGTAAGTATCGGCTTATCCCAACTCATAAATTTATGCAGGCCTCCGGCTTTTTTAATAATCTGGATCCCAGGCCTTAAGAATACATGGTAAGCATTAGCCAAAATTATCTGCGCGCCTGCCTCCTGGACATCTTTAAACATCAGCCCTTTAACCGTAGCATGCGTGCCCACCGTCATAAAAGCCGGCGTATCAAACTGCCCATGCTCGGTAGTTATCTGCCCCAACCGCGCTTTGCTATTTTTGTCTTGATGAATTATCTCAAACATCCTCTTCCCCAGATTAGCTGGTGGCTTGGTCTGATCCCTGGCGGACAATTGGCCGACAGGAACAACCCTCGACAGCCTGCCCGCCAAGCTTTGTGGCGGGAACCCGCTAAATAATCAACATTGCATCGCCATAACTATAAAACCGGTATTTATTATCAATTGCCTCTTGATACGCCTTCAAGATTAACTCTTTTGTCCCAAAAGCACAAACCAACATTAAAAGGGTGGTCATCGGAAGATGAAAATTAGTCAACAGGCAATCCACCAATGCGAATTTGTACCCCGGATAAATAAATAAATCCGTATTGCCTTCTTTGCGGCCGGAGGCATAAGT
>JAUYDL010000033.1 GCA_030691865.1 Candidatus Omnitrophota bacterium | reverse complement strand
ATGCGCACGGAGATTCATAAACTGCATATCCGGCTACAGACCACCATCATTTATGTGACTCATGATCAGGTGGAAGCGATGACCATGGGGGATCGCATCGCAGTGATGAAAGATGGCCTGATTGCCCAGCTAGGTGATCCGATTGATGTTTATGATCATCCGAAAAATAAGTTTGTCGCCGGCTTCATCGGTTCGCCGCCGATGAATTTTATGCAGGGCAAGATTATCAAAAAAGAAGGCAAGCTCTATTTTGATGAAGTTAAGATTCAAGTAAAGCTGGTTGAAGATATGCATAAGAAGATGGTTAATTATGTTGACCATGAAGTATTTTTTGGTATCCGTTCTGAAGATATTTATGATAAATTGTTTGTTTCGCAAGCCCCACCGGAAAATATAGTTCGGGTAAACTGTGAGGTATTTGAACCTATGGGTTCAGAGGTCTACCTTTACCTGAACACGGGCAAGCATACCTTTATTGCCCGGGTTAGCGCGCATGACCGTCCTAAGGTCAATCAGGAGATGGATGTAGTTTTTGATATGAGCAAGGTGCATTTCTTTGATAAAAATACCGAAGAAACTATTTGTTAAGCTCTACTCAAGCCTCCGGTAAATACCTCCTTAACTAAAAAGTTCTATGCAACAAAATACCTCCTCCAAAAAGATCTGGTTGTGCCTATTATCCTTCGCGGTTATCCTGCTAATAATAAATTTCGTTTTTTTTCACCAAAAAATTGATTTAATTGTTTTTCTCGCCTTTATCTTAAGTAATATTATTATTTTTGCCTTCCTTTTAAAGTTTTACTCCAATAAAATCCTGCTTACCCAATCTGCCGGGGAACATCATCAGGAAGAGATAAATATTATTGATGTAGAGAACAAAAGGAATCAAGAGTATAACTTGGCGCTTAAATTAAAAATTACCCGTTACGATAATTTAAAAAAACTAATTGAAGATCTTAATCATAGCTTGAAATTGGATATCGTGATTCGCGTATTAAGTTCCAATGTTTATACGCTAATCTCAAATAGCACCGGGGTGGCTCTTTTTTATCTGGTGGATAATCAGTATCAAAAACTCAATCTGGTCTATTCCATAAAAGACGATAGTGACCTAGTTGTTCTCTCTAAAGAAGGGGATATTTTTGATCAATGGGTCTTAAGGCATTCCAGCCAGCTGATTATTGAAAATCTGAAAAATGACTTTCGTTTTGATTCTGACAGTATTAACATGCAAAATATGCGTTCGGTTTCATCTTTGATTAGTTCGCCCTTGATTAGCAATTATTCTTTGTTAGGGCTTTTGCGCCTTGAAAGTAAAAAGGGTGGTTTCTTTAATCAGGATGATTTACGATTTCTTTCTCTGGTTACTGATCTGGGGGCGGTAGCTTTGGAAAATAGTTTGCTCTTCCAGAAGACGCAGGATTTAGCTATTCATGATGATCTGACTGCTTTGTATACCCGCGGCTATTTTATCGACAGGTTAAGGGCTGAGGCTAGGCGCGCTCATCGCCTGGATCAGCATTTATCGTTAATGATGATCGATATTGATTTTTTTAAGCAATATAATGATAAATTTGGCCATATAATGGGGGATCTGGTTTTAAAGAAGGTGGGAATATTATTAAAAGATGCGCTAAGCGAATTTAACCCCTTATTATGCCGTTTTGGCGGAGAAGAATTTTTAGTTATGCTCTCAGGGATAGATAAGAAGAAGTCATTAATTATCGCCGAAGAACTTCGCCAAAGGATTCAAAACGAAAAGATAATGTTGCGTCGCCAGGACACGCATATCACTGTTTCTATCGGGGTAGCCAGTTTACCTCTGGATACAAAAGATGAAGATGAGTTGGTGCAGAAGGCGGATAAGGCGATGTATACGGCTAAGGGAAAAGGCAGAAACCAGGTATGCTCAATATAATATTATTTTTAATTATTACTATCGCTCTCAGTTTGTCCTGCAGAGAGATTTTTTCTGTCCGCCTGAAGCGTCAAAAAACGGATTATGCCTGTTTGCTAAATGAGCTTAATCGCCTGATTGATTTTAAGAAAAGTTTAAATTTAGAAAATAATCTACTGAATAAAAGATTTGATGATACTGTGGCGCTTTATGAGTTGACTAAAGATATCTGTAAGAGCCTGGATGAGGAGAAGGTATTTACAATTTTTAATAAGAATTTAAAGAAACACATTGGCATAGGTGATTGTCGGTACATCAAGGATAGCGCGGATTTAATTAAATATAAAAATTATACGATCCTGCCTTTGAATCTGGAGCCAAATCAAATCGCCGGCTACCTGGCGGTAGACAGGATTTTAGAAACAGATAAGGAGAAGTTCGGGATTCTTGCTCAACAATTCTTAATTGGGTTAAGAAGAGCGCTGCTTTATCGGAAGGTTCAGAGTTTAACGATTACCGATGTGCTGACCAGCGTTTATTGCCGAAGGTATTTCTTAGAGCGTTTTAGCGAAGAGCTTAAACGTTCTAAGAAAAATAAATTATGCTTAACCTTTTTGATGATTGATATAGATAATTTTAAACAGTTCAATGACCGTTATGGACATCTAGTCGGAGATGCCATATTGCGTCAGGTCTCTAAAACTATTTCGCTTGCGGTGCGGCAAATCGATTTTATCGGCCGCTATGGGGGAGAGGAAATTTCTGTTGTTTTGGCAGAAACAAGCAACCAACAGGCTAATTTTGCTGCGGAACGTATTCGTCAGGCAATTGCGCTCGAGGTAATCAAGGTTTATGATGAAGAATTGAAGGTTACGGTAAGCATAGGTGTTTCTACCTTTCCAGATAATGCCCTGAATATGCAAAACTTAATTGAAATGGCAGATCAGGCATTATATTTAGCCAAGGAAACCGGAAAGAATAAGGTTTGTTTTTCTCCTTAAAATCATGGGGACGGTTCTATTTTTTCCGAAAAACTAGGGGACGGTTCTATTTTTTCGTCTTAATAAAATTAGTAAAAATAGAACCGTCCCCTTTATTTTAGAATATTATTTATTCCTTGAAAACCGAAGTGTTTTAATATAGAATACCACAATGGTTAAAAAATTTATTATTGCAATAGATTTAGGCGGCACTAATTTAAAATGCGCTTTACTTGACAGTAGTTTAAAGATTAAAGCCAAAAGCTCTTTTAGCACAAAGAGTTTTGATAATAAGTATAAGCTTATTCAGGGGATTACCGATTCGGTAGACAGTTTTATCTTAAACCAAAGGTTAAAGCGTTCTGCTATTCTGGGAGTGGGTATAGGTGTGCCTGGGCCGGTAGATACCCTGAAGGGGATCGTGCATTTTTTGCCGAATATTCCGGGATGGAAAGAAGTAAGGCTTAAAAAAATTCTGGAACAGAAAACTAAGCTGTCAGTTTTTATTGATAATGATGCCAAACTGATGACCCTGGCAGAGCATGGGGCTGGTGCGGCAAAAAAATATAAAAATGTACTATGTTTGACCTTGGGCACGGGAGTGGGCGGAGGTTTAATTATTAATGATTTACTCTATCGGGGTCCCGATAATGCCGCCGGCGAAGCCGGGCACTTCCCTCTTAACGAAAGAGGCCCTCGGTGTGGCTGTGGTGCTCGAGGGTGCCTTGAGACATATGTTGGTAATAATAAAATTATTAAAGATGCGCGTAAATTATTTGGTTCCAAGATTACCTTAGAAAGAGTAAGTGCATTAGCCCGCCAGAATAACCCTGAGGCAATAGATTTTTGGAGCCAGGTGGGTAAAAAGCTGGGTTTGGCTTTAAGCGGGATTGTAAATTTACTTAATCTTGATCTGATTGTAATTGGCGGAGGGGTATCTTGCGCCGGTGGAGTGTTGTTTGAGAATATCAGGCGAACAATTCTACTGCGCGCAATGCTGGTGCAGGCAAAAAGAGTAAGGGTGGTTAAGGCTAAGTTAGGAATTGATGCCGGAATTATCGGGGCAGGATATTTGGTTAAGGAAAGGTTAGGCAGATGAACCCCGCACCTGTAACACTGAGTATAATGCTGGGTTTTGTTTTCTGGGTTAACCTGGTTTTTGCCCAGACGGCTAAAGAGTCACCGATGATTATTAATGGTGATAATGTAGAGTATTCTGCCGATAGCAAAGAGGTCGTGGCTACCGGAAATATTGAAGTTATTTATAAGGGCGCCAAGCTAACTTGCAACAGGTTAAAGGTTAATATGCAGACAAAAGAGGGCCTGGCTGAAGGTAATGCCAGAATCGAAGACGCTAAAGGGGTGGTTACCGGAGAAAAGATTATTTATGATTTTGCGAATAAAACCGGAATTATCTATAATGCTGATTTTCGCGCCAACCCCTATTTTGGAAAAGCCAAAAAGGTGGAAAAGGTGAGCGATAGCGAATTTGTGGCTAAAAACGGCTATTTTACTACCTGCAACTTAGACCATCCGCATTATCGCTTTGCCTCCAAGAAGATAAATATGTTCCCGGGGGATAAATTGCTCGCCCGGCAAGCTACACTTTATCTTGGAGCTGTTCCGTTATTTTATCTTCCGCGGTACAACTATTCGATGAAAGAACCGATTATGCATGTGCAGGTTGAGCCGGGCTCGCGTAAGGATTGGGGCCCGTATCTATTGAGTGCCTGGCGTTATAATATTGCGGACAATGTGGATGGCAGGGCTCTTCTGGATTACCGTTATAAATTAGGATGGGCTGGAGGTTTCAACCTAAACTATAAGACTCCCGCGGTGGGAAAGGGGGAGTTTAAATTTTATTATACGCTTGAAACGCCTCCTGATCAACCTGAACAGGTGCCGACCTCGGATTACTATCGTTATTTTATGCGTTGGCGCCATAAATGGAATATTGATGAGCGCACTAATGTTACTACGGAGTTTTTTAAGATTACCGATCAAAGAAGAAAAGATGATACAACTTATCCTTCCACTCGTAGTTTTCTACAAGATTATTTCTTTCGCGAATATGAGAAGGATACTGAACCGCTAAGCTATGCCCTTTTTCATCACGCTTTTAATTATTCCAGTCTGGATGTGCTTTTGCAAATACGTACTAATAAATGGTTTAACCAGATAGAAAAGAAGCCGGAGATAAACTATAATCTGCCAAGTTTACAATTAGGAGAAAGCCCATTTTATTTTGAAAATGTAAGCCAGTTAGGAAATTATAATAAAAAGAAAGTTATAGATTCAAGCTCATCGTCACCGGTCTATGATAGAGATAATGTCACTGTTACCCGGCTTGATACTAAAAATACGTTTTCTTTGCCGACCAAGATTGCCTTTATTCAATTTAAGCCATTTGTTGCCAGCCGGCAGACTTTTTATGATCAAGGCGCAAACGGCCAGAGCGGAATTATACGTACAATCTTTTACAGCGGCGCGGATATGAGCACTAAGTTTTACCGTATTTATAATGTCAAAACAAACTTCCTTGGTTTAGATATTAACGCTTTACGCCATATTATTACCCCTAGT
>JAUYDL010000018.1 GCA_030691865.1 Candidatus Omnitrophota bacterium | reverse complement strand
GCATCGCGCTTACCTCAGGATAAGTTACCCCTAAACGTACGCCGCGATGCCCCATCATGGGATTTGATTCGTGCAATCCTTCGGCCCTTTTAGCCAATTCTTTCATGTCAATGTTTAGATCTTTGGCTAATTGCTCTAGTTTTACTTGCTCGCGGGGAACAAATTCATGCAGCGGAGGATCCAATAGGCGAATAACCACCGGAAAACCGTCCATAGCTGCAATGGTTCCTTTAATATCTTTTTTTACAAACGGGAATAATTCATCCAAGGCCTTCTGTCTTTCCTCGATTGTTTTAGAAACAATCATTTTGCGCAGCAGGAACAAGGGTTGGTCTGCACCTTTGCCGTAGAACATATGTTCGGTACGGAAAAGCCCGATACCTTCGGCTCCGAATTGCAGGGCTTTTTGAGCATCCTCAGGTGTATCGCTGTTAGTGCGCACACCCAGCTTCTTTACTGCGTCGCACATTTTTAAGAACTCCGAGAGTATCGTATTTTCTTCGGAGGCATCCATCATCGGAAGCTGGCCTTCATAGACATTGCCTTTGGTGCCGTTTAAGGTGATCCAATCCCCTTCTTTGAGGATTTTACCTTCGACCTGCACTGTTTTTTTATCCAGATCAACATGCATAGCGCTGCATCCGACAATACAGCATTTACCCCAGCCGCGCGCAACTAAAGCCGCGTGTGAAGTCATACCGCCGCGGGCAGTAAGAATCGCCTGGGCTGCGCGCATACCTTCAACATCTTCCGGGTTAGTTTCTTCGCGTACCAGGATTACTTTTTTGCCGGTTTTTGCCCATTCTACCGCGTCATTGGAGGAAAAAACAATCTGTCCGCAAGCGCCACCCGGACCAGCGGGCAGCCCTTTAGCAAAAGGTTTAACCGTATTTTCAGTTTTAGGGTCAATAATCGGATGTAGTAACTCCTCAAGCTGTGCCGGAGTTACGCGCATTACCGCCTGCTCTTTCTTAATCATTTTTTCTTTAACCATGTCTATGGCCATGCGTACTGCTGCCGGGCCATTACGTTTGCCTACGCGGCACTGCAGCATAAAGAGCCTGCTTTTTTCAATAGTAAACTCGATATCCTGCATATCATGGTAATGTTTCTCCAGGCGGTTTTGAAAGGCGTAAAGCTCTTTGTAAATTTTAGGCATGGCTTTTTCCAGGGTGAGCAGGTCTTTATTATGGCTTGAGGTTGAATATTCATTGATTGGAGCCGGCGTGCGAATACCGGCCACCACGTCTTCACCTTGGGCGTTAATTAAATATTCACCGTAGAAATTATTCTCACCGTTTCCTGGGTTACGCGTAAAGGCAACCCCGGTTGCTGAGTCATTACCCATATTACCAAAAACCATGGTCTGCACGTTGACCGCGGTGCCCCAGGCATCCGGAATATTTTCGATCCGGCGATAGCTGATGGCGCGTTTTCCGTTCCAGGAAGAAAATACCGCGCCAATACCACCCCATAACTGCTCCATGGGTTCATCGGGAAACTCTTTGCCTAAAACTTCTTTGATTTTAGCTTTAAATTGCGCGCAGAGCTTTTTTAAGTCTTCAACATTTAAATCCGTATCAATGGTATAATTTTTAGATTTTTTCATCTGGGCCATGATTTTTTCCAGCTGTTTGCGGATCCCCTCTTCGCCTTTGGGCTCAATACCAGCAGCCTTTTCCATAACTACATCGGAATACATCATAATCAAGCGCCGGTAAGCGTCATAAACAAAGCGGCTGTTGCCGTTGCTTTGCTTAATCAGCCCGGGAATAGTCTTCTCGGTAAGGCCGACATTTAAAACTGTCTCCATCATACCCGGCATGGATTTTCTGGCGCCGGAACGCACAGAAAATAATAATGGATTAAGGCAATCGCCGAATTTCCTGTCCATTAATTTTTCTACTTTTTCCAAGGCCTTTAAAACCTGCCCTTTTAATTCTTTGGGATATTTCTTTTTATTCTGATAATAATATGTGCAGACCTCTGTGGTGCAGGTAAATCCCGCAGGTACAGGCAACATCAAATTCTTGTTACCGGCCATCTCGGCTAAATTTGCACCTTTTCCGCCTAAGAGGTTCTTCATACTTTCATTGCCTTCGCCTTTACCGCCGCCGAAACTGTAAACATATTTCTTTGCCATTACTTTTTAAACCTTCCCTTTCTGTTAAAATACTAAATTAGTTTCTCAACCAAATAATCCTTAACCCTGTCAATTCCAATCCTTTCCTGTAACATTGTGTCACGGTCGCGCACAGTTACCTGTTTATCTTCCAGTGTCTGCACATCTACGGTTACGCAGTAGAACGTGCCTACCTCGTCTTGCCGGCGGTAGAGTTTACCAATGGAACCGGTATCGTCATAAATCGCAGTAAAAGATTTTTTTAAATCCTGGGAAATTTTTTTAGCTAATTCCGCAATTTCCGGCCGATTGCGCAGCAGCGGCAAGATGGCTACTTTTGTCGGGGCCAGATCCTTATTTAATTTTAAGACCACGCGGGTTTCTTCTTTGACCTTCTCCTCATGGTAGGCATCAATTAAAAAGGCCAAGACTGCCCGATCAACTCCTCCTGAAGGCTCAATAATATAAGGATAAAATTTTTCTTTTTTTAGATCGTCAAAATATTGTAAATCTTTGCCGCTGTATTGAGCGTGCTGTTTTAAATCGAAATCCGAACGGTTAGCAATACCTTCTAATTCTGCCCAACCGACGGTTCGACTACTCTCACCATGGCACTCAAGCGAAGTCGAAGTGCCGAACGGGAAATTATATTCTATGTCAGTGCAGGCATGGGCATAATGCGCCAGCTCATCTTTACCGTGCTGGCGTTTCCTTAGGTTTTGGCTTTTTATCCCCAGATCTAGATACCAGTTAAACCTTGCCTCAATCCACTCTGCTAATTTTTTGTCTGCGTCTTGCGGCCTGACAAAATATTCTATCTCCATCTGCTCAAACTCGCAGGTACGAAAGGTAAAATTTCCCGTCGTAATCTCATTACGGAAAGCCTTGCCGATCTGCGCCAGGCCAAAAGGAAGCTTAGGGTGTTTTGTGTCAAGGATATTTAAGAAATTCACAAACATGCCTTGGGCGGTCTCAGGCCGTAAATAAACAAGTGATGAGGTGTCCTCAAGAGAACCTTTAGAACTTTTAAACATTAAATTAAATTTTCTCGGCAGGCCCAGTTCGCCATCGCACTCCAAGCACTTCCACTTACCAACGCCTCCGCCCGTAGTTATACTTGGATATTTTTGTTGAACTTGTTCAACCTTAAACCTTTTCTTGCACTTATTACATTCCATCACCTCATCAAAAAAATTCTCCACATGCCCGCTGGCTTCCCAGACTCCGGGGTGCATAAGAATGGCACAGTCCATGCCTAAGATATCATTGCGCTCCTGGACATTAGCTTTCCACCAGGCGCGCTTAATGTTATTTTTTAATTCTACCCCGTAAGGGCCATAATCCCAGGTATTGGCCAGCCCGCCGTAAATTTCGCTGCCCTGAAAAATAAAACCCCGGCGTTTGCACAGGGAAACAATTTTATCCATTAAATTTTCTGCCATAGTTTTATATTTTTAGCATAAACTAGTCCAAAAAGCAAGTTAAATCCTCGAACTGTTAAATCCTCGAACTAATTAACCGGCCTAAGCGTAGAAATTATTGCAAATACATTATTTAGGTCCAGAAGCGCGCCAATATCCTTTATATACACCTTAAAGAAATTTCCATCGGCATCAGAAACATTGCAATCAAAATAATTATCAGGCCTAGCCATGGTGTAGTTTATAAATCCCTTTTTATCTTTTATTTGGAATCTAATCATTTTGGCAGTATTTTGGTTTCCTATGTCTGGAGTAAACACGCTCTTCATAACCAGAAAGAAAGCATCGGTAATATTATTTACCTGATCCAGATGGGCATACATCAGGCGGCGGATGAATTCATAGTTATCCCTGACTCCCTGCTTTTGCACATCCGGATAAAGTTTAATAAAACCACCCGGTTCCTGGATGAGCAGATAAATAACTGCCTTATTGTTGGCATGTCTTTTTTTATAGTATTGTTTCTTAATTAACTCCTGAACTAAAGCAAAACCCTTGGGCACACAAACCGACATTTTGGGGAATGCGTGCGGGACCAAAGTGTCCAGGTATTCATTATTGATTTGTGGGGCAAAAATTTTCTCTTCGGGCTGCATGCACAGTATCGGAGTGATTTTACAATTACCGATACCATAGCTGATATATTGCCTTAAAATATTCGGCCCGGCAAATTTAATAATGAATGCCAGGGCGATGATCAATAAAATCGCGCGGCTGGAGTTTTTGGCGAAGCGTTTAGTGGCCATTAATTTTCTTAAGCTCTTCTTCTTTGATAATAAAAGAATGTTGGGGGGTGGGAAATTTTTCCTGAATAACCTCATTTTTAAAATTCTGGACGGCTTCTAATATCAGGGGAGAAAGATCAGCGTATTTTTTGACAAATTTTGGGGTATAACGATCAAACAGGCCAAGCATGTCATTAATCACCAGGACCTGTCCGTCACAATGAATTCCGGCCCCTATACCAATGGTAGGAATTTTTATTTTTTTAGTAATCAGTTCAGCAATTTTATCAGGCAGGCACTCTAAAACAATAGCAAAGCATCCTTTTTTTTCGAGTTCTTCTGCTTGGTTAATCAGGCGGCTAGCTGTTTTGGCATCTTTTCCCTGGCACTTAAAACCATTGATTTTATCCGCGGTCTGGGGAGTTAACCCGATATGGCCCATCACCGGGATTTGCGCCCGAATAATTTGTTCAGTTACCTTCAGGCAATTATCAAACCATTCTAGTTTTACTCCCTGGCAACCTGCTTCGGTGATAAATCTCTGAGCATTAATAACGCATTCATGGGGGTTAAGTTGGTAAGAGCTATAGGGCATATCAGCGATCAGAAGTGAGTTTTTTACTGCCCGGCTCACTGCTTTGGTATGGTGCAGCATTTCCGGCATTCCCACCTGGGTTGTGGATTCCAGCCCCAAAACAACATTCGCCAAAGAGTCACCGACTAAGATTATATCAATTCCGGCTTTATCCACTAGGTAAGCCGTGGGATAATCATAGGCTGTCAACATAGTAATCTTGCGTTTGCCTTTTAAATCCTTAATTTCGTTTATATCCATAGAAAATTTTATTTAATAAATACAGTAAAAAACAGAAATAGAGAAAGTAAAATCATCGCCACGATTATGAGTATAGCGCAGAAATTATAGAATTTAGAATTAATATATTTACCCATCAGCCTTTTATTATTTACCAAAAGCAGCATGAAGATCAATACAAAAGGAAGCAGGATGCCATTCGTGGCCTGAGAGATGAGCATAACCGGTATGAGTTTGACTCCCGGTATTAATATTACCGCAGCGCCGATTACGATGATTGCAGTATATAAGCTATAAAATTGCGGCGCTTCTTTAAATGTGCGATTGACCCCGATCTCCCAGCCCATTCCTTCGCATACCGAATATGCCGTAGATAATGGTAAAATACAGGCCGAAAATACTGAGGCATTGAGCAGCCCAAAGGCAAAAAGATAAAAACAGTATTGCCCGGCTAATGGCTTTAGGGCCAGGGCCGCTTCCTTGGCTGTTTCGACTCTGATGCCGTTAGCAAAAAGAGTGTTGGCGCAGACGATAATAATAAAGATGGCAATGATATTAACTATAAATGCTCCAATAATTACATCTAACCGGCAGTATTTGTAATTTTCAAGCTTGATCCCCTTCTCAACTACCGAAGATTGCTGGTAGAATTGCATCCAGGGGGCAATCGTGGTGCCGACGACCCCGATGAGCATAAAAATATAGGCTTTATCAAACTGGAAATTTGGATGAACCGAGCTTTTGGCGATTAAGTTCCAGTCAGGTTTAGAGAGAAACCCCGAGACGATATAGCAAACATAAAATAAACAGGCAACCAAAAACACCTTCTCTACTGATTTATAGGTGCCTTTTACAATCAACCACCAGACAAATAATGCGCAGACCGGTACCAACAGATATTTACTGATTCCAAAAAGTTCGGCGCTGGCGGCAATGCCGGCAAACTCTGAAATCGTGTTAAAGATATTGGAAAGGACTAAAACTGTCATCGCGTAAAAAGTCACTCTGACTCCGAACTCTTCCCGGATCAAATCCGCCAGGCCTTTACCGGTAACTACCGCCATCCGGCTGCACATCTCCTGGATAATTACCAGGGCAATAATAATCGGGATAAATGACCAGATCAGGGCATAACCAAAGTGCGCCCCGGCTACGGAGTAAGTAGTAATCCCGCCGGCATCATTATCCACGTTAGCCGTGATAATTCCCGGGCCCATTACAGAAAGGAAAATCAGAATTTTTGCCCAAAAAGTTTTTAGGTTTTTCATATCTTTTGCATAATTTTTATTCTTTTAAGCCTGCGCCAGGCAAAGGCAATCAGCTGGCTTAGGATATCATCAACCGTGATAATCCCCTGCAAAACATTATTTTCATCCACAACGGGGATAGCAAAATATTTGTATTTTTCCATTAAGTAGGCAACCTCTTTAACGCTTGAATCTAAGTGCACAAAATATGTCTTGGGGAAAGCGGAGTTGGCAATTGGCTCGCCAGGGTTAGCCAGAATGAGCCGGCGAAAATTAGTTACCGAAATTAGATGCTGAGTTTCATCAATAATATAAATAAACTGCGCCGGCTCGGATTTAAATTTACGTTCCCGTATTTGGTTTAAGGCTGCCTGGACAAGGGTGTCTTTGGTAAAAACGATATATTCGGTAGTCATCAGGCCTCCGGCAGAATCACCGGAATAACCCAACAGTTGTGAAAGGCGTTTAGAATATTTATTTTCGATTAAGCTCAAGATGTGTTTGATTTTTTCCCTGGGTAATTTTTCCAGGAAATCCGTGGCTTCATCTGAAGGGGTATTATTAAGTAATTCGGAAATTTCAAAATCATTCATTTCATCAAGCAGTAAGGCTTGAGTTTTAAAATCAATGTTGGTAAAGATTTTTGTTTTATTGGCCAGATTCAATGATTTAAAGAGCGCGATCTGATGATTTATATTTAAATCCAGAAAAATGTCTCCTAAGTCCGCTGCCGGTATGCTGGCGAGGTTCTCTTGCGGCAGGTCAATCTTTATGGTCATACTTACCGGATTAATGGTCAGCGGTTGAATATGTTTCCAGGAGATCAAATGTTCGTTGCTAAGATATCTGGCTTGGGGATTAAATAGCTTCACGATTAAGTCTACGCTTTTTTCAAATCCCAGGCGCCGCAGGAGACCGCGGCTTCCAATATCTACGTGAGCGATCATTAAAGCATGGTCAACAACCAAAAGCTGGATATCATTTACGCGGATGACTTTATGATTATGAGTGTCCACTACCTGCTGATCGAGTATATCCCGTCTTAGCGTAAACTCTTTCTTCTCATCGTGAATCTGGTTGAAATTTAGTACAGATCTTTCTATTTTTAGCTGGGCCCCTTCCTTGTCGATTCTTTCAATATCCGGCCAATTGACCAGCGCGTATTTACGATTGGGAAAACCTTTGCGAATAATCAAGGCATCGGAAAGCGGGTAGACTTGAGAGGATTTTACCACCAGGTCATAAATCTCTCCGACGGTTTTGCCGTCTTTATCCAGCACAGGTTTATCCATTAGCCGGGAGAAAAAAATAAACATCTTGGCCGCAGAGATATTTATATCAGTTGATTGATTAGGTATGTTCATTAATAAATTTTAACTAAAGTTCCGGGAAATTTTTTTAATATTTCTTCAACATCTTTCTTTCCTAACACAAATAGGCTTGTAGATAAAGCGTCCGCAGTTAATCCTTGGTCAGCAACGACAGTTACCGAAGTAATTTGGGTCTGAGCTGGATAACCGGAGCGGGGGTCGATGATATGACAGTAACGCTTGCCATTTTTAAAAAAGAATTGCTCGTAATTACCGGTGGTAGATGCGGATTTGTTTTTCAGCTCCAGTGTAGTTGTGATTTCAGATTTATTTGCCCCCCGGATGGCGATCTTCCAAGCTTGGCCGAATTTATTTCCTAAGGCATAAACTTGGCCTCCGGCGTTAATCAGGCAACTATCAATATTGTTTTCTTTTAACTTTTTGACCGCACAATCCAGGGCAAAACCCTTGGCAATTGCCCCCAGGTCAATCCGGGTTCCCGGAATTTTGAATTCTACCACATTATCTTTTTCATGTAAAATAATTTTATCGCTTCCCACCAGCTCTAAAACAGCACGGATTTTATCATCGCTGGGCACCTGGAATTCTTGATTGGTGAATCCCCAAAGGTCAACTAATGGGGCAACTGTAATGTCAAAGGCTCCTTGAGTAAGGCGGCAGAATTCCTGGGATTTTTTTATAACAAAAAACGTATCCGCGCTTACTTTTAATCTTCCTAAACGATTAAGCCGGGAGATTTCACTGGTCTGGATATATTTACTGAGTAGCTGTTGGATCCGGCTGACTTCTGAGAAAACAATCGCGCCGGCTTGATTATTTGGTGAGGAAACCTGCCAAAATGTCCCCATTAAAAGGCGATTGTCACGGTAAAGCCGTTTTGCTTTTAGCGGGTATTTTGGCGGATTAGAACGTGACAGAGAATAAATTAAGGTTATGCTCCATCCAATGATCAAAAAAGCAACTAAGTATCTGCGTGTTTTTGCGCTAAAAGCCATTAGTTTAAAAGTTTTTTTAACGTTTTTAAAGTTTATTGCGCTGATTGCGCGTAGCTGGATTCAATGGTTTTCACCAGGTCCAGAAGGAACTTATTGGTTGGCACAGCAATACCCAACTCTTGCCCCAGCCGCACAATTACTCCGTTAATGAAGTCAACCTCGGTGTGCTTTTTTCTTAATACATCTTGAAGCATCGAAGAAAGATTACCCTGCGTGCCTTCACAAACTGCTTCCACTTTTGCCAGCGGATCATCAAAAATTAATTTTATACGTTTTCTCTTGGCAATACGCGCGGCTTCCGTGACCGCATCCCTTAAGATTCTTCTGGTGCCTTCGTATTCTATAAGTTTGCCGTTAGGCAGGCGCGTAATTGCGGACAAAGCATTGATTCCAACGTTAATAATTAATTTGCTCCAGAGCAGGCTTTTTATGTCGCGTGACATTTTGCATTCAAAGCCGACTTTATTAAAGACCTCGCGGATAGCGCGCATTTGAACCGGGGTTTTGCCGTCGATAGCTCCGATAATCGTCTCACCGCGCCCGGCGTGGCGAATTTTACCGATATCCATTAAAGTTGCACCTTCATTGGTTACGCCGGCAACGACTCTTTCTTCACCGGTTAGCTCAGAGATGATTTCAACATTGCCGATTCCGTTTTGCAAGGTTAGAATTTTGGTCTCCTGGCCCAGAAGCGGTTTGATTTGTTCAATGGCTACTTTGGTATGGAAAGATTTAACGCAGATAAGTATTAAATCGGCTTTGCCAATATCTTGGGGATTGGCGGTAGCTTTTGGTTTTGACTGCCAGGAGCCGCTTTCTTCTTCCAGGGAAATCCCGCACTCATTAATCTTAGCAGCCCGTTCCTTACTTTTATCTAGAAGCCAAATCTCTTCTTTTGATTTTGCTAGATATGCCGCGAAAAGACATCCCATTGCTCCCGGGCCGACAACGACAATTTTCATTTAGCCTCCTCATTTTTCCCCAGCCTCCGGCGCTTGGGGAAAAATGACCCTAAAGCTCCGCGAGGGGGGAAGTATTTTATCCAACGGGGACTTCTAATTTATTAATCAGCTTCTGAGATTTTAGTTCGCGGCCAAGGTGAAAATTCAAAAAAGCATTCAGGATCAACTCCAATTCTTTTTTTATCTGAGGATTCATTCCCAGGCTCAAGGAGCTGTTAAAACTGTTTTTTTCGATATGTAAGACCGTGGCGATGGTCCCCCGGAATATCGAGCGGCTGCCGGGGTCTTTGGGCATACAGCGCGGACAAAGCAGACCGCCTAAAGAAAGACTAAACTTGGATTGCCCCATAATCTTATCCCGGCAACAAACGCAGGAATCGAAATGCGGCTTAAATCCTGAAAGACTGAGCATTTTAATTTTAAATATGGTGGCAATTTTTTCCGGGCTATAGTTGGTCTCTAATTCTTTCAAGGCTGCCAATGTTAAATTAAAGATCTCCTCGTTTTTATCTTCAAGCTGCATTATAGTAGAGACCATTTCCATCATAAAACTCGCAGTAGTTGTTCTTTCGATATTTTGCCTGATGCGGGTAAAGTTATCTATTTTATCCGCCTGGCTTACTAAATGGAAGCTGGAGTGCGTTTTTCTGTAAAAGATAATCTCATTTAGTGAAAAAAGCTCTAAATTTGAAGCGAACTTTTTCGGATCAGTGCGGATACCTTTAAGTATCCCGCTTATTTTTCCAAATTCTTGGGTGTAAAAATCTACAATTAAGGAAGTCTCGCGTAACTCTCTCTTGTTTAAAACTAATCCTCTAGCTCGATCAATAGACATATTGGCTTTCTTTTTTACGCATCAGCTTTATCTGTTCGCGCGTGTGGTCATTAAACCCTAAAATGTGCAGTATACCGTGGACAACATAAAGGGATAATTCATAATCCGGGGTAGTTTTGAAGTTGCGTGCTTGATTTAAAGCTGCTTGCGCGGAAATCATAATATCAGCCAAAATAATGTTTTTTTCTTTTTTATCGCTTAGGTTAAAAGCCAAAACATCAGTTGAACCTTTAGTTTTAAGGAATTTAGCGTTAAATTTTTTAATCTGCGGATTATCTACAAAACAAATGTTAATCCATCCGGATTCTTTTACCTTTTCACCTTTAAGGACTTTAAGGATTAATTTTTTTATTTTTCCGGAGTGAATAGGTAGCTTATTTTGTAGATTTTTTAAAGTTATCCTCACTCAACTTTTCCTTCCACATCTCATCTTTTTAATGGTAATTAACCCGGCTATGATATATGCCGCTTAATATTTTACTAAAGACACTGGATATCTTTTCAATATCTTTTAGAGTAAGCTCGCATTCATCAAGCTGCCCGTCGATAAATTTATTGTTAATTACCTTACGCACTATTTCTTCGACCTTGTCCGGAGTAGGGTCTTTTAAGCTGCGCGTGGCCGCCTCTACGGAATCCGCCAATAATACGATAGCGGTTTCTTTGGTGTTGGGTTTTGGTCCCGGATATCGGAAGCCTTCCTCGGCCACCTCCTGGTTTTCTTCCTTGCCCTCTAATGCCCGCCGGTAAAAATAATAAACCAGGCTCCTGCCGTGGTGTTGTTGGATAAAATCCCAGAGTACCGGGCTTAAGGAGTACTTTTTAGCTAACTCTAAGCCTTCCTTAACATGGTTCATGATAATTAATTTACTCATGGTCGGAGTAAGTTCATCATGGACATTCTTTTTGATATCCTGATTTTCGATAAAATACTCTGGTTTTTGCAGTTTACCGATATCATGGTAATATGCGCCAATTCTGGCTAAAAGGCCGTTGGCTCCTACCGCGGCGCAAGCCGTATCCGAAAGATTACCGACAATCAGGCTGTGGTGATAGGTCCCCGGTGCCTCAAGCACCATCCTCTGTAAGATGGGGTGATTAAAATCCGCTAGTTCTAACAGGCTGATATTGGTTACGGTCTGCAGGATATATTCAAAGAGGGGCAGAATTCCCAAGGTGATAACCCCGGAAAGCAAACCATTGATTAAAATTATTAGGTATCTTTGCGGATGATTAATCCAAAGATGCTCCAGGAGTATCAAGCTGACTAATTGCAGGATGCCGGCAATAACCCCTGCCTGAATAACCTGGGTACGTTTACGGGCTTGGTTTACCAATAGTATTGCGCAGGCGCAGGAGGTCATAAAAATAAACCAGGCCTTAAATGGCTCCGGGCTCAAAGATGCCAGGGAGATGCAGGTTCCCAGCGACAAAAAATAAGCAACTTCCAGATTATTAAATAGCAGCACGCTGAGCATGGGGATAATCGCAACCGGGATAAACCAAAATGACAATCCCTGCCTAATTAAATAATAACCCAGGCAGAAAGAAATCAGAAAAAGAAAACTTAAATTGACCAATCCGGCATTCTTGATTTTAGTAAATTTTTTGTAAAAACATAAATAAAGCAGGATTAAAAAGAATGGGATACCTGGGTTTATGCGGATAATGTAGCTAAAGAAAAACATGAAAACGCATACCCCAATAGGAAGAAGTTTGGTTTTATTAAACAGCTTTTTCATATGCTTGAATTATTCTTTGTACCAGTGAGTGCCTGACGACATCAGAACCGCTAAAGTAAATAAATTTAATTCCCCCAATTTCTTTAAGGATCTCTTGTGCCTGAAGCAGGCCGATGGGTTTGGCTCCGGGTAAATCGCTCTGGGTTATATCTCCGGTAATTACGGCTTTAGAATCAAATCCCAGCCGGGTTAAAAACATCTTCATTTGTTCAGCAGTGCAATTCTGCGCTTCATCCAAGATAATAAAAGCATCATTTAACGTCCTGCCTCTCATGTAGGCCAGCGGGGCAACCTCGATTATTCCGGTTTCGATATATTTTTCAATGCGAGCTGCCTCCATCATGTCATATAAGGCATCATAAAGCGGCCTTAAGTACGGTGAGATTTTGGCTTCTAAATCTCCGGGAAGAAACCCCAGGGATTCTCCTGCTTCAATGGCCGGCCGGGTTAAAATAATGCGGCGTACTTCCTGTTTCTTTAGCGCCTCAACCGCGCAAGCCATCGCCAGATAAGTCTTGCCCGTTCCTGCGGGGCCAATGCCAAAAACAATATCATGTTTTTGGATGGCTTCCACATAATCCCTCTGGCCGATGGTTTTGGGGCCAATTTGTTTACCTGCGCAAGAGCGTATAATTCCGGTGTCTAATTGCTCTAACTGCAGAGATTTCTTCCCTTTTTTTAAATTAGAAATTAAATAAGCTAGGTCGGTTTGGCCGATTTCAGTGCTGCCTGAACGCAAGCCCACTAGCAGGTATTCTACCAGCTGGCTTGCTTTTTTAATATTGGCAGCGCTTCCGCTTATTTTTAGGTGTTCGCCGCGTAAGGTAAGTTTTACCTTAAACTCTCTTTCGATGCTTTTGAGATTGGCATCATGGGCTCCCAAGAGCCCTTGCGTTTCTTTTTGGGATTGGAATCGAATTATCTTATCCATAATGAAGCTTAAGGACTACAAAGGACTATTGGCTCTCCGCACTTACTTTAGGCCCGGAAGGAATATTTAAAATTTGTCCGGGATAAAGCTTGTCCGGCCCGCGCAAAACATCCTTGTTTGCTTCATAAATCTTCATCCATCTTTTAGTTGTTCCGTAAAATTTGTTCGAGATTTTCTGTAAAGTATCATTTTTAGCGACGGTATATTTTTCAAAACTCAAATTTGCTTCTTCAGTTTGTGTTTCCGGTTGTGTTTCCTGAACCATTCCGGGTTCATCCATGCTGCCGGTTGCTAGTGGAATAGCAGCCGGGTAACTGGTTTTAGTTTTATTCGTTGCTCCTAGCTCTAACTCAAAGACTCTGGTGGTCCGGGTGGTTTTTCTTTCCTTGGGTTCCGGAGCTTGCCCCATGATGTAGCCGCGGTTACCTGAGGTCAAAGAGAGCTCTTGATCAACCCGATCGCGCGTTAAATTGTAGGTTCTGGCCACGCATCCTGATAATGCCAGGGTTGATGTTAATACACAAATTCCTGCTAGTTTAAATCTGTTCATTTTACTTCCCTCCTTTTCTTACGGTTAGACCTAATTCTTTTAATTGCTTATCTTCAACATCCGAAGGCGCACTGGTTAACGGACAAAATGTGCTTGAGTTTTTGGGAAAGGTAATTACCTCACGGATACTTGACTCACAGGAGAGTATAGCCAGGAGCCGATCTAACCCAAAAGCCACTCCTCCATGTGGCGGCGCGCCGAACTGAAAAGCTTCCAGGAGAAAACCAAAACGCTTCTGAATTTCTTCTTTTTCCAGGCCGATAATATTAAAAATCTTTTCCTGGAGTTCCTGGCGATGAATTCTGATTGAGCCTGAACCCAACTCTATTCCATTTAAAACTAAATCATAAGAGCGGGATTTAACTTTATCCGGGGCAACCTCTAAATTTTCCAGATCTTCGGTGGCCGGCGCGGTAAAAGGATGATGTTCGCTTTCCCAGCGTTTCTCTTCGGTATTAAATTTGAAAAGCGGAAAATCTACTACCCAGCAGAAGGCAAAATCCATCTTTAATTGCTCCCGTAAGTCGGGTTTGTCGCACTTATATTTTTCCATCGCTTCTTTATAGCTGATGCGCGTAAAAGGCACAGGGATATCGATATTTTTAAATTCTTTGAAGATTAATTTCATTAACCCTTCAGTTAAGCTAAAGACATCCTCTTCGTTTATAAAAGACATTTCAATATCCAGCTGGGTAAATTCCGGCTGGCGGTCAGCGCGCAGATCCTCATCCCGGAAGCATTTAGCGATCTGGTAATATTTTTCAATTCCGGCCACCATCAGTATCTGCTTGAATAATTGCGGAGACTGGGGCAAAGCAAAAAATTGGCCAAGATTTGCCCGCGAAGGAACCAGATAGTCCCGGGCGCCTTCGGGTGTAGATTTAGTAAGGATCGGTGTTTCGCATTCAATGAAATCCTTTCCCCCCAGATAGCCGCGAATAACTTTATAGAGGTTGCTTCTTAAAAGCAGGTTATTAAAAACTTTAGTTCTCCTTAAATCCAGGTAGCGATATTTAAGGCGAATCTCTTCGTTTATTTCAATATCCTCCCGGATTTCAAACGGCGGAGTAAGGCTGGGATTTAATATTTCTAATTCCTGCGCTAAAATTTCCACTTCTCCGGTAGCCAGCTTGGAATTAATTGTGCCTGCGGGGCGCTTATTCACTAAACCTTTTAATTTAATTACGAATTCGTTTCTTAATTGCCCTGCCTTCTCATAACTATCGGCAGGGCATTCTTTGGGGATAAAAACGACCTGAGTAAGGCCATAGCGGTCGCGGATATCGATAAAGATTAATTTACCATGGTCGCGCCGATTGGCAACCCAACCGCAGAGGGTTATCTGTTTGCCCGTATCGGTAACCTTAAGCTGTGCGCAGGTATGTGTCCTTAGCATTATTTATTGAAAGGCTTGAGTAGTTCCTTGGTTAAATTTTGTATGGCTACTTCCTTCTGTATGCTTGAAGCCATATTTTTGACGGAAATAGTATTCTTCTTTAATTCATCATCTCCTAAGATTAAAACAAAAGTTGCACCGTTATCATTAGCAGCGCGGAGTGCGCCTTTTAAGGATTTATTTAAATAATCCGTATCCGCAGATATTTCGGCGCATCTTAGCTGGTTTAATATTTTTATGCCTGCGGATTTTGCAGCCTCTCCCAGCGTAATTAAATAAACTAACTTTTTTGGCGGATTCCCAACTAAAGTGTTTGGCACTAAAAGCAGCCTTTCGACCCCGAAAGCAAAACCGATTGCCCCTAACTCCGGCCCGCCAAGATCCTGGACCAAATTATTATAGCGGCCGCCTGCCCCAATCGCATCCTGGCTGCCTAGATCGCTATGTGTAATTTCAAAGACCGTGCGGTTGTAGTAATCCAGCCCGCGCACCAGTTGTGGGGCCACCTGAAATGAAATACCCAGGTCATTTAATCCGCATTTTACCTCTTGGAAATGTCTTCGACAATCCGGACAAAGATGGGTGTGTCCAGCCCTAAGTGTTTTAACTATTTTTTGACAATCTTCGTTTTTGCAGTCTAATATTCTTAATACGTTATTTTTAGCTCTTTGTTGACAATTCGCGCACAACTGGGTTAATTTTTCCGGTAAACTTTTTTTCAAATCAACTCTTAGCGCCTGTTTATCTTTTGGACAACCCAAACTGTTAATCTTAATCTTGTAACCGGCAATTCCGAAACTTTTTAGTAATTGTTCGGCTAAACTGATTACCTCTATATCCAGGCTGGCCTGGCCGGAGCCGATAGCTTCAGCCCCAATATGATGAAATTGACGCAGCCTTCCTTTTTGCGGACGTTCCAGTCGGAACATCGGGCCAATATAATATAATTTTGTAAAACCGCTGGTTTTTTCTAAATTATTTTCCAGATAGCTGCGTACTATTGAGGCCGTTCCTTCCGGACGCAGCGCGTAAGTATCCTGTTGGTTATGGATGAGGAACATCTGCTTCTGTACGATCTCGGTTGTTGCGCCTAAAGTACGGTTAAAAAGCGATGCCTCTTCAATTACCGGCGTACGGATTTCCTGATAATTATAGAATGAAAATATTCTGCGCGCTGTTGCTTCGACTGTTTGCCAGGAAGATGATTCTTGCGGCAAGATATCTTTAGTCCCAGGGATTCTTTTGAACATGTAAATTTAGTATATAACATTTAGCAGTCAGCATATAGGTTTCCCTAAATACTACCTACTATCTACTAACTACTCTCGTATTTTATCTTATCTTTTGCTTCATTTTCAAGCCAGCTTTAAAGACTACAACTTTTCTGGGTGGGACAGGAATAACCTGATTAGTACGCGGATTTCTGCCTGTGCGGCTCCTTCTTTGCTTTACTTTGAAAACACCAAAATTACGTAATTCAATTTTTTCGCCTCTGATCAAGGCATCAATAATACAATCAAAGGTTTTCTGTACTATTTTTTTGACGTCTATCTGCTTAAGATTAGTTTCATCAGATACTTTTAAGACAATATCTTTTTTGGTCATCTTCCACCCCCTATTGCTAAGTATAATAACAGCAAAAAGTTACAGTGTCAAGAAATAATCTGTTGAATAAATGGGGACGGTTCTCTTAGAGAACCGTCCCCTAGTTTTATATCACCAGAGATAAGTGCTCTTGGCCTAAGAGCTCATCCAAATCCTGGATAAGTTGTTCACTTGGCTCAACATACAGCCCTTCACCGACAATTAACTGTACACGGGATTTAGCGGGCGCCTGCCTGTCGGCGAGGCTGGCCTGCCTGCCGGCGAGGCTGGTATCCAGGCGTAAATATACAGGGACTCGACCGCGGTGAGCCCCCAATAACGTTTTTAAGGATTCAAAGATATTCTCCCTTATCCCGGACAAGTTAATGTTTATAGCTGTGATGAGCTTGTAAATTTCTTCAAACGGGAAAAGGTCTTCTGTGATAATTTTAGGCGTTTCTTCCTTAAGGTCAAGCACTCCGCGGATATACACAATGGTGTTGGCTTGGATATGGGAGCTTATTTTAGCGAATGCGCGTGGAAAAACCAATATTTCTACCGCACCATCTAAATCCTCTAATTTTAATATAGCCATTTTCTCTTGTTTGGCCCGGGTGACGGTATGTTTGATTTTAACGATTAAGCCGACGATCTTAATTATATCCTGGTCCTTATGTTCATGCAGGTTAGCAGTAGAGCAGGAAACAAAGCGTTTAAGCGCTTTAGCATAACGTGCTAAGGGGTGGCCGCTGACGTAAAAACCAAGCATATCTTTTTCAAAAGCCAGAAGTTGCGGCTCCGGCCATTCTTTGCAATCAACTAAATTGTTCGTAATTTTTCCGAATCCATTGTTTTTTATAGTTTGGTCAAAGAATGAAAGTTGACCGCTAGATTTTTCTTTTTGGATTTTTTGCGCTCCTGCTAATATTATATCCAGGCTAACAAACATTTTAGCCCGTGGAAGGCCAAAATAATCCAGGGCCCCGCATTTAATCAGGCTTTCTAAAACCTTGCGGTTAGCTAACCGCAAGTCTATACGCTGACAAAGATCTTCCATGGATTTAAATTTCGCCTGTTCTCTCCGTGCAACAATTGATTCTGCTGCGCCGCCTCCGACATTCTTAATCGCCAAGAGTCCAAAACGGATAGTTGATTTATCCTCTACCTTAAAAAGCGCATCACTTTCATTGATATCCGGCGGCTGTACCTTTAAGCCCATGCGCAGCGATTCATTTACATATTCGACTATTTTATCGGTATTATCGCGTTCCGAAGTAAGCAGGGCAGTCATAAACTCTACCGGGTAATTGGCTTTTAAATAAGCAGTGCGGTATGAAATCAAAGCGTACGCCGTTGAATGAGAATTATGGACTATAATTCCGTTGGCAATAAAGTTATGTATTCCTTCAATTTCAAGGTCATAAGTTTTCTCTCTACCCGCGTATTCTACAGATAAAACCCGGTCCCAGACAACATCCGCCTTCACTAATCTTAAGAGTTGATCAGACTCAAAAAATTGCGCTAGCTGCATTATCGTCTGCCTTCTGAATCCCTTTTTATGCGCCTTAGCCTCTCCACAAAACTCCTTAATAGAAAC
Organism: Candidatus Omnitrophota bacterium; assembly: GCA_030691865.1. Taxonomy (GTDB): domain Bacteria; phylum Omnitrophota; class Gorgyraeia; order Gygaellales; family Profunditerraquicolaceae; genus UBA6249. The sequence goes on along the minus strand of JAUYDL010000018.1, from coordinate 57,007 downwards.
TCCGGCCTTTTTTTCAACCTCTCTCCAGGTTAAGCCGCATTTTTCTTTTTCTAGCTTTACAATTTCTCGTACTTCAGGGGGCAAGGTATCTTTAGATTCCATATCAGGGGAAACAGCTTTATAATAATTACGTAATTCTTTCAGTTGTTTATTTTTCCCGATTATGAATGGACAGACACGCTGGATAAATAAATTTATACTCTCATACCCGAATAAATATAAGGTATAACCGGTTTTTGGGGTAAAAATATTTTTATATGTATATTTAAATACTTTGCTCTTTGATTTTGAGGTAATGCCTAGCCTTAATAAAAGGTCTTGCAGTTGCTGGCATAGTTTATATGAAGACGTTGCGTAAAAAGGAATAGAATTATTCCGACTAAAGAGGAAGCCGTCGCCTGACCAAAGCCTTCCTATAAATAACGCCAACTGAGCGTCATTTAAGTAAAAAATCTCTTCCGGAATGAATTTTTCCGTCGCTTTTTTATAATCCAATCCCAAGCTCTCTATATATAGCCTTGCTCCGCTTTTTTTGTTAGCCATTGCTTTAAGCGCTGTCGAGTAACTTTCTTTAACATAGCCTTTATTCCAAGGAGAAGAATCCTTTAAAAATTTGTTATCTTTACCTGTCCCGGCATATACCTCAAAACAGCTTCTTCTTTCGTTTATTGTAGGTATAGTATTTTTAAACTTCTCAATATTCTTTACGAAATCATTTATGAGGGCTATATTTTTGTTGTAGAAATAAATACCGCTTGGATGGCAAGTGTTGCCTTCTGAAAGTACGCCTGCCAACACAATTATTTTGTACTCTTCTAATCTTGATTTCGTTTTTATTGGAAGAGTTCTACATAAGCCGATTCGTTCACCGGTAGTTAAATCCCCTAAATTTTCCCATCCTTTAAGGGTGAACATAGGATGATTTGATGTTGCGGTAATTTCTCTTCCTAAAGCGGTTTTCAATTTATAGACTGGTTTAATACCGTTATAGACCACGTCTTTTATCTTGGTTTTTACAATTTTAAGGTTATCATTGCAGCTTAACGTGGATTTTACCGATTTTTCATTGCTGAACAGTTCTTTCATGGTAATCATATTGCCTGTATCCGCATCTATAATTTTCGTTGAGCCTATGACACATTTATTGAATCCGTACCCCGAAAAATATTCTATCAAATCAAATATCTTACTGGCGGTGCTTTCCTTGATCTCATTTTTGATGCAGCCGCTAAGGAAATTCTTGCGTTCCTTTTCCATAACTTCAGGGATTTTTTTACCCATGGCCTTACGTAAGATATCTGCCTGGGCAAGTGAAAATCCTGCCAAAACAGATGCAATCTGCATAATCTGCTCCTGATAAACCATAATCCCATAAGTTTCCTTAAGGATTGACTCAAGTTTAGGATGTTCGTATTTAATCGGAATGATTCCGTGCTTACGTTTCATGAAGTCATCCAGCATTCCGGAGCCAATTGGCCCGGGCCGGTACAATGCCAGGAGCGCGATTAAATCTTCAAAACGTTCAGGGGCCAGCTTCTTAAGCAAATCGCGCATTCCTGAACTTTCTACCTGGAAGATCCCGATCGTATGGCTTGAGGCTAATAGCTTATAAGTATTTTGGTCATCTAGCGGCAGTTTTTCAATATCAATTTGAATGCCGCGGATTTTTTTAATTAATTTCAGAGTTTCATCAATTACGGTAAGTGTCCTTAGGCCAAGAAAGTCAACCTTGAGCAATCCAATTTTCTCTAGTGTCCCCATGCTATAGCCGGTAGTAATCTGACCATCTTGAGTTTTAAACACAGGCATATAATTATTTAACGGTTTATCCGCGATAATTACTCCGGCAGCATGAACCGAAGCATGGCGGTTTAATCCTTCTAAGGATAGAGCGATATTAATCAGCTTGGTAATTACAGGGTCATTCTTATAGAGGTTGTTTAGTTCGGGCTCACTCTCTAAGGCTTTTTTAAGGGTAATATCAGGTTCGGCGGGAATCATCTTGGCAATCCGGTCGACATCGGCATAGGGGACAGCCATCACCCGCCCGACATCCCGGATTACGGCGCGCGCTTGCATAGTCCCGAAGGTAATAATTTGGGCAACATTTTCCTGGCCGTATTTCTTAGTGACATAATCGATCACCTCTTGCCGGCGTTCGTAGCAGAAATCAATATCAATATCCGGCAGCCCCATGCGCTCAGGATTTAAGAATCTTTCAAAGAGCAATCCGTATTTTAACGGATCAAGGTCGGTAATTCCTAAAAGATAGCTTACCAGGCTTCCTGCGGCAGAACCTCTACCCGGTCCAACGGGGATGGTTTGGCTTTTAGCGTAAGCAATAAAATCCCAGACAATTAAAAAATAGCTGATAAAACCCATATGCCGGATAATTTTCAATTCATGATCCAGGCGGCTTTGCACCTCAGGGTTATCCCTAAGATTTTTCTCAGTTAACCCTTTTTCACACAACTCCAGCAGAAACTCTTCTTTGTTTTTGCCCCCAGGAGGAGAATATTTAGGTAAGTGCAACTGAGTAAAATCTAGCTCCAGATTACAGCGTGCGGCAATCTCTAAGGTATTTTTTAAAGCCTCCGGACATTCGCTAAACAGCTCCTTCATTTCTGCAGGTGAGGTAAAATAAAATTCTTCAGTCTGAAAACGCATGTGTTTAGGATCATCCAGGGTAGTTTGTGTTTGAATGCACAGCAATGCTTCATGGGCGGCGGCCCTGTCTTTGGTGGGATAATGTACGTCGTTAGTGGCAACTAAAGGAATGCCTAGTTCGCCAGAGATCTTAATCATCCCTGCATTTACTATTTTCTGTTCGGGAATAGAGTTGCCTTGGATTTCCAAATAGAAGTTGCCCTTTCCCAATATGTTCTGATAAGTGTCGGCAGCTTTTAATGCGTCATTAAAACGTTTTTGCAGTATCAGACAGGCAATTTCTCCTTTAAGGCAGGCGCTTGAGCCGATTAATCCTGCGGCATACTGGGCGAGAACCTCTTTATCAATCCGCGGCCGGTAATAGAATCCTTCCAGGTAGCTGATGGAAACCAGCTTCATTAAGTTATGGTACCCCTCTTCATTGCGGGCTAAAAGGATTAAGTGGTTAGCGGTATCTTCTATTCCGGAGCCGCTTTTTTTATCCAAGCGGCTTTGCGGGGCAACATAAACTTCGCAGCCAATGATGGGTTTGATTCCTGCTTTTTGCGCTTCTAAATAGAATTCAATTGCTCCGAACATACTGCCATGATCGGTGATGGCCAGAGAATCCATTTTGAAACTTTTGGCAATGGCGAGTATCTCAGGTATACGGCAGGCTCCGTCAAGAAGACTGTATTGAGTATGTAGATGCAGGTGGACGAATTCCGAGTGTGACATTGCAGGTTTATTCCCACTCTATTGTTGCCGGGGGCTTAGAGCTTATATCATAAACAACTCGGTTGATCCCCCTTACTTCGTTGATGATGCGATTAGAGATCTTTTCCATGACTTCATAGGGAAGCTTTACCCAGTCAGCGGTCATGCCGTCAAAACTGGATACACAACGCAGGGCTGCGACATTTTCATAGGTACGCTCATCGCCCATTATGCCTACGCTTTTAATCGGAAGCAATACGGCAAAAGACTGCCAGATTTGATCATATAGCCCGGCTTTTGAAATTTCTTCTATCACGCGTTTATCCGCTTCGCGCAGAAGATCCAGGCGCTGGGTATTAATTTCTCCGATAATTCTAACCGCCAGTCCCGGCCCGGGAAACGGCTGGCGCTGAATGATATTCTCCGGCAATCCTAACTGGCTGCCGATCTGACGCACCTCATCTTTAAATAACTCCCTTAATGGCTCTATAAGTTTTAGCTTCATCTGTGCGGGCAGGCCTCCGACATTATGATGGCTTTTTATTTTCCTGCTTGGCCCGCCTGTAGGTGAAACAGATTCAATCACATCCGGATAAAGAGTGCCTTGGCCTAAAAACTTTGCTCCTTTGGTTTTTTTAGCCTCTTCTTCAAAAACCTTGATGAATTCATCTCCGATGATCTTTCTTTTTTCCTCCGGATCGATTACTCCTTTTAAGCGCTCCAGAAATCTTTTGCTTCTGTCAACATAGCTTAAATTAAGATGGTACATCTCCTTAAAAACGCTCCTGACCTGCTCGGCTTCGCCTTTCCTGAGCAAGCCGTTATCGATAAAAATACAGCGTAAATTTTTACCGATGGCTTTATGAATTAACAAAGCCGCTACGGAAGAATCCACCCCGCCGCTTAAACCCAGAACTACCTTATCTTTGCCAATGGTTTTTTTAATGTTAGCAATCGATTCTTTAATAAACGACTGCATCGTCCATTTGCTTGAGGCGCCGCAGGCTTTGAATAAAAAGTTGCTTAAAATCTGGTTGCCTTTTTCCGTATGCGTTACTTCCGGATGAAACTGAACGGCAAATATTTTTCTTTTTTGGTTAGAGATTGCCGCAATCGGGGTATTGATGGTATGTCCGATGGTGTGGAATCCGGAGGGCATTTTGGTTACATAATCTCCGTGGCTAGCCCAGCAGGTAAAATTACCCGGCAGATGGCTAAACAGATTACTGTTGTCATCAATAAATAATTCTACTTTTCCATATTCACGCTCGCGGGTGTGCCTGACCTTGCCCCCCAAAAGCTCACAGATAACCTGCATTCCGTAACAGATGCCCAGTATCGGTACGCCTAATTTAAAGATGCCGATGTCAGGATAGGGTGATTTTTTATCGACCACTGAAGCCGGGCCGCCGGAAAGAATGATCCCTTTTGGATTTAACGCGGCAATCTCTTTGGCCGGGGTGTTGTAAGGAATAATTATTGAGAAAACTTTATTTTCTCTTACCCTGCGCGCGATTAGTTGCGTATATTGCGAACCAAAATCCAAGATTAATATTGTTTGTCTAGTTACCCCGTTATTCTTTTCCTGTAGTTTTTTTAACCTGGATTTTTTCTTCAATTTATTTCCCCATTCCTACTCTTTGGCCTACCTGGAAAATTTTGCCTTCAGTTTGGATTGAAGGAGCGATAATTATTTCGACATCATGCATTTCTTTCAAGTTTGATGCTCCCAATGAACCCATAGATGTTTTTAAAGCACCCAGGAGGTTCTGTGAGCCGTCATCAACTTTTGCCGGGCCAAATAAAATATCTTTTAATGCGCCGGTAGTACCCACCTGAATACGGGTTCCGCGAGGCAGATTAACATGTGAAGTAGCCATACCCCAATGGAATCCTCTTCCGGGAGCTTCTTTGGCGCGGGCAAAACTTGAGCCGATCATTACGGCATCTGCTCCGCAAGCAAAGGCCTTACAAATATCTCCGCCGCGGTTCATTCCGCCGTCAGTAATAATTGAAACATATTTTCCTGTGCGTTTAAAATAAAAATCACGTGCTCCTGCGGCATCCACGGTCGCGGTAACCTGGGGAACTCCGATACCTAATACGCCGCGCGTAGTGCAGGCGGCACCCGGCCCAACGCCGATGAGTAAGCCGCTGGCCCCGGTTCCCATAAGCTCCAGGGTTGTTTCATAAGTTACGCAATTTCCCAGGATAACCGGAATTTTTATGGACTTACAAAACTTGACTAGATCTAATGTTTTATATTCCTTAGAGAGATGCTTAAGTGTGGCCACGGTGGACTGGATGACAAAAATATCTACCCCGGCAGCAATGGCTAATTTCGAAAATCTTTCGGCATTAGCCGGGATACAGCTGACCACAGCCATGGCCCTGGCTTTTTTAATTTCTGCGACTCTTTTGGTGACCAGTTTTTCTTTGATCGGTGTGGTATAAATCGTTTGGATTAATTCCGTAGCTTTTTGGGGAGTAGCTTTGGAGATCTTTTCAAGCACCGCATCCGGATTTTCATAACGGGTCTGTATACCATCAAGGTTTAAAACCGCAATCCCGCCTAAACGCGACATTTCAATGGCAAACTTTACATCTACCACTCCATCCATCGCTGCGGCAAGAATGGGTATTTTAAAGTTCTTTCCGTTGAATTTAAAGCGGATGTCAACTTCATTAGGATTTACAGTTTGGGACCCGGGAACTAAGGCCACCTCATCAAAACCATAACATCTTCTTGCGCGTCTGTTTATACCTATCCACTCTGCCATCTTAAATTCTCCTTATTATGATATTAACCCGTTGTTTTGCAATAAGTTATGAATATTTAGCCTCATTTGGGAACGTTGCTGACAAGATTAATAATTTTATATTAAACAGAGTTATTTGTCAATATATATATTTAAAAAAACACGGGGACGGTTCTATTTTTCTACAGTTTAACTCAAGAAAAATAGAACCGTCCCCTTTATTCTAACTTCTATTGTTTTTTAATACATTCCTCCACCACCCATGCCTCCCATTCCGCCACCAGGCATTCCAGGCATTTTTTCATCCTTTTCCGGCTTGTCCACAATCAAAGCCTCGGTGGTAAGTAACAAGGCAGCAATACTAGCAGCATTCTGTAAAGCTGAACGCGTTACTTTTGTAGGATCGATTACGCCAGCTTCAATCATATCCACATAAGCATCCTGGTTAACATCATAACCGATATTGGTTTTTTCCTGTTTGATTTTTTGCACCACCACTGAGCCTTCCAGGCCGGCGTTTTGCGCAATCTGTCTTAGAGGTTCCTCAATAGCGCGTTTTACAATATCAGCGCCAACCTTCTCATCACCTTCCAGCTTTAGTTTATCTAAAGCCGCAATGGTGCGAATAAACGCTACGCCGCCTCCGGGAACAATACCTTCCTGGGTAGCTGCGCGAGTTGCATGCAAGGCATCTTCAACGCGAGCCTTCTTTTCCTTCATCTCTGTTTCTGTGGCTGCGCCTACGTTGATTACTGCAACTCCACCGGCAAGCTTTGCCAGGCGTTCCTGCAGCTTCTCTTTGTCATAATCTGAATCGGTATCTTCGATTTGTTTCTTTAACTGGCTGATTCTAGCATTGATCGCTGCATTCTTGCCCGCACCTTCAACAATGGTCGTATTCTCTTTATCGATTTTTATTTTTTTCGCGCGTCCCAAGTCTTCAATATCGATATTTTCCAGCTTGATACCTAAATCTTCAGTCAAGGCTTTACCACCGGTTAAAATAGCGATATCTTCAAGCATAGCTTTACGTCTATCACCATAGCCCGGAGCTTTTACCGCGCAGGCAACAAAAGTACCCCGAATCTTGTTAACCACTAAAGTGGCTAAAGCTTCCCCGTCAACTTCTTCAGCAACGATCAAAAGCGGCTTGCCTACACGGGCAATTTTCTCCAATAAAGGCAGGATATCTTTAATCGAAGATATTTTTTTCTCATAAATAAGAATGTAAGCATCTTCCAGGAGCACTTCCATTCTCTCGGCATCGGTTACAAAATAGGGCGATAAATAGCCCTGATCAAACTGCATACCCTCCACAATGTCCAAAGTAGTAGCAGTAGATTTAGCTTCTTCAACGGTAATTACGCCGTCCTTACCTACTTTATCCATTGCTTCGGCAATTAATTCACCGATAGCAGTATCAGAATTAGCGGCGATGGAGGCAACCTGAGCTATTTCCTTTTTATCTTTTATAGGAGTGGAGAGTTTTTCCAGTTCTTCCACTACCTTTATTACCGCCTTTTCAATACCGCGTTTTAGTTCCATGGGGTTAGAACCGGCAGTGACATTCTTTAATCCTTCACGATAAATTGCTTCTGCTAAAATAGTGGCGGTAGTGGTTCCGTCACCGGCTATATCAGAGGTTTTTTCGGCAACTTCTTTGACCATCTGTGCGCCCATATTTTCAAAAGCATCCTCTAAATCAATTTCTTTAGCCACAGTTACGCCGTCTTTGGTTATAGTTGGGGAACCAAATTTTTTGTCAATTACTACGTTACGTCCCTTAGGGCCTAAAGTTATTTTTACTGCAGCGGTCAGCTGTTCCACGCCCCTTAAAATCTTACGACGGGCATCATCGCTGTACAATAATTGCTTTGCCATAAATCCCTCCTTAATGTTTTATCAAGAAAAGTCCTGACGAGCGCAGCGAGTCAGGATCCTCATCCCTGGGCTCTTCTTAATTATTTGATAATTGCTAAAATATCTTCCTCGCGCAAAATAAGCAACTCTTCGCCTTCCTTGGTAATAAACTCATTACCGGAATATTTTCCGAATATCACCTTGTCACCAACTTTTACTTCAGGGGTCTGCACAGCACCACTTTCTAATACCTTGCCTTTGCCTACAGCAACCACTTTGGCCTCTTGCGGTTTTTCCTTGGCAGAATCCGGCAGGACAATACCGCCCTTACTTTTCTTCTCTGCCTCTAAAGGTTTTACGACGATGCGATCACCCAATGGTTTAATCTCCATCTTGTCACCTCCTTAAATTGAGAACCTTATTTTAGCACTCTTTTTCCTAGAGTGCTAATTATAGATAAAAAAAAATTCTTGTCAAGAGTTTTTTTATTTTATGGGTTTTGCCTGCGCGCTACTACAAAATTTTTGCCGTGCAAGGGCTCTCTTATGCTTACCCCACTTCACTAGTTTTTCGTTCTTGCTCCTGGACAAGTAGATAAAATATATACCCGTAGCTACCCTCTTTTTATATTAGGTATGTTATTATAAATAAAATTCAATCCCTTAAGGGTTAAATCTTTATCTATTTTATTAATCTGCCTGCAATATTTTCTAATTAAATCAATATTACCACCTGTTCCGATAACTTTTGCTTCTTTGCAGATTTTGTTTTTTATCCTTATCACCAAACCATCGTTTAGCGCAGCAAAACCGTAAACAACTCCGCTTAATATGCTATTTTTGGTATCCCGTCCAATAAGCATTTGGGGTGGTTGTAATTTTACTTGAGGTAATAACGCGGTTTTTTCTTTTAAGGCCTCCAGAGAAATATTCATTCCCGGAAAAATTAAACCTCCTAAGTATGCTTTGTCTTTAGAAATTACATCAAAGGTAATGGCAGTGCCGGAATCTATAACAATCAGTGGGCCAGTGTAAAGGCTGCTGGCAGCATAAGCATTTACCAGCCGGTCTTGGCCAACTTGTTTGGGTATACGGTAACGATTTTCTATGGGGACAATTAAGTCTTTACCTATTATATAGGGGTTTCTGCCGGTTAAGAACTTTAAGTTGCGCTGAATAATCCGGGCCAGCTTAGGGACAACGCTGCAGATAATACTGGCGGATATTTCAGGATAAGCTCTTATTTTTTTTGCCAACTCCGCTTTTTTATAGGTTTTAGTTGCAATATCGAACCGGTGTTTTAGTTTTTCCCCGACGAAGATCCCGCCGGATATATTAGTATTGCCGATATCAATGGTTAATAGCATTGCGTAACTCCCTGGCTTTATCCCTTAAACCGGCGGCTTTTTCAAATTGTAAGTTTCGGGCCGCCAACTCCATTTCATATTCTAACTCAGTAATATATTTATGCAACTGGTATTGCTCGATTGGTTCTCCGGTTAGTGCCTGCACAAACTCCTGAGCCTGGTTTGAGTCTTGGATACCTCTTTTGATTGCTGTACGAATAGAACGAGGGGTAATTTTATTTTTGCGGTTAAATTCCATTTGAATAATTCTGCGGCGTTGGCTTTCGTTAATTGCTTTTTTCATGGATTTGGTGATGGTATCAGCATACATAATTACTGTACCGTTTAAGTTGCGCGCAGCGCGGCCACCGACCTGAATAAGCGCAGTGCTGCTGCGCAGAAACCCTTCTTTGTCAGCATCCAGGATTGCCACTAATGAAACTTCCGGTAAATCCAGGCCTTCACGAAGAAGATTAATTCCTACCAGGCAGTCAAATTTTTTTTCGCGCAGTTCTTTAAGTATCACCGATCGCTGGATAGTTTGTATTTCAGAGTGTAAATATTTTACTCTTATCCCCTGTTCCGTAAGATAATTGGCCAGGTCTTCGGAGGAGCTCTTGGTCAGTGTGGTTACCAGGACTCGTTGATTATTTTTCGCACGCTGCTTTATCTGTAGAATCAAATCCTCGATTTGGCCTGCTGTGGGTTTAACAATAATCTGTGGATCAATTAACCCGGTAGGGCGGATAATCTGCTCAGTAACCTTATTGGCGCTTAAGGTTAATTCATATTCATCCGGTGTAGCGGAAACAAAGACTAATTGTTTTACCAAGCGGTTAAATTCATTAAATTTTAGCGGACGGTTATCCAGGCATGAAGGAAGCCTGAATCCGTAATCTACTAGCGTTTCTTTTCTGGCCCGGTCACCGGCATACATCCCCCTGATTTGCGGTATAGTCGCATGTGATTCGTCAATAATCGTCAAAAAATCTCCCTGGAAATAGTCAATCATTGCCGATGGCCGGGATCCTGCCGCAGAACCATTCAAATGGCGAGAATAATTTTCTATCCCATGACAATATCCGATTTCTTTGAGCATCTCCAAATCATAATTTGTGCGCGACTCGAGGCGCTCTGCCTGCAATAATTTATTTTTTTCCCGTAATTCTTTTAACTGGACAGCCAATTCTTCTTTTATCGAGCCTATCGCTGCCTGGATTCTTTCGCCTGAGGCGATAAAATGCTTGGCCGGATAAATAGCTACTTTATCGATCCGGTTAATTATTTTTGCCGATACTGGGTCGATTACTGAAATTTGGGATATTTTGTCTTGGGTTAATTCCAGGCGCAGCGCCTGTTGGCTGTAAGATGGGAATATTTCAACTACATCTCCGCGCACCCTGATTTTTCCGCGCTTAAATTCATAGTCATTACGCTCATATTGAATCTGGATAAGTTTAGCGATTAATTCATCCCGCTGAATGGAAGTGTTCTTATTTAAGATAACCAGCATTTCTTTGTAATCCTGCACAGAGCCTAAATTATAAATGCAGGAAACTGAAGCCACGACAATTACATCCGGCCGGCTGATTAAGGAGGTAGTCGCAGAAAGCCGCAAACGGTCCAGGCGTTCATTGATCGAGGAATCTTTTTCTATATAAGTATCCGTAGAGGGAATGTAGGCTTCCGGTTGGTAGTAATCGTAATAACTTACGAAATATTCAACCGCATTATGCGGAAAAAATTCTTTAAATTCAGAATAAAGCTGGGCAGCTAAAGTCTTATTGTGCGAGATTACCAGCGTCGGTAAGTTTACTTTGGCGATGACATTGGCCAGGGTGAAGGTTTTACCGCTGCCGGTAACCCCTAGAAGCGTAGAATAGCGTTGCTTAGCCAGGATGGATTCAGAGAGTTCTTGTATTGCTTTAGGCTGATCGCCGGCAGGCCTTAGCCTGGTCTTTAATTTAAAATTCTGCGAAGACATTACAACCCGTAACTATTACAAACATTAATAAGGTAGGGGACTGCTTCTTTATCCTGAAACAGGCCTAATACATAGGCTGCATTAGCCACAATATCGGGATCTTCCTGAGAGAGTGCCCGACGTAATGCAGGGAGGCTCGCTTCATCCTTTAATTCTCCGAGAATAAACACGGAGTCAGAATGCAGGGGATTGGCGCCATCTTCCAAGGCATTGATGATCAGCGAAAGCAGGTTCTTGCCATCAGCTTTATAGTTTAATTCCAGATTTTGCGAAGAGATAATATTAGACTTTGCCAACTCGTCGAGTAAGCAAACAACATGAGGCTTCAATATACGCAAGGCCCTGGCAGCACCCTTTTTAACAAAAGTAGTATTTCCCGGAAAAACCACTTCCTTTAAAAGCAGGGGGAGTATTGTTACATCTTTAAGATTGGCCAAGCCTACAAAAGAACTCACCCTTAATATGGAATCCTTATTGTCCAGGTCCTTTCTAAGCAAAATAAGAAGCCCATTCTCCTTCTCTCCCTTGTCAACGCTAACCCTGGCTAATTCTTTTTTCTCTGGTTTAAACATAGTCACGCCTTCTTTTGCTGCGGCACGGACAATAGCCTCCTTATCACTTAACCTCTCAATAACAAAAGGGAACGTCTTGTTATCTCCAATCTGACCCATGGCAATACAAGCAACTTGACGTATCTGGGGATTAGGGTCCTTTAAAGCCTCTTCTATCAGAGGAATAGCTGGATTGAATCTGTTAATACCTAATTGCTGGATGGCCCTCAATCTTACGAGATCACTATTATCATTCGAGAGGACTTGCGCAAGCCTGGGTAAATACTTATCTTTGAACTGTCCCAATTGTTCCACGACAGCTGCCCTTACCGACGCCTTATTGCTGTTTAAAAAATCAAGCAGCTTATTTTCCATATCTGGTTCGCCTAAATTAAGCAGGGCCTTAGTAACCAGGATTCTTATCATGTAGTTTTCATCTTCTATAGACTCTTTTAACAGAGGGATGGTTTTCTTGTCGCTGAGCCTGCTTAAGGCTTCCGCCGCTGAGGCACGTATGAGGAACTCTTTGTTTTTAAAACCGCTGATCAGCACGTCTTTCATGCGGGGGTCGCCGATCCTGCCCAAGGCTTCAAGGACTTTAGAGCAAACGACTATCCTAGCGCATTTAGAATCCGGATGAGGTTTTACGGGCTTATTAACTTGCCGGAGCGCAAAAAGACTGGCATAGAAGAATAGCAAACAAAAAAATAACGCTAGCATTATAGTTGAAATCTTCTTCATCATTAGCTCCTTGTCTACCTAGACAACACCCGCGCAATTCTCTCCGTCACGTGACGGACACCCGCGCAATTCCAATAAGCGCGGGGTACATCCACGAGGCGGATACCGGCCCAATTCCATTAAGGGCCGGGTGCCTTATTAGCGCGGGGTGTCTTTTAATTATATGTTTATATTATACCTCCAACCGGCCTGCCAAGCTAGAGTTGTAAAACCTCTAAACTGATATCCACGGATTCTATGGAATCGGTTAGCTCTCCTATGGAAATTATTTCAACTCCGGTTGCGGCGTATTTTTTTACGTTAGCCAGATGTATACCTCCGCTTGCCTCTAGCCAAGTAAGGCAGCTTGAGCCATTAAATTTAAGATTATTCCTAATTCTCACCGCCTCTTGAATATCCCGGATCTTCATGTTGTCCAACATAATGATATCCGGCTTAAAACTCAAAGCGTACTTAAACTCCTTCAGATTTTGAGTTTCGATTTCAATTTTACATCCCTTAGGCACCCTGGGCAGCCCAGAATAGCCTCCCATAATTTTTAAATGGTTATCTTTAATCAGGACCATTTCATCCAGGCGCATCCGGTGATTATAGCCTGAGCCGATTCTGACCGCATATTTCTGCAGCAGCCTTAAGCCGGCTATAGTTTTACGCGTATCGGTGATTTTAGTTTTAAAGGGCTCTATCTTTTTAACAAATTTAGATGTTTTAGTAGCAATCCCGGAAAGTAAAGATAATAAATTCAAGGCCACTCGCTCAGCTGTAAGAATGCTGCGCGCCTTTCCTGAGATAATCGCCAGGGTATTCTTATTAAAAACTTGCCTGCCTTCTTTGATCTGAAGCTTGAATTTTAAACTAGGGTCTACGGTTTTAAATACATCGCAAGCTAAATCAATGCCGCAAAGCAGGAAATCTTCTTTGGCGATAATTTTAGCCTTAATTAGTACGTTTTTAGGTATAGTTAGTTGCGTGGTAATATCCCCCCGGCCAATATCTTCCATCAAGGCGCGTTTGATGATTGATTTTAGTTGGCGGCGGTTAATCTTAGGCTTGGTTTCAGATAAGAAATATTTAGCGTAAGCCATTTTTTACTGCCTCCAGCTTCTTGGCCTGTTCATGCATATCGATTAATTTATTTTTCTCCGCATCTACAATTTCTTTCGGGGCCCGCGTGGTAAAATTTTTATTTGCCAGCATGGCCTCTTTGATTTTAATCTCGGATTTTAATTTATCAATTTTTAGATTAGTTTTCTTAAGTTGCTCGACGACATCTGCGATTCCTTCAAGCGGCATTACAATATGCAGATCCTTAAAAACAACTGCGTATTGGTTATTTTGGGCAATATATTTATCTGTCAGAGTTAGGTTGTTAACTTTGGCCAAATTTTTTATGTAGCCTGAAAGCAGCTCCAGGGATTTTTGGGTGAGCTTACTAATAACCGTTAATTGGATGTTAATACGGCTGGCAGGATTAATCTCCAGCTCTGCGCGCATATTTCTTATAGTATTAATCAGGTCAAAAGCTAACTCCATCTGTAATTCATCCTTCTTATTGATTAGCTCGCTCTGCAGGTGCGGCCAGTTCTGTTGCATAATTGAATCTTTGGCGCACGGCAAGCGCTGCCAAATTTCCTCGGAGATAAAAGGCATAAAAGGATGGATTAATCTCAAGGTTTTTTCTAAAACTTTATACATCACTACCTGGGTTTGCTTTTGGCCAATTTGGGGTTTAATTAATTCCAGGTACCAATCACAGAATTCATGCCAGAAAAATGAATATAAGCTATTAGCGGCTTCATTGAATTTAAAACTATCTAATTCTTTATCTACTTTCTCTAGAGTTGTATAAAAACGGCTTAGGATCCAACGGTTAACAATATCCAGTTGCTCGTGTTTAAAGAAAACGCACAAATCTACATTTACATCTTCAGGTTTAAGATTGATTAAAATAAAGCGTGAGGCATTCCAGATCTTATTGGCAAAGTTCCTGCCCTGCTGGAACCTTTCTTTGGATAAATATATATCCTGACCTTGGGTAGTTATCGAGATAAGACCAAAACGTAAAGCATCTGCCCCATACTCAGCGATGATCTCCAGGGGGTCAAGCGCATTGCCTAAAGACTTAGACATCTTTTTTCCTTGGCTGTCGCGCACTGTGCCGTGGATATAGACATCCTTAAACGGGATCTGCTGTTTAAATTCAAACCCCGCCATAATCATGCGCGCTACCCAAAAGAAGATAATCTCCGGAGCAGTAACCAGAGTTGAAGTAGGATAAAAATAATCTAAATCAGCTTTTTGTTCGAAGGTAGCAAATGGCCAAAGCCAGCTGGAAAACCAGGTATCGAGCACATCTTCATCCTGATAAATATCCATTGAACCGCAAATGGGGCATTTGTCAGGATTAGTACGAGATACGATTACTCCGTTTTCTATTTTTGGATTTTGGATTTTGGATTTTGGATTTGTTTGGGATTTAGGATTTAGGATTTGGGATTTCCCTGTCTGGCATTCCTTACAATAATAGACAGGGATACGGTGTCCCCACCAGATCTGACGGGAGATGCACCAATCCTGAATGTTTTCCATCCAGTTCAAATAAACCTTGGTCCAACGCGCAGGATGAAAAGTGATCTTGCCATTTTTGACTGCTTCAATAGCCGGTTTTGCCAACGGTTCCATCTTGACAAACCATTGGCGAGACAAGTATGGTTCTATAATAGTGTGGCAACGATAGCAGTGACCGGCTGAAAGTTTATGTAGTTCTTCCTTAACTAGATACCCCCTATCCGATAAATCCTGTAAAATATGACTCCGCGCTGTAAATCTATCCATTCCTGAATAATTGCCGGCATTTTCGTTCATTCTGCCATCAGGATGCATAACATTAATAAACTCAAGCTTATGTTTTTTTCCGGTTAGATAATCATTGGGGTCATGCGCAGGTGTAATCTTGACCGCTCCTGTTCCAAATTCCATATCTACTGAAGCATCGGAAATTATCTTAATTTCCCGATTCAAAAGCGGCAGAATAAGCGTTGTGCCAATAAGTTTCTTATAACGTTTGTCTTTTGGATTGACGGCAACCGCTGTATCACCAAGCATAGTCTCTGGACGAGTAGTAGCAACAATAATGGAATCGTTTAAATTATCTTTAAACGGATACTTCAAGTAGAAAAGTTTACCTAAAATTTCTTGATGCGGAGCTTCTTCGTCAGAGAGCGCGGTCTGGCAGCGCGGACACCAGTTAATAACCTTATCCCCCTGATAGATAAGCCCTTTCTCCCAAAGCACAACAAAAGCTGCTCTCACAGATCGAGAATACGCTTCATCCATAGTAAAGCGCTCGCGGGACCAATCGCAGGCGCAACCGAGTTTTTTAAGCTGTGTAATTATGGTTGCCCCGTAGAGTTGTTTCCATTCCCAGACTCTGTCCAGGAATTTTTCCCGGCCTAAATCTTGCCGTCTTAGCCCTTCTTTAGCTAAAGCTTTTTCTACCACATTTTGCGTGGCTATTCCGGCATGATCCGTACCCGGCATCCACAGAGCCGCAAAACCCTTCATTTTTTTGTAACGGATTAATATATCTTGAATAGTGTTGTTTAAGGCATGCCCCATGTGTAGGATTCCGGTAACATTAGGCGGCGGAATAACTATACAATAGGGTAATTTATCCGGAGATGGTTTGGCGGAAAAAAGATTATTTTGTTCCCAAATTTTATACCACTTGGTTTCGGTATCTTTGGGGTTATACTGCTTACCAAGCTCTTCGCTCATTACTGCTTATCCTTTAGGAGCTTATACTCAACACTGTCAACCAGAGCCTGCCAACTGGCCTCAATAATATTTTCATGGACTCCGATTGTATTCCAGATGTCTTTTTCATCCTGTGATTGGATTAATACGCGCACCCGGGCGGCAGTGCCTGCTTTTTCATCCAAAACGCGCACTTTAAAATCGGACAGATGCATTTTGGCTAAAGTCGGATAAAAATCCGCCAGCGCCTTGCGCAGGGCATTATCTAATGCGTTTATCGGGCCATCTCCTTCGGCAGCAGTATGCACTTTAACCCCGCTGACCTTTAACTTGATGATGGCTTCAGAGGTAATCTTCTTGTTTTGACCTTTTTCTATAACTACTCTAAACCCCTCCAATTCGAAGAATTTTTTAAATTTCTTTAAAGATCTTTGCATTAATATTTGAAAAGACGCCTCAGCAGCTTCAAATTGAAAACCTTTATGTTCCAAGGCTTGCACTAATTCCAGGATTTTTTTTGTTTGCGGATCCGTCTTGGTTAGGTCATAGTTTAGTTCTTTGGCCCTTAATAAGATTCCGGTTTTACCCCCTAACTCGGAAACTAGGATTCGGCGCCTGTTTCCGACTAAATGGGGATCCAGATGCTCATAAGTTAAGGGGTTTTTCATAATGGCATTAATATGCATCCCGCCCTTATGCGCGAATGCTGAATCACCCACAAAAGGCTGCTCATTCTTTAGCCGCATATTGCTGATTTCACTAACAAAATGTGAAAGATGCGTTAGCTGTTTTAACTGCGCATCCGGAATACAGTCGATTTTTAACTTAATTTTTAAATTCGCAATAATCGCAATTAGGTCTGCATTTCCGCAGCGTTCCCCGTATCCATTAATCGTCCCTTGAACCATGTTTGCTCCGGCCTCTACAGCTGCCAGGGAATTAGCAATAGCCACTCCGGCGTCATTATGGCAATGAATTCCTAAATCGACCTTAATTTTTTCTTTAATCTCTTTAATGGTAGAACTTATCTGGCTGGTTAAAGACCCACCGTTAGTATCACAAAGACAAACTGCGCAACAGCCGGCAGTTTGCGCCGCGATTAAAGTTTTTAAGGCGTAATCTTTATTGGCGCGGTATGCATCAAAAAAATGCTCCGCGTCATAAAATACTAAGAACCCCTTTTTAACTAGAAAATTAATACTGTCAAAAATCATCGCCAGATTTTCATCCAGCGTAGTTTTTAAAACCTCAACCACATGAAAATCCCAGGTTTTACCGACGATGGTAATCACTTGGGCTTTAGATTTTAGCAGGGCCAATAAATTACTATCCTGGCTAGCGGGAATATTTGGCCTGCGGGTCATGCTAAAAGCAGCGATCTTAGAATTTTTGAGCTTAGACTGGCTTATTTTTTCAAAGAATTCCCGGTCCTTAGGATTCGAACCTGGCCAGCCGCCCTCAATAAAATGTATGCCGATCTTATCCAGCTCTTCAGCAATGCGGATTTTATCCATTACCGAATAAGATATTCCTTCTGCCTGTGAGCCGTCCCGTAATGTGGTATCGTATAATTTTACCGTTGTCATAAGTTACCCCTTATTTAGCCCGAAATCAGCGTGTAATTTTCTTACTGCTATTTCAGCGTCTTTCTTCTTGATAATACATGAAATACTGATGTCCGAAGTAGAGATCATTTCAATATTAATTTTATTGTCCGCCAAGATCCCGAACATTTTTGCCGCAACGCCATGATGAGATCTCATGCCTACCCCGACAATCGAGACACGGGCGATATCTTCGTCAAGCAAAACTTCGCCGGCGCCGATTTTTTTAGCTGCCATTTTAGTAATCCTGGTGGCTTTGGCGCAGTCGGCTTTAGCAATTGTAAAAGATATATCTGTCCAGCGGGTATGGCTTACGTTTTGTACGATCATATCCACACTTACTCCGCAGGTCGCCAGATCTTTAAATAATTTTACCGCTACTCCGGGTTTATCCGGAACCCCGCAAAGAGTAATTTTTGCTTCATTTTTATTTAAAGTCACCCCACTGACCAGGACATCTTCCATCTTTTTAACCTCCTTAATAATCATGGTTCCGCTTTTGGTATTAAATGAAGAACGCACATGCAAAGGAACATTAAATTTTTTAGCTACCTCGATAGAACGCGGTTGCATTACTTGAGCCCCCAAAGAAGCCATCTCAAGCATTTCGTCATAAGTAATCTCTTTAATTTTTTTAGCATTGGGTTCAATGCGCGGGTCAGTAGTATAAATACCCATGACATCCGTGTAAATCTCACAGGAATTTGCTTGGAGTTCTTTAGCTAAAGCTACCGCGGTTAAATCTGAGCCGCCCCTGCCTAAAGTGGTAATATCCTGATTTAAGGTTACTCCCTGAAAACCTGCCACGATCACGATCCTGCCTTTTTTTAATTCCTCTTTAATTTTATCTACGTTTATTTTGATAATTCTAGCCCGGGTATGGCTGCTATCAGTAATAATTCCGACTTGGGCGCCGGTAAATGAAATAGCTTCAGATCCTAACTTATGAATAGCCATCGCCAAAAGCGCAACCGAGATCTGCTCTCCGGTAGAAAGCAGCATATCCATTTCCCGCTCTGAAGGATTAGGATTAATTTTATCAGCCAGTTTGATTAATTCATCGGTAGTATCTCCTAAAGCCGAAACAACCACTACCAAATCATAGCCCTTTTTACTATACCCAACCACCCTTTGCGCTACTCTTTGAATACACTCGACATTAGCGACGGAGGAGCCGCCGTATTTTTGCACTACTAAACCTTTAGGCATTCTGTACTCTCCTTGTCTACCTAGACAACACCGGCGCAATTCTCCGTCACCTGACGGATACCCACGCAATTCAGCTTAGCGTGGGGTGCCAATTAGCGCCGGGTGTTTAAGATAAAATATTCCATAAGTTGATAACCATTCTCAAAATAAAGTTGCGATTTTTGTGCTTCTTTTTCGCTGTAATTAAGAAATTCTCCTTTTGGTATATCCTTTCCGTAAATCGCAAAGGGAATGGCTTCTGCTGTATGCGTTTTTAAAGTCAGTGGAGTGGCATGATCCGGTAAAACCATAATCCGGAAATCATCCTTACCTTTACAATATTCCAGAAAGGAGCCGACCACTAATTGATCAAAACGCTCAATGGCAGTAAGCTTTTGGCGTAAATCACCGTTATGCCCGGCTTCATCCGGAGCCTCAACATGCACAAAGACAAAATCGTTTTTCTTTAAAGACTTAATTGCTGCCTTGGCCTTGCCTTCATAATCAGTATCATAATAACCGGTTGCCCCGGGAACATTAATTACCTCTAGGCCCAAAATGCGTCCTAGCCCTTTAATCAAGTCAACCGCTGAAATTACGCTTCCGGATAAACCGAATTTATCCATAAATTTAGGCATACTTGGTTTTACACCCTGCCCCCAAAGCCAGATCATATTTGCCGGGTTTTCTTTTAATTCCAGCCGGACTTGATTAATTTCATGGCTCCACAGAATTTCTTTAGAATCCAGCATAAGTTTAATAATTATATCCGCGTTATCCCCTTTAGGTAAGTGCCGATTAATACTCAGGCCAGTAATATCATGCGGAGCCCAGCATTTCAAATTTTGCAGTTTTAACTCTGCGCCGCGCTTAACCAGAAGCAAATGCCGGTAGCTTACCCCAGAGAAAAAGCGCAATTTATTACTTCCTAATTTTTGATCAATAAATTTAAGTAACTTTTCCGCTTCCGTAGATTTAATATGCCCGGCACTGTAATCAAGTAAAGTATCACCTTCAGCGGTAATTAAGTTGCAGCGAAAAGCAACATCGTCATCTTCCAATTCAATACCCAGGTTGGCAGCTTCTAAAGGCCCTCTTCCTGAATAATATTTTTTTGGGTCATACCCCAGAATTGAAAGATTAGCTACATCAGATGCCGGAGTCATTTTATCCGGAATGGTTTTGGCCTGTCCCAGACACCCATTTTTAGCAATAAAATCCATGTTCGGCGTGCGGGCTGCCTCTAAGGGTGTGCGCATGCCCAACCCTTCGATAGGGTAATCTGCCATACCATCACCAACCAATACAATGTATTTTGTCATATTAGAAATTTTACCTCATAAATTTTTTTTAAGCTCTGGACAAAATTAATCTGGATAAATAAATAGCCATTTTTGTTTTATTTAAGAAAGGCCCGTATTTATTTTGGCCGTCTAAAATGTAGGCTTGATAACCCCTGCTTTTATTAGAGTTAGCTACCACCAAATCTAAATTTGCCGACTCAAACAGCTCCCTGCCTTTTGCTATCAGTTTATCTTTATCTGCATTCGGTTGGAACTTAAAACCCACAGTAAATAAATCCGGTTGGTAAATTTTTAAGCTCTTGATCAGTTTCTTCGTGGGAACTAAATTTATTTTCCAGCTCCTGCGTTGAGAACTGACTTTACGGTGAATTATTTCTTTGGGCGCATAATCAGCAACTGCCGCAGCATGAATAACCGCCGCATATTTCCCATTTTTTAATTCTTTATCTAAGAGCTGCGCTAATTCAGAATAATATTTAAAACGGATTACTTGGATGCCCGTTTGGTCAGCTCGGCAGAAATTTCCCGGGCCAAGCAACAGGGTAACTTTAGCCCCAAGTTTTCTAAATTTATTTGCCAGGATGAATCCGGTTTCTCCCGAGGCCTCGTTACTAATTACCCGCACCCGGTCTATCGCTACCCAGGTAGGCCCGGCAGTAATCAGAATTCTTTTTCTAGTAGCCAATTTCTTTAATAATTGTTTTTAAATCTGCGCGCATCAGCTTAGGCGGTTTAATTGTTTTAATCGCCCGTTCAGGATCCTTTAAGCCATGCCCGGTCAGAATACAGACAATACGAATTTTTCGGTGTTTGGTGCTCGGTGTAAAGTAACCCTTTTTTATTAATTTCAATAGCCCGGCAATCGAAGCCGCAGAAGCCGGCTCAGCAAATACACCTTCTTTTTCCGCAAGCATTTTATAAGCGGCAAGTATTTGTGTATCTGAAACCATATCAATTAATCCACCCGATTCATCGCGCGCATCTGTCGCACCCTTCCAGCTGGCCGGGTTTCCGATCCGGATGGCGGTGGCAATCGTTTCAGGGTTAAGAATCGGTTTATTTCTTACAATCGGAGCAGATCCTTGTGCCTGAAAACCTAACATTACCGGAAGTTTTTTACTTAAAGC
Source organism: Candidatus Omnitrophota bacterium (assembly GCA_030691865.1). Lineage (GTDB taxonomy): Bacteria > Omnitrophota > Gorgyraeia > Gygaellales > Profunditerraquicolaceae > UBA6249. The sequence continues at coordinate 35,425 of JAUYDL010000018.1, read as the reverse complement.
CTGGCTCTGATATTCTTGGTAGCCTTTCCAGTAAGCAGTGATATTTCCGGCGTTTCCTACCGGCATAATCTGAAAATCCGGCGCATCGCCCAGGTAATCGCATATTTCAAAACTGGCAGTTTTTTGCCCCTGGATACGATAAGGATTTAAAGAATTCACTAGTGTAATGGGAAAGGCTTGAGTAATTTCTTTGACCATGCTCAAAGCGGTATCAAAATTTCCCTTAATCGCTAAAACCTTTGCCCCGTGAATTAACGCCTGACTAAGTTTTCCCAAAGCAATTGCTCCGCTGGGGATAAGAACGATGCATTTTATTCCGGCGACTGCGGCGTAAGCAGCAGCAGATGCCGAAGTGTTTCCGGTAGAAGCGCACATCACCGCAGTAGCCTTTTCCTCGCAGGCTTTGGAAATAGCCAGTGTCATCCCCCTGTCTTTAAAAGAACCGGTAGGATTAAGGCCTTCGCACTTTAAATAAACTTCGCAATTTTTTCCCACCAGCCTGCTTAAATAGCCGGCATAAATCAAGGGAGTATTTCCTTCATTTAAAGTAATCACCGGAGTTTCCTCGCTCACCGGCAAAAATCGCCTGTATTTCTGAATTATCCCTTTATATTTTTGCTCGCTCATTAAACACCTTCGATCCGTATGGCGATAGATTTATCTTTAATCTCTGCCAATTTATCAATCATTTTTAAGGCGCCCCGCAGATTTTTTTCTTTTACTTCGTGCGTAACCATCACTACCGGCACAATATGAGATTTTAGCCTCTCCTTTTGAGTAACGGAAGCAATGCTAATACCGAATTTTGCCAGGATTCCGGATATTTTTGCTAATACTCCCGGTTTATCTACTGCCGTAATTCGGATGTAATATTTATTTTCAAATTCATCTATTTTACGTAAACCTTTAATGGAGTTATCTTCCCGGGAATTTAAAGTTGGCCTAAACAATCCAGCTTTAATATCCTGAGTGAGATCAACAATATCCGAAACAACTGCCGAGGCAGCGGGTAATTGCCCTGCCCCCGGTCCGTAAAACATAAGATCCCCTGCCAGGTCGCTAGAGACATAAATAGCATTAAAAACCCCGTCTACCGAAGAAAGCAGATGTTCGCTGGGTAAAAGGGTTGGATGAACCCGAACTTCTAACTCATCGATTTCCTTCTTAGCGATGGCCAATAATTTTATGGTGTATCCTAACTCTTTAGCATAAGCAATATCAGAGGCAGAAACTTGAGTTATACCTTCAATAAAAATATCTTTTAGATTAACAATTTTTCCAAAAGCCAGATAAGTAAGCAATACGAGCTTATGCGCTGAGTCAATACCCTGGATATCGAAAGTGGAATCCTTTTCGGCAAATCCCTTAAGCTTAGCTTTGCTTAAGGCATTAACAAAAGAGCAGTTTTCTTTAGACATCTGCGTAAGCACATAATTTGATGTGCCGTTTACAATACCAAAAATACTGCTGAATTTATTGGCCACCAGCCCTTCTTTAATGGATTTTATAATTGGGATGCCTGCGCCTACCGAAGCTTCAAAATAAATATTTTTTCCTCGCTCCATGGCCTCTCTGAATAACTCATTACCATGTTGGGCCAACAGGGCTTTATTGGCAGTAACCACATGTTTACCTTTTTTTAAAGCCGCTAAAATAAACTCTTTGGCCGGATTAATCCCGCCTATTAATTCCACAATAATGTCAATTCCGGGATCATTAATAATTTCATAGGCATCGTTAGTGAGTAAGGCTTTATCTACAACAACATCTCTTTCCCTGGTAAGATCCTTGTCGCATATTTTTTTAATTACGATTTCGGTTTCTATTTTTTGCGCCAATAGCGATTTTCTAGAACCAAGGACCTTTACCACTCCACATCCGATATTGCCGAAACCGATAATCCCGACATTGATTTTTCTCATAGTTAACCTTTCTTAAGATAATAAGCGACTGTTTCACCGATTACTTTGCGATGCTTTTCATCTACCGCTAAGAAAGCAAGACGCGTATCATAAATTATACCCTTGGTAATTTCATTTGATTCCAGGACCTTAGCGATAGTCATAATCGGATCAGGATCAAAGGGCAGGCGAATCTCAAGCGCTAAATTTGTTCCTACCGAAAACTGACAATTGGTGGTCAGAAGCATCCCGCCTAAGCTTAAATTTTTAGTCTGTGAAATATCGGCGTTTCTGTTATTTGGAATAACCCTATAGGAAACAATAAATCTTCCGTTTGCGCGGGAATACTTTCTTCTCTCTGTGCCTTCGTATTTTTTTGACATATATCCTCCTCTTTACTTTTTATTGCTTCTTAATAAACACTCCACATAATCGCCGATTACCTTCTTCTCATGCTCGCCCAGATTGATAAACTTTATACGCGTTCTATGGCCATGGAGGACAGATTCCACCACTTCGCCTACTGCTTCCAGGCGATTAAAGGGATCAGCTGGTATTGTAAAACGTAACTGCAGCCTTTCGTTTTTGCCGAAAATTTTATTGGTATTAAATAAAATCCCATCGGTGCTAATATTCTTAATTGTAGTAGAATCCCAGCGCAGTGGTTCTGGTGTACTTTGAGCATATTGCATAATCAATGGCTTATCAATTCGAGCGTTTTGCCTTTTTTCCTCCATAATTACCTCTAATCTGGTCGGGGCGACAGGACTTGAACCTGTGACCTCTTGAACCCCATTCAAGCGCTCTACCAAGCTGAGCCACGCCCCGCAATACCTATTGCGCACCGGCGCAATTCCGCTTAGCGCCGGGTGCCGTTGTTTATTGATGTCAGTTGCTATTCTTCTTTACTTTTTCTCGTCATCAGATCTTTTACCGCTTGAGCTGGAGATTTATTCTTATAAAGTAAATAATACACCTCTCTGATTATAGGCATATCTATCTTATATTTCAAACTTAAAGCATAGGCAGATTTTGCTGTGGGTACCCCCTCAGCGACCATCTGCATGTGCCGGCAAATTTCTTCCAGGTTCTTACCTTTTCCGATCAGTTCTCCCACACTGCGATTACGGCTCTGTTTACTGATACAGGTTGTAACTAGATCTCCTAATCCGCTTATCCCGCTGAAGGTCTCTAATTTTGCACCCATTGCCTTGCCTAATCTGGAAATCTCGGCAAGCCCCCGGGTAAGGATGGCGGCTTTAGTGTTGGTGCCAAATCCTAACCCATCAGATACGCCACAGGCAATGGCGATTACATTCTTTAAACTGCCCCCTAATTCTACGCCAATCACATCCGGGTTAGTATACACGCGAAATCTTTTTGTACTAAATACTGCTTGGATAGTTTTGCGTATTTGCTTACTACTTGAAGCCACCACCGCGGCCGTCGGAACTTCTTTAGCTACCTCGCCGGCAATAGTCGGCCCGGATAGGACGGCAAGTTTGACCGGCCCAAGCTCTGCGCGGATTACTTCGGATATTCTTTTAGAAGAGCTTATTTCAATCCCTTTAGTCACACTTAAAAAAATAGTTTTTTTAGCAAAGCTACCTACAATCTTTCTCAGCGTCAGCCTGGTATATTGAGAAGGGATCGCCAATACGACAATTTCTTTATCTTTGGCTGCACTTTTTATATCGCTGGTTATTTTGATTCGGCGCGGAATTTTTATTCCCGGTAGGAATTTTGGATTATACCTGGTTTTAACCATCCTTTTAGTATAGTCGGCAAAGGCACCCCAAAGCGTAACAGAATAGCCTTTATTAGAAAGCAATACCGCTAATGTCGTTCCCCACCCCCCATCTCCTAATATCGCAATGCGCAGCTTAGACATGATTTACTTTAAAATCCCTCTTTTTATTTGTTCTTAACATTGCCAGATCCCAAGCATAATCATAAAGATGCAAGCCTTTGCTTACGGCAATAATTTCTCCATCCTCGACCCCGATCTCTTCAGCCATATATTGTTTTACCAGTTGTAAACCACCCAGGTTGGAGGGAAAACCGCCCCAAAGATCCCAGGAACGAAAATAAAGTATGAAATGCAATTTACCATAACGCAGCCGTGTATCAATTAACCTTAAGCAAGGCGGATCAATTAACTTTATATCTGAAGGCATACCGATTTCCATGACCGCTTGATTAGTCCCTGAGCCCTTTTCTTTGTACATTTTAATTACTTCTTCTATTTGATTAACATTTAAAGGCATATCCGAAATCAATTCCTGGCCATTTAAATTTTGCTTAATCTTAACCTTAGGATCAACTAACCTTTCCCCGTAAGTATAATCCTCAGTTTCAGTCTTGGCCCCGGTAAGCAGATAACTAAGATACCCCTGGATATAATCCATATCTGTCGGAGCAGGAATACTCATGCCTTCCGGAATTATAGGAATAATCTGATGGCTGGGTTTACGTATCCGGATGGAAATAAAATCAAATTCCAGCCTCTTTTGCCCTTCGTAGCTTCCGCGGGTAATCGTATAAACATGCCCTTTATCTAAAATCACGGATAGGCATTGAAACCAGGCATCATCAAGATCAAAGGCATCAATAAAAACCGGTTTTAAAAATTCTTCACTCATTAAGAGCTGCCTTTTCCTTTAGCCTCTTTTACAAATTGCTTAAAGGTAACGATAATTTGGGTCATCGGTATGTTTTTACCGATAAAACCGCTGCAGCCAAGCTGTTTGCTTTTATAAATCAATTCTTCATCAAATCCAAAACCCGTGATCATCACTACCGGCAAATTCGCATAATTCTTTCTGATTTCTTTAAGCACCTCTAAACCGCTCATTCCGGAGAGCTTGATGTCCAATAATACAGCATCAAAAGTTTCTTTTTTAAGTATGGCCAATGCCTCTTCACCACTTCTACAAGTAATCGACAGACAATCCTCTTTTTTTAAAAAATCTCTCAGTAAGTCCCTCACGGCTGATTCATCATCAACAACTAAAACTTTATAGAGCACAGTTACCTCCTTGTGTACGAACACAACACCGGCGCAATTCTCCGTCACCTGACGGACACCCACGCAATTCAGCTTAGCGTGGGGTGCCAATTAGCGCCGGGTGTCTTTAGATAAAAGGTAATTTAACGGTAAAAGTTGTTCCTTGATTGATCCGGCTTTCCAATTCAATAGAGCCGTTATGGTTCTTAATAATGTTATGACAAATTGATAATCCTAATCCGGTACCCTGGCCTTTAGTTGAAAAAAAAGGCATAAAAATATTTTTAAAGTTAGCCGCCGGAATGCCGACCCCGGTGTCAGTTATTTGTATCTGGGCATAAAGATTCTGGAAATTGCTCGTAGTAATTTTAATTATTCCACCCTCAGGCATGGCCTGATAAGCATTAATAATCATATTCAGAAAAACTTCTTGTAGCTGATCCGGGTCGCCTGAGATTTTTGGCATATTTTTTTCAAAAGATTTTTCGATTTCAACTTTAACCGACGGTAATTTATTATAATGAACCAGGGGTAAAACTAGTTCGATAATTTCATTAATATTAATCGCCTCCGGAGTCATGGTTGATTTACGTGCAAACTTTAGAATCCGATCAACCAGTTTACGTATACGATTAACCTGAGAGTCAATTAAATTAATCGTCTCTTTAAACTCCTGACTAAGCCCTTCCTGTTTAAGCATCTCTAACCTTCCGGAGATAACAAAAAGAGGGTTATTAATTTCGTGGGCCATACCGGTAGAGAGTTGCCCCAGAGCGGCTAATTTTTCAGCCTGGAAGACCTGGTATTCCAATTTTTTTGTCTCGGTTATATCTTTGGCAATAAATATATAACCGGTTAGCTTGCTACTGGCATCTAGAAATTGATTAACCGTTAATCTCACCGGAATAACCACGCCAGCTTTAGTAAACAGTTTCAGTTCTAATTCGTACTTACCAAATAGACGCACACGCTCCAAAATCAGGCCAAGCTCAGAGACGGCTTGATTAATATTATGCAGAATGCTTACGTGTTTAAAGATGATCTCGGGCTTACTGTAGCCGAACATCGTTTCGCAACCCATCCCGAAATAAGTAATCAGGCCATCCAGATTAATTACGTATAAAGCATACTCATTAATGCTGGAGATAATATTCTTTAGGGTGTCGTCGATATTCTTGACCGAATTTTCTCGTTCCTGGATCTCGGTAATATCATGGCCAAAAAGCAGGCTTCCCTGAATCTGATTATTTTTGTCAAGAATGGGAGTGATATTCCAAGAGACCAGCCGGGCGTTACCATGATTACTCAAGAGATGACACTCAAAGTCCTTTGCCCTTTTATAGGTCAAAGCATCATCCAGCACTGCCTTAAACATCTCTCTTTTCATAGTATTATTTGTATCCCTGAACAATACCTCAAGCCAGTTTTTTCCTATGATATCCGCATGTTTAAGCCCAACCATGCTTTCAGTTTTCTTATTACAAAGAGCAACCTTTCCATTATGGTCTAAATAAAGCATCAATACTGCGGCATTTTCTATTAGACTGGGAAACATATCTTTCATTTCGGTGCTCATAGTGGCATAAGCGGGAGAGGGGAATCGAACCCCCATTCATAGCTTGGAAGGCTATTGTTCTACCACTGAACTACTCCCGCAAAAGATGTAACTTTTCAATCGTCTTTGCGGGAGTACCCCGCAAAAAATGGTGGGCAGGAAAGGATTCGAACCTTTGAAGCACGAGTGCAACAGATTTCAAGTGCCTTCGAGTTACCCCGAAGCTTGGACTATCTCATCACCCTGGTTTTTAACTTTAGGTGGTAGGCGCTTAGTCTCTGCACCTTCCCGCGATGATGAACAGCGGGCTTGGCTCAGGATTCCCCCAAGAGTTACTTGGGGCTCCCCTGAATTCACCTACTTTTCCACCCTGCCTTTCGGCAAGACGCTGCGTTCACACAGTCTGTCCCCTTTGGCCACTTGGGTACCTGCCCATTTCAATATAAATTCCTTCATATTAAGCCGGCGAGAGGAATTGAACCCCCGACCCATAGTTTACAGAACTATCGCTCTACCAACTGAGCTACGCCGGCACTAACTAGATTTTTTAATCGCATCTGGAATTCTGTTGATAATATCAGAGGCAATTAATCCCATTTGAGTTTTATCTTTTGCTGCGATATCCCCGGCTAAGCCGTGAATTCCTGTTGCATATTTTGCCGCACTAAAAGCATCTAATCCCTGGGCTAAAAATGCACCCACAATACCGCTGAGCACATCTCCGCTTCCGGCAGTTGCCATTCCGGGATTACCGGTCTTATTTATATAAAACTTTCTTCTACCATCAGTTACAATACTCTTATGTCCCTTAAGGATAATTATACTATTATAATGTTTCGCATACTTTTTCGCAACCAATTTCCTATTTTTCTTTATAAAATCAATGTCTATTCCGAAAAGGCCGGCCATCTCTTTAGCGTGTGGAGTTAAGATAACTTTTCCTTTGTGCTGCTTAAGTATCCCCAAATGACGATTAAGGGCTCCAAGCGCATCAGCATCAATCACCATGGGCAGGTTTAATTCCCTGACTATTTTTCTTACCAACGCGTAAGTTGATTTATCGCAACCTAAGCCTGGGCCAATTATTAAGACGTCAGTATTTTTAAGAAAAGGCTTGATTTTAGAAAATGCCGCTAAACTTAACGTTCCTGCTCTGGTCTGCGGCAGCGGCAAAGTCATCACTTCTTTTGTTTTGTTTTTAATTAAGGCCGCATTGATGCTCGCCGGTATACCTACTGTGACGGCTCCTGCTCCGGCGCGCAAAGTTGATTCGGCGCAAAGCAAAGCCGCTCCGGAAAATCTGTTTGAGCCGGCTAAAATCAGGATTCTTCCATAGTCACCCTTATGGGAATCAGCTTTTCTTCGTAACAACTGCGTTGGCAACCGCATAAGTTTTAACATGCGAAATAGAAATATGTACGTTAATATTTTTACCTCTGCCGTTTAAGAATAGACAAACCGGCTTACCCTGTTGGTCATTATGTATTTGAATATCCTGCCAGGAAAGCTGATTATCTCCTACTGCCTTAAAAATTGCCTCTTTGGCAGCGAATCTTCCGGCCAAATGCTGATAAAAAGAAGTTTTAGTTTTAGCATTTTTTATTTCCGCTTCCGTAAAAACACGTTTAAGAAAATCCTCCCCCCATTTTTCAACTGCTTGACGGATACGCCGTACCTCAGTAATATCTACCCCGGTCCCGATTAACATTACCTGACTAACTCCCGCATTTCTTTAACTGCCGCAAATAACCCCACATATAAGGCTTTGCAAATAATGGAATAACCGATATTAAGTTCTTCTATCCCCTTAATTTGAGCAATCCGCCTGACATTGGCATAATCAAGGCCGTGTCCGGCATTAACCACTAGCCCTTGGGCTTGGGCATAATCCACAGCGTGTTTTAGCTGGTTGAAAAATTTTTCTTTTTGCCTGGAATTTTTTGCCAACGCATAGCGGCCGGTGTGAAACTCAATAATCTTAGCGCCGGCGCCTTGGGCGGCATCAACCTGATTTTTGTCCGGATCAATAAATAAACTCACCCGGATATCAGATTCTTTTAATTTTTTTATGGCCGCAGCAATAATCTTAAGGTTAGCGGCTACGTTTAATCCGCCTTCGGTAGTTAATTCATTCCTTCTTTCAGGCACCAGGGTTGCCTGGTAAGGCCTGATCGAACATGCAATTTTTAAAATCTCTGGCGCAATGGACATCTCAAGGTTAAGTTTAGTTCCAATCTTTTTACGCAGAAGCTTAATATCCTGATCCTGGATGTGCCGGCGATCTTCCCTTAAATGCGCCACGATGCTCTGGGCACCGGCTTGTTCAGCCAAAAACGCCGCATAAACAGGATCAGGCAGGTTCCCGCCGCGTGCCTGGCGTAAAGTTGCTACATGGTCGATATTTACTCCTAATCTAGGCATAGTTTTGATTTTATATTCTTTCCCCTTTTACAGAAAACCAGATGATCACCGCCAGGAGCAAAGAAATAAGTTTCAACCACGGATGGGTAGAGATTGAACAAACAATATGCGAAAAAATATACTTGCGGTTTTTATTCATTCTCTTTTGTTTTAAGCAGCTCTTTAATTTTTGTCTCTAACTGTACCGCGCCTAAATCTTTATAAAATTTCCTTCGGTAAATAATGGATATATCGCGCCTTTCTTCAGAAACCACAATTAATATGGCATCGGTCTCTTCACTTAAGCCCAAGGCTGCCCGATGCCGCGTGCCGAAGACCCTGCTTAATTCTTGATTTATGGCTAAGGGGAAGATACATCCTGCGGCAGCAATTCTTCCACGGCTAATGATCAGGCCGCCGTCGTGCAGAGGATTATTCGGGGTAAAAATTGCCTCAATCAAATCTGCACAAACACGCGAATCTATAGCCTCCCCACTTTGAATATAGGCAGCCAGGGAATCATCTTTTTCAATGGCAATTAAAGCCCCTAATTTATTTTTAGCTAAGTTTTCGCAGCCCTCTGCGATTTGCCGGCTAAGAAGTATGATATCCTCGTCCTTTAGATTATTTTTAAAGATTTGACGTTTGCCTATCTGGGCAAGGCCCATTCTTATTTCCGGATGAAATATAATTAATATCGCAATAACGGATATTCCAAAGAGCTTTTTAAATAACCAGCTTAATACCAAAAAATCAAATTTTTGAAAAACCAAAAAAGCAAGTAAAAGTATGATTATGCCGCGTAAAGCTTGCAGGCCACGGGTACCTTTAAAAAAAAGCATGATCTGGTAAATAAGAAACCAAAGAATAGCAATCTCAATTGCCGGTTTCCAATATAGGATTAAATTGTGCCCTAACATTTTTTCACCGCTTCCACTATTTTTAAGGATTGGCTTACTTCTTTTACATCATGCACACGCACAATATTCGCGCCGCGCTGGGCAGCCATTACACAGGCAGCCAAAGTACCGCTAGTTATGTCGAGCGATTTTGGCCCTAAAACTTTGGTAATAAATGATTTTCTGGAAGGGCCGATCAGTATAGGCTTGCCTAAGGCCTTAAAATCTGCCAGATGCTTAATTATCTCAAAATTATGAGCCGGCGTTTTACCAAATCCCACACCCGGATCAATAATGATTTTATCCGGCTTAATCCCGCCTGCCTGCGCAGAATCAATAGATTTTTTTAGGTAAATAGCGATATCATCAATCAAAGATTCATAGGCAATTATTTTTTGCATATTTGCGGGCCTTCCCAGCATGTGCATAATCACCACCGCGGCTTTATATCCAGCAGCCACCTTAATCATACGTTTGTCTCTTAAGCCGCAGATATCGTTAATGATTTGCGCGCCGGCATCTAAAGCTGCCTTGGCTACCTCGGGTTTAGTAGTATCAATAGAAATCGGCGCATTGATTTTCTTTGCCAACAGTTTTACTACAGGCACAGTGCGGCATAATTCTTCTTTTACGCTTATGTTTTTTGCTCCTGGCCGGCTGGATTGGCCTCCCAGATCAATAATATCTGCTCCGTCAGCCACCATCGCTTCTGCTTTCTTTAAAGCCAAACCAGGATAGTTATTACTAAACTCCCGATATAAACCGTCATGGCTGAATGAATCAGGCGTTAAATTAATAATACCCATAATATGCGTTTTTTTACTAAGATTTAAAAAACCTTTTCTTAAAGACAGGACAAAATCATTTTTAGTAAAATTTTTGATATTTTCATCTAACTCACCCGCCAGCTTTTGCAGGCCAAATGGCTGAATTTTTAATTTATTTGCCAAAGCAGCAAACTGGGCAAGTTGTCCGATCAAAAGAATATCGGTTTTTTTGGTTTTACCGGTAAGTGCGCCTCTGGCAATTGCCGCGTCAGCTCCCAAAGAAAGCATTTCTTGTTTAAGGATATTGGCAGAGATATTTGATATTGAGTTTAATTGGATTAAAAATGCCGAAGTTTTAGGGAGCATGATTTTAATCCCATAAGGATCAACCCCAATATCATGCATAATATTTTCTACTTCTTTTTGGCAATTAAATCGGAAGATACGCATTAATTTAAACCAGATCGCTCTTTTCGATTCCCAGTATTTTTTTTACTTCCTCTCCACTTAAGACTTCTTTTTCTAGAAGAGAATTTGAAAGAAGCTTGAGTTTATCCTGGTTATTTCTTAACAGCTCTATAGCTTTATTATAAGCATCATCAGTTATTTGCTTTACCTCTTCATCAATGATGTGCGCAGTCTGTTCGCTATAGTTTTTTTCCTCCATAATATCGCGGCCTAAAAATATCAGCCCTTCTCTCCTACCTAGAGTCAAATTCCCCAGCCTTTCAGACATACCGAATTGAGTAACCATGCGCCTGGCCATACCGGTAGCCACCTCCAAATCATTTTGCCCTCCGGTAGTCACTTCGCTTAAGCTCAACTCTTCTGAAGCCCTGCCCCCCAGAATCATGGTAATCTCTGCAAGCAGTTCTTTCTTCGTCCAGTAATGCCGGTCTTCCAACGGCGGAGTAAAGGTATACCCACCGGCCAGTCCGCGTGGGATAATTGAAACTTTCTTTAAGGGATTGACTTCAGGTAACAGCAAAGAAAGCAGGGCATGCCCGGACTCATGCAAAGAAGTGATCTGTTTCTCTTTCTTAGACATAATATGGCTTTTCTTTTCCGGCCCCATCAGCACTCTTTCTACTGATTTATCTAAATCAATCTCTTCCACTGCTTCTTTATTATTGCGGGCAGCCATCAACGCAGCTTCATTACAAAGATTAGCCAGGTCCGCTCCGGAAAAACCCGGGGTTTGGCTGGCCACAGATTTTAAATTAACTGATTCGGCAAGCTTAATCTTACGTGTATGTACTTTAAGTATTTCTTCACGCCCCTTGATATCCGGCAGGTTAATAATAATGGTGCGATCAAACCTTCCCGGGCGCAGGAGTGCCGGATCTAGTGTATCCGGACGATTAGTGGCAGCAATCAGAATGAGGCCTTGCTGGCTGTCAAACCCATCCATCTCTACTAACAACTGATTAAGGGTTTGTTCACGTTCATCATTGCCTCCGCCAATTCCGGAAAAACGCAAGCGCCCTACAGCATCAATTTCATCAATAAAAATTATTGCTCCTTTTCCCGAGACTACCCCGGCTTTACGCCCCTGATCAAATAAATCTCTTACCCGGCTAGCTCCCACCCCTACAAACATCTCGACAAAATTAGAGCCGGATATACTAAAAAAAGGCACATTAGCTTCACCGGCCACAGCCCTAGCGATGAGTGTTTTTCCACATCCCGGTGGACCAATTAAAAGTACTCCTTTAGGGATTTTACCGCCCAGCTTTTGAAATTTTTTAGGGTCTTTAAGGAATTCAATTACTTCTTTCAATTCCTCTTTCGCTTCATCAACGCCCGCTACATCATCAAAAGTAGCCTTTTCATTACTGTTTTGAATTTTAGACTTAACTTTTCCAAAAGACATAATTCTTGAGCCTAACTGTTCTCCGCGGGCTGCCATCATCCACCAGAAAAAGATAAGCAATAATATCGGCCCTAAATTAAAGAGCAGGCTGATCCAAAATGTTCGCGCCGGTTTAATCTCAAAATTCTTTAAATTCTGCCGCATCAGGCCAAGCATCTCCGGGTCATTCTCCGGGATATTCACAAAAAATTTTGAATTATCCGAAAATTCTCCCTGGAGGATAGTCTCCGTTTTGGTAACTTTCTTTATGCTCTCAGGGTTATTTTTTAAAGTTTGATAAAAATGACTATAACTGATCTCTTTAGGAATACCGGTTGTGGAAATATTATTAAAAGAATTCATCAACATCATCAGTAGAAAAAAGACCAACAACCAACCGAAAGGAAAACGCTTGATGATGTTGGTTTTATTGGGTTTAGATTTTTTTTGCTTGGCCATTTAATTTCTCCCGGGTTTAAGAAAATCGCTTAAACGATTTAGATTTTTATTATATCCTGAAAAATGTGTAAAATCAAGTATTTTAAAATAAAGGGGACGGTTCTATTTTTCCTTGAGAATCGTCGGGACGGTTATATTTTTTAAATTTAAAAAACAGAAACGTACCCCTTATTTATTAAAAAAAAGTAGATTATTGCGGGATTTTTGTACGCAGATTCCTTTGGGCAAATCAACAATTGACCCACTCGGACGGCAGCGAATTAAATCCTCAAGCTCCTTAATATGCTGAAAACTTATTCTGCGCGTATCTCCCTGAATACAGGATATGGACTGGCGCAGTTTAAGGCGCAGGATTGCTTGATGCAATTTCGTAATTTTCTTAAGATCCAGCCGCAGGGGGTTACCTTTTAAGCTGCGTTTAGCAACTTGATCCAAATATTCATAATCATAGGAAACAGTTTCAGCCAGATTAGCCAATACTTTTAGGATGTTAATATTATATTTATTCCTAAGCAAAGGAATTAAATGATGGCGGATCTTATTGCGCAAGAAGATATCTTCTTGATTGGTTGAGTCAATGCGCGGTTTTATGCCCCTGTTTTTTAAAAATTTATCGATTTGGAGGCGCGTAGTTTCAAGGAATGGCCGGATAAACACTGCGCCCCGGATGACTCTTCTGGCGGATATTCCGGATAAACCGGATAAACCGGTACCGCGTAATAGGCGCATCAACACCGTCTCTGCCTGATCATCGAGGTTATGCCCCAAGGCGATCTTATCCGCTTTTATTGTTTTTGCGGTTTGAATAAAAAATTTTAATCTTTCTTCCCGGAAGAATTCTTCTAAAGAGCCTTTTGTTTTAATCTGCTGATCAGCTAATTGTCTTATAGTTACGGGAAGATTGAGCTTTTGGCCCCAACGTTTTACAAAAAGCGCATCAAGCTTAGAGTCTTTACGTAAACCATGATCCAAATGCGCAATGTGTAAAGTTAAGCCTAACTTAGATTTTAGGCTAAAAAGCTTCAAGAGCAACGCCAGTGAATCCGGCCCTCCGGAAACTCCCACTAGAATTTTATCCCCTCTTTGGATCAAATTATGTTTTTTAATTGTTTCCCTAAACTCATTCATCTTGGATTTATCTTAGCATAAAATTATAAAAAAACTAGGGGACAACCGTCCCCTGGGTTTTTGTTGACTTTACTCCGCTGAAAGTGTAAATTAATGCAGATGACTGCTAAAATCGTCACCCACAAAGAAAGAAAAATTGTCCTGGGAAATTTTATTTCCCTCACCACTCTCCAGAGTATTAGCTATATCCTGCCCATAGTTGTTCTTCCGTATTTGATCAGGGTAATCGGCATAGAAAAATTCGGCTTAATCGCTTTTGCCCAAAGCCTGGTGCAATATTTTATGATTTTAACTGATTATGGTTTCAGCTTATCAGCTACCCGGACGATCGCGCTGATCGAAGAACATAAAAAAAAGATTAGCGCGCTATTTTCTACGGTAATGACCGTAAAACTTATCTTTGCGGCAATAAGTTTGCTGGCCCTTTGTGCCATTCTATATCTTGTGCCTAGATTCAGAGATAATTGGATAGTTTACATCTTATGTTTTGGGACAGTGGTGGGCAGCACTTTATTCCCTGTCTGGTTTTTCCAAGGTAAAGAAAAAATGAGCTATATTGCCGTAGTCAATGTAATCAGCGGCATAACTTACGCAATTTGTATTTTTATTTTTATCAAGGGGCCCGAGGATTACCTGCTCGTGCCGCTATTAGGTTCGCTTTTATCTATAATCAGCGGAATACTTGGGCTTTATATTGCCTTTAAGAAATTTCGACTGGAATTTATTTTACAGAAATATGCGGATATAAAAAAGGAACTTAAAACGGGCTGGGATATTTTTATTTCTATTTTAGCGGTTAACGCCTATACTACCAGCCGGGTTTTTGCCGTAGGATTGCTTACCAACAATGTGCTTACCGGTTATTATTCACTGGCTGAAAAGATCGCCAATATTATTCAGACATTCCCTATGGATTCATTCACCCGGGCAGTATACCCCAGGATCAGTAATGTTTTCGCAAAAAATAAGCAGCGCGCAGTAGCCATAATGTATCAGATCCAGGATGGCATAACTTTAGGCTTTGTCATCAGCCTGCCCATTGCCTTTTTTTTAGCTCCCTGGATTATCAGCCTGGCTTGCGGAGTTGCTTATAAAGAAGTAGTGTTTGCTTTGCGGCTTCTGTTAGCAGCGGTATTTTTTGTGGGGGCGAATAACTTTAAGGTGCAGTTTCTTCTCGTCTGCGGTAAACAAGATCTCTATGCCAAAATTCACATTGCCGCCGCACTCACCGGCTTACCGCTTATATTCATACTGATAAATCAGTTTTCTTACGTGGGGGCAGCATTAGCCACGGTATTCACTGAGGCAGGCGTATTTATTCTTACTTCCTTGATTGTTGAGAAACTGGCGAAGAAAATCTCAAGAAAATAATCAGGGGTTTAACGGCTTTTCTTTTCTCCATAAATTCCAAGCGGATAAGGATTCCTCAAGCTGAAAACAACAACTCCGGCTATAGCCATAAACAAGCATCTCAAACAAGGCATTTTCTAAGCTCCAATTATCATATTTCATTTTATAGGCAGCGCAAATCATGCCTGTCCTGTCTTTACCTGCCTGGCAATGCACAAAAACAGGTTGCATGGATTTATCGTGCATGATATTAAGACACTGCTCTATTTTTTTTAGCCGACTGTTTCTGGCCCCCATTCATCGGAATATTGATAAAATCCATGCCTAATTTTTCAGACACTTGCCTTTCCCAATTAACCTTCTTTTCATCGTCGCGAAGATTTAAAATTGTTTTGACCCCGCAATAATCTTTCAGTAATTTAAGGCTGGTTTCCGAAGGCTGGCTGCCCCGCAGGACTCCCGGCTCGACAACATGAAAATTAAAAATCTCCCGGACAAAAGATTTTTCTTTATTATGGGTAAGTTCTTCGGCTAACGAAAAATCATAAATATTTCCGAGAAACAGCAGTATTAATAAAAATATAATTTTATTTTTCATGAGGGGGAGGATGCCTCTTTCGACTTAAAATGGCGGAGAGTGGATTTAAACCACCGACCAAGCGGGTATGAGCCGCGTGCTCTATCAGGCTGAGCTACTCCGCCATAAATCAACATCAAATTTATCAACTACTTTTTTCTATAAGCCTCTAAATACGAATCACAATAAATGTTTTTATTTAAAATGAGCTCTGCAGTAATTAATGCATCCATAAGCTCTTTATCTTTAGGATTAAGTATAGCAGAATCTAAACCGGATGCAACCGCCATCGACAAAAATGTGCGGTTGATCAGGCTGCGAGCCTTCGCGCCTTGAGAAATATTACTTAAGCCTATAATTGTTTTCGGAGGAGGCTGTGAAATCATCTTAAACTCAAGCAACACCTCCAGGATATCTCGGATTTGGCCTTGCGCCACATTAATCGGCATAACTATTGGGTCAAGATACAGATCTTCAATAGGAAACCCTTGTTCACCAGTATGTGTAAGAATCGTTGCCGCTAACTCCAGGCGTTGATCTTTATTCTGCGGAATACCTTTGGCGCTAATGGTTATTCCAATGAGCTTAGATCTATATTTCTTAGCCAACGGAATAAGTATTTCCAATTTTTCTACATCTGCAGTCGTAGAATTAATTATAGTTTTATTTTTGGCAACTTTTAAACCTTCTTCAATAACTTTAGGCTTACCGGAATCAAGGCAAAGCGGTTTATCGGTTACCTCCTGGATTACTTCCACCAGCCAGGGCATATCAATTAAGGGATTTTTAGAAGCTGGCCCGCAACTTAGGTCTAGTGCATCTGCTCCGCTGGCAATTTGCTCCAACGCGCAGGTTTGCACGATTTTTTTATCACGATCCTTAAGCGCCAAAGCTATATTAGAATACATCCCGTTAATTAACTCACCGATTATAAACATCTCTACCCCTTGAATAATGCCTCTATATAATTACTTACATTCTGGCCGGCTTTAGGATGGCGCATGACCAAAAGATCCGCTCCTGATTGAATAAGGCTGGTGGCGGTAAGCGTCTCCCAGATAATTCCCTGCTGGGAACTAGCTTTTGCCTCTTTGGTCTTCCAGGCCTCTTGAGCCACAAAACAAATAAACGGCGAAGCCAAAGTTTTATCTCCGGATAAAGCAGCCAGCCTTGCCCTCTCCATAATGGAATAGGCATATTCCAAACCATACCCTAATGCGCCGATCGTCGGATTAATTACAATGCGCTCCAGGCTTAACCCCATATCGGAGATTAAAATATTTAATTGTTTGGCAATATTAATATCTATCGGGCTTTCAGCAATAATACTATGGCCGTCAGCTAATACAGAAGCCACTAAAGTTTTATAATTATCTTGCACTGCGCAACCAATCAGGCAACGCTCCCCCCTAGCTGCCTCCGAACAAGCCGGCATAATCAGGTTATCTTTGGCGTCATCCCCGCTTCCTATAATTATTAAAGGAACTTTAACTTTACTTAATAATGCAGAGATAAACTTTGCTGCACTTTCAGGGCTTTTATTGCCAAAATCAGGATGCGTTCCTTGCATTTTTAGGCAGAGCAACCCTGCTTTATATTCATTAACGCAGATATCCGCCCAGGCAAAGGGGTCATTTACTGCTTTGCCGTAGGTTGCGATCAACTCTTCGTCGAAGTCAAACGGAGCAATGTCGGAAATTTCAAAGGCAATCCTAGGTTTATTAGGAGTAGCGCCTTCCTTAAATAATAGAGGCATGGTGATTTGCCCGCCGATTTTTACAGTATCGCTGCGGGAACCGCCTTCTTCTTTTTTAGCACCGATAATTACAGTGGAAATTACTCCCTGCCATTTCTCAAGCACTAATTGTGTTTCCATATCTGGTCTCCCAATAAATTAAGCGCCGTTAATATCTGCGCACCTGATTTTAAATCAAAAATTGATCTACCTTGTAAGCTCAACTGCTCAATTTGCGGCTCCAGCGGCAAGTTGCCTAAATGATCCAAACCGGTTTCTTTAATTTTATCCTTTTGAGTACCTTTATTAAAACGGTTAATCAAAAGAAAACTTTTTTTAACTTCAAATTTTAAAGCACCGACTAGTTCTATAATTCTTTTAGCTGATTTTAAACCTACGCTAGAGGCATCCGATACCACGATCAGCATATCCGCAAGGCGGCAGGTGCGCCGAGACAAGTGCTCTAATCCGGCCTCATTATCCATTACTATGTAATCATAATCCTTAATCAGTTTAGCCATCAGGCCGCGTAAAACATTATTTACGTAACAATAACAGCCTGGCCCTTCGGGCTTGCCCATGCTTAATAAATCAAAACCATCCTCTTCCTGAATGGCTGCTTGAACCTGATGCTGGATAAAGCGCTCTTTGGTCATTCCCGCAGGAACTTTATTCGGATCAACAGATATATTATCAAGGATTGCACCCACATTATCACCCGGCTTTGCGCCCAAAACCTCCCCTAAATTGCTATTGGGGTCTGCATCGATGGCTAAAACTGAACCCAATTTTTTTTCTTTTAAGGCACGAACAATTAAAGCGGCAATCGTAGTTTTTCCCGTACCACCTTTTCCGGCCAGCGCAATAATATAACCCATTTAAAATTTCACCGTAGGAAACTTAGTTAAATCCGTATGCGGGAAAAATAACGCCTGGCTATATTCTTCCATGTATCCCGGATCAACCGATAATTCAAAATAAGTAATCTTAGAGGCAAGCGCATCCGCCATGGCCATCGCCTGGCTGGATAAAAGTATTTCTCTGGAGCCGGCCAAAGAACTATTACCGATGAAAACAAATTTAGAACGCTCTAAATCCGGCAATAATCCGATGTTGATGGCTTTCTCAATATCCAGGTATGTGCCGAACCCCCCGGCGATAAATATCTTAGAAATGGCGGAGAATTCTAAGGCTAAATGTTTAACTAGAATAGCGGTAGCTGAATATATCGCCCCCTTAGAGCGCTTAAGATTTTCAATGTCTGCCTCGTTAATCACAATATCTGCTTGAGCCTGGATTTCTTCTTTAAAACAAACCACAAACTCAACCCCATTATCTGTTGAGCGAATCCGTTTGCCTGCAGCTTTAATCTTTCCACCTTTATCAATTATTCCGGACTCTAACATTTCGCTGAGTAAATCAATATAACCTGACCCGCAAATCCCCCGGGGTAATTTATTCTGAATCGTCGAATACTTAACGCTAAAATCATTTTTATTTATACTTACTTTTTGAATTGCCCCGCTTGAGGCGCGCATGCCGCTAGTTACCCCGCTGCCTTCAAAAGCCGGGCCAGCCGATGCCGCGCAGGCTACCAGAAAATCCCGATTACCTAAAACAATCTCTCCGTTTGTCCCGATATCAATTAAAATACAGGGCTCTTCTTTTTGATATATGCCGCTGGATAAAACTCCGGCGGTGGTATCCCCGCCCACATAACTAGAAACACCGGGAACGCAACTGAGCAATCCTCTGGGATTAATGTTTATCCCTGCTTCTGCGGCGCGTAAAACCGGCAGAAAATTTGCCGTAGGAACATATGGCTCACGGCGGATATGCGCCGGATCCATGCTTAAAAACAGATGAATCATCGTCGTGTTTCCCGAACAAACAATACAGTTAACATCAAAAAGGCTCACCTTATGCTCGCTGACTAAATCCTTGATAATTTGATTCATCGTATCAGAAACAGCGTTATGTAATTTTTCTAAACCGTCAGTTTTGGCCGCATAGACTATACGTGTAATTACATCGCTGCCAAAAGCAGCCTGTTGGTTATAGGTTGCTTTGGTCCCTAGAATTTTTTTTGAATTTAGATTTATCAGTTGTCCGGAAATTGTCGTAGTGCCGATATCAAAACAAAGCCCAAAGTTCCTAGCCGTTGTGTCATTTGGCTCAATCAGAACGATCTCAACCGCATCATTGCGCCTGCCTAAGGTAACGGTGACTTTCCAGGCATAGTCGCGTAATAATTCACCCAACTGGCGAATGTTGAATAACCCGGTGGCCACCACGGGGAATTCTCCAAAGCTGCGCAAGGCCCGATACAATCTTTCTAAATCGCTGATACTGTCATTAAGCGTTGGCTGGGGAAGCTCTAGATATAATTTTGTGGCAAATGGCGAATGCTTAAAGACTTTATCCTGGAATTTTGCCTTCACGGACTGGATATCTTCTGCCTTTGAATAAAGGCCGCTCAGCCGCTCCTCCAGCTCCTCCGGAGTAAGCTTATCAAAATTAATCCGCGAGCTATCCGGAATCAAAACCTCTAAATCACTGTGGATAGTTGTCAGACAAGCCAGATACACATTATTTTTTTTCTCTTGCGCGGTAATTATTCCGTTTGGCTGGCTATGGACTTGGCCCTGATTAACAATCACCTTGCATCGCCCACAAATTCCATCCCCTGCGCAGTTAGAGTTAATATAGACCCCCGCGGATATCGCCGCGGCAAGGATAGTCTTGTCTTTTTCAACAGCAACAGATAAATTATCAGGAAGAAATGTAACTTTGAATTTTTGCATATTTATTTCTAACCTCTACCAGTTTTTTGTAAAAACAGTAAATGATTTTGCGGGTGGCTTAGAGTTACTGTAAATTTTTCAAAAAGCTGGGAATCCCGGCTGCTTCTTTCGGGCCCACAATTATTTTAAACCCTGACTGATCTTCCAGGTCACCGCTGATCATGGCAACATAACCGGGAATAATCAAATTCTTATGTCCAATTACCTCTTTTACACCTAAGCTATTTAATGATTTTGTAATTGCCTCGGCGTTAAATTTTTCGGCAGCCCAGGCAGTAAGCACAGACATGCCTTGGGTATCTACGCTTAAAATATATGCAGGTATTTTACCGGCCTCTACCTCTGTCAAAACAGTATAATAAGTTAAGGAAAAGTTAGTGGTAACCAAAACCGGCGAATCCCGGCTTACCTGCCCAATGGGGTAAAGCTTAGGATCAATTTGTAAAGGTTTTTGCGGATCAGTATAAATATTTTGTCTCAACGTCAAAATTGAAAGAACCTCCCAGCTATACCAGCCTTTAATCAAAACGATCCCGGCATATTTAGCGATATAAGCGCCTGCCTCCATTGCCTCTTCATAAGGGTCAGATTTCTGGACAATTGCCAGGCTCGGATAACCCAATGCGCGATTTGATTTCTTAAGTGCCTGCCGGCGGATTTGCGTTAAATCCCAGATTTTATCCGCTATAGGCTTTATCCCGGTATCTAAAATCAGCTCTTTAACTCCCAGGGCGTTAAGTTCCTTGGTAAGCTGGCTCAGTTGGTCAATATCCTGTGCAGTTACTACTAAAGGCAACTGAAATTCTTTAGCTATTGCAGCGATTTGCGCGAAATTCTTCTGCTGCGCAGAATAAAGCAGCGGCTTACGCTCTTGGCTGATAACTGCCGCCTGTTTTAAAGCAGCCGGGTCGCTGCTCATCAACATAATCGGCAAAGTAGTATTATCCAGAAGCAATTTAGTTGCCTCTAGAAACCTCTGGGCATCCTTATTTTGCTTTATTGCAACAAGATTAACTCGAAGCTCCTGGCCTACACGTTCGAATTTTAATTGATTAATTTTTTTAAGCCGCTCTTTTATTTCGGTATCGCTGTGATTATCATCAATAATAAAACCAACTCCGGTCGGATTACGGAATTTTTCTTCATGCCTAAACATTACCGTTTCATTACCAATATCAAATTTCGATTCATTACTACCTAAAGTAATTAATTTAATCGCGGGCATTGCCTGCGCTTCCAAAGTGGTTTTAGCCTCAAGCGAAACAAAAGGGCATTTTTCAATCGGCAATGTTTTCTTAGCCAGCTGCATGGCAAAAGCCAGGCAAGTGGCTAAACCACACTGTCGACAATTTGTTTTAGGCAATAATTTATAAATATCCAAACCCGATAACGCCATTATTATCTCCTCATTTTTCCCCAGCCTCCGGCGCTTGGGGAAAAATGACCCCGAGCTCCCGCGAGGGGGAACATTACTTTGCTAGGAATACAACACCCGCGCAATTCCTTATAAGCGCGGGGTGTTATTGATTAAACTGGCAAAATAGCCTGCCCCAAATCCATTATCAATATTGACTACACTCACTCCCGGCGAACAACCATTTAACATAGTTAGAAGCGCTGCCAAACCAGAAAAGCTGGAGCCATATCCACAACTGGTCGGTACAGCCACAATTGGCGCCTTGACTAATCCGCTGACCAAACTAGCTAAAGCTCCTTCCATACCCGCCACTACCACAATTACTTGAGCCTTTCTTAATTTATCAATATTATTCATCAGGCGGTGCACTCCGGCTACACCTACATCATAGAGCTTTTCGACCCGGTTACCCATAACGAGCAGGGTTTGTGCCGCTTCTTCAGCCACCGGAATATCAGCTGTTCCGGCAGAAACCACCAAAACCGAACCTTCCGAGAGGGTTTTGGGTTTACTTATATAATAACCAATTTTTGCCAGGGGGTTATATTTTAAAACAGGGATTGTTTTCTTTAAAAAGGAAAATGTAGTTTTATCTAGCTTGGTTAAAAGCAGGTCTTCGCGGGAATCAATTGTTTTCTTAGCAATTTCCTTTAAGTGCAGGCGATCTTTTCCCGGGCAATAAATAACTTCCGCAAATCCTTTTCGTTTCTTTCTATCGGTATCAATTTTGGCAAACCCTAAATCGCAAAACCCTTTGCGTGCAGACATTGCTCTATAGGCCCCGGTAAACCAGATATCCCAAGAGGATTATGAAGATTAGGGCAAAAATATAAAAATCATTAAAATAAAAGAAATCATGAATCCTGCTTCCTAAGCCTTCAGATTCTCCTTTAGCCGCCTTAGACAACAGGAGGCTTTGATTCTTCTTGTATTGCTCAACCTGCTCCTTCTTAAACCTTAGGTATACGCCTCCTACCTTATAACCCGGGATCGTTCCGTTCTCAGTCAGATCCAAAACATCTTTTTCCGAGACCCCCAGCATAATTGATACGTCTCTAACGGTGAGCATTTTTTCTTCAGTCATTTTTTATATAAATTTATTTTGCGATTTTGCCTGAAGCTACCCAGGAATCTATTGCTTTACGTTCAAATTTCCAGTCGTTATTTTCTTTACTTGCCGGCACTTTTCCTGAATTAGCCCATTCCATGATCGAGCTTAATTCTACCTCCAGGTATTTGGCCAGCTGCTCAGAATTAAGAAAATCATGCAGCATCGTGCACTGTCCTTCAAAAACTGCGCCTTCGGCAATATTAAGTTTTGCCGGATAGATATGTCCTTCAACTATCGCCTGCGGAAGAAGGGTAAGTCTTTCTTTAGCAGTAATTTTGCCCTTGACCCGGCCGCCAATAATAATATTATCTCCCACGATATCTGCGTTGATTACAGCCGTAGTGCCGATAGTCAAATTACCCCGGGTATCCAGATTGCCTTCAAATTTTCCATTAATCCGCAGATTAACCGGATCCTTAAAACTTAAACTCCCCTGCATTGCGGCATCGACATCCAGCGTCTTTTCCTCTACATTCTTTTTAAAGGCCATATTTACCCTCCTTTGAAAGTGGTACTTCTATATAGTGTAAAAAATGCAAAACAATTAAAACCAAGATCGTGGTATAAATTGCTATTTTATTAAAACCCACTCCCACCGCTAAACCAATCCCCGCAACCACCCAGAGACTAGCCGCCGTGGTTAAGCCCCTGACCCCATCAGATTCCCGAATTATTGTACCGGCGCCAAGAAAACCAATACCGGTAACTACTCCGGCAGCAATCCGCACGGGATCTAAGGCCACCTGATCTTTATATATATCAAAAACATACAGAGATGTCAACATGATAAGGCAGCTACCCAAAGCGACTAATATATGTGTACGCAGGCCGGCATCTCTACGGTGTACTTGCCTTTCCAGTCCGATTAGGCCGCTTAAAACCAAAGTTAATAATAAGCGCACGATCATTTGTAAATCCGTAGGCATACATCCTCCTTTTTTGAATCAGGGGACGGTTCTATTTTTCTGAAAAGAAAAATAGAACCGTCCCCTAGTTGTTAAAGTCACTTCTTGCTCCGCGCTTATAAAGACAACCTCCAAAACCGGCAATCATCGCAGCATTATCCATACACAGATTAATATTCGGAAAAAAACAGTCAATTCCTTCCAACTTAGCGCTCGCCATGAATTTTTGACGCAAACAGCTGTTGGCCGCCACCCCTCCGCCGATTAAAAGATTCGTAACATTTTTTCGTTTACAGGCAAGTAGGGATTTTTTTACTAAAACATTGACGGCGCTCTCCTGGAAAGAAGCAGCCAGGTCTTTGCTCAATTTAATGCCGGATTTTTTATCTTTTAAATAATATAAAACTGCGGTTTTTATACCACTGAAACTAAAATCCAGCTCAGCATTCGTTCCCCAACAGGCAAATCTAATTTTATGCTTATTTCCACCTTTAGCTATTTTTTCAATTAATGGGCCTCCCGGATAACCCATGCCCATCATCTTGGCTACTTTATCAAAAGCCTCCCCGCAGGCGTCATCACGGGTTTGCCCCAATACCTGAATTTTAGAAAAATCTTTTATATAAAAAAGAGAGGTGTGCCCTCCGGAAACAACTAAAGCTACAACCGGCAACTTAATATTACCGTGACAAAGAACATTGGCATAAACATGGCTATAAATATGATTAACCCCCAGTATCGGCTTACCTAAGCTTAAAGCCAGTGCTTTGGCAAATGCGATTCCCACCATCAGTGACCCAGGCAAACCGGGATGGGTGGTAACCGCAACCAAGTCGATCTGTTCAGGCCTTATTTTAGCGGTCTTAATTGCCTCAGTAAATAGACCGGCTATACTTTCCAGCTGCATACGCGAGGCAATCTCCGGGATCACCCCTCCGTGGCGGCTATGTAATTTTAGGCTGGAAGCCACGACATTAGCTAAAATCTTTTTCTCATCCTTAACAATGGCCACCCCGGTTTCATCACAAGAGCTCTCAATCCCTAAAACAATCATTGCACCACCTGCGAAAGAAAAACAAATTTATAACCTTCTGCTTCCAGTTGCGCAAGCATCTCCTTTAATACCAGTAAGGTATTTTTACGGTCATGTCCGATGCCAATAGCTGTGCCTTGCCTTCTGGCTAAATTCTTTAATTTTATCAACTGCCCTTTTATATATCCAAAATCATCCTGATTATCCAAAAACACATCCCTTTTAGCAAATCTAATCTTTATTTTCTTAGCCAAAGCTGAGCAGACGGATTTGTTAGTTACAAAACTATCGAAAAAGTATAGTTTACGTTTTTTTGCTTCAGCCATCACCAAGGCGCTTGCCTTTTTATCTTCGGTAATGCGCGACCCCATATGATTCGATACCCCCCTGGCAAAAGCAACGCTGGATAAATCTTTCTCAAAAATATTACGGATTCCCTCAGCATCCAACCCCAAGGTAATCATATTGTTTTCTAAATTTGGGGCGGGGCCCCACTTTTCTTTTGGCTCCATGGGTAAATGTAAAATTATTTCGAAACCTAAATTATTTAATTTTTGCATAACCGGATTTGAATTTTTTAAGCCGGGTAAAATCGCGCAGGTTAAAGGTTGTTTTATCTGCTCAATAATCAGAAGATTATTTAAGCTATACCCCCAATCATCGATTACAATAGCAATCCGGCCGGCCATCTTTGGTGGTTTCTTAACCATGGCTTTTTTATGAATCGGAGTCAAAATGAGCGCAATAAATACAAGCAAAAGCAAGATAATCCCCAACCCCTTAAAGGTTTTGTTTTTCATTTGACAAACCCCGACTTAAAAGCCCTTGACCTGCTTATAAATCTGGATTGCTTTTAAAGTATCTACGGCGCGCATAAGCTGCGTATCGGCTTTATAATTAAAGGCATCTTTTATCTCATCGGGCTTTTTACCCTCCACCTCATCAATTTTGGTATCCAAGACTTTCTTCTCGTCCGCCAGAATGTCCGGAGTAATCCCCTTATCTTGGATTATTTTGCCGGAGGGAGTAAAATAATGACTCGTAGTTAAACGTAAAGCTGAGCCATCCCCTAAGGGAATAACTGTCTGCACAGAGCCCTTACCAAAAGACTTTTTCCCAATAATTATGGCGCGCTTATAATCCTGCAGGGCTCCGGCAACAATCTCGCTTCCGGAAGCTGAGCCTTCATTAATCAGGATCACCAGCGGCAACCCTAAGTTTGTATTTTTAGCCTCGGAAAAAAATTCCAGCCCTTGATCCTCCTGCCTGCCTTTGGTATAGGCAATCAGTTTATTAGGCCCCAGAAACTTTCCGGTTACCTTGACCGCAACATCCAGGAGGCCGCCGGGATTATTACGCAGATCGATAATCTATGCCTTCATTCCTTGCTTGGAAAGAATACCTAATGCTTTATTTAATTCCGGGAAGGTATTTTCACGGAATTCACTTAGCCGGATATAGCCGATCCCCTCTTCCAGGATACGCACATATTTTATATCTGTAATCTTAATAATGTCTCTGGTGATTTTAAAATCTAAGAGTTTTTTTTCAGTATCCCTTAATATGGTAAGGTTGACGGCTTCACCGGGCTTACCGCGCATTTTTTTAACCGCATCAGTAAGGATCATCTCGCGGGTCAAGACGTCATTAATTTTTACAATACGATCATTGGCTTTTATCCCTGCTTTCCAGGCAGGGGTATCTTGGATCGGCGTAATTACGGTTAAGATACCATCTTTAATGGTAATCTCAATACCCAGGCCGCCAAATTTACCCTGGGTGTCTACTTTTAATTCCTCGTAGGTTTCCGGATCCATGAATTGGCTATGTGCGTCAAGTGAAGCCAGCATGCCTTTTAATGCCCCGTAGATTAAATCTTTGGTTTTTGTATCAACGGCATATTCTTTTTGAATAATTGCCAGGGTGTCGGAGAATATTTCAACCTGCTTATACAACTGGTCAGAATTCTTCTTTTTATTTTCGGAAAAACCTAACCTTACACCGATAAATACAAGCCCAATGAACAAAGAAACAAAAAATATCTTTTTACGCATCAGCAAGCCTCCGTCTTATTAATTCTCCGACTACCTTAGGGTTAGCCTTACCAGAACTTTTCTTCATTACCTGGCCGACTAGATACATCAGCGCGTTAGTTTTCCCCGCCTTAAAATCACTCACTGATTTTGCATTTTCCTGAATAACCGTTTCAATCACCTCAAGGAGCGCATCAGCATTAGATATCTGCTGCAGATTACCTTCTTGAATCAAATCTCGCGCAGATTTTCCAGTATCAATCAATTGGCTTAGTACGCTCTTGGCCGAAAGATGGGAGATATCCTGCCTTCCAACAAAACCAATCAAGCTGATTAATTCATTTTTATCAAGATTTAACTCATGTAATTTTCGTTTCCGCAAATTAGCTTCGGACAACAACGGGCCAATTAACCAATTGACCATCTCTTTTTTATCTTTTCCCGGGTAATCCTGAATACAACTTTCGGCAAACTCCGCATCATTTTTAGAGCTCACTAAAATCTTGGCATCATATTCAGTTAACCCGTACTCTTTAACGAAACGGCGCATTTTTTCCCGGGGCAGTTCCGGCAACTGCGCCTTTATATGAGAAACCATGGATTGATCAATAATAAAAACGGTTAAGTCCGGATCCGGAAAATATCGGTAATCTTTTGCCCCCTCCTTGGTACGCATGGCTATAGTGGCTCCCTTTTCCACATCCCAAAGCCGGGTTTCTTGAATCATCTTCTGGCTTGCTTCCAAGAGCCGGGTTTGGCGCTCTACCTCAAAGGTTAAAGCATCTTTTACCCCTTTAAAAGAATTCATATTCTTTAGTTCGGTTTTAACACCCAGTTCGCCAGCCCCGCAAAGCCGCAAAGAAATATTGGCATCGCAGCGCAGGGAACCTTTTTCCATATCGCAATCCGAAACATCCAGATATTCGATAATACTTTTTAAACTCGTCAGGTAATCGAAAGCCTCTTGCGGGCTGTTTAAATCCGGCTCACTGACGATTTCCAACAGGGGAATTCCGGTACGGTTAAAATCCACCAGGCTTACCCCTGTTTCATGAATGAGCTTACCGGCATCCTCCTCTAAATGCACCCGGGTAATCCCGATGCGCTTAGGTCCATCTTGACTATAAATATCCAAATATCCGTTTCGTGATAATGGTAAATCAAATTGTGAAATCTGGTAATTTTTTGGTAAATCCGGATAAAAATAATTTTTACGATCAAATTTAGTATGCTCTTGAATCTGGCAGCCAAAAGCCAAAGCTAACTTAATTGCAGAATTTAGAGCCTGCCGATTATAAACCGGAAGTGTTCCGGGAAACCCCAGGCATACCGGACAAACATTAGAATTAGGGGCTTTTCCAAAATCCGTAGAGCAGCCACAAAATGCCTTGGTTTTAGTATTTAGCTGCAGGTGAACTTCTAGTCCGATGACTGTCTGGTATTTCATAGTCTGGGTTTAAGTTTGTGCCAATCTGTATTCTGTTCAAAAGTATGCGCTGCCCTAAAAAGCATCTCTTCATTAAATGGCCGGGCCATAATCTGTAAACCTACGGGCAATCCTTTTTTGGTAAAGCCACAAGGAACAGATATCGCCGGTATTCCAGCCAAATTTACGGATATCGTATAGATATCGGAAAGATACATCTTCAGGGGGTCCTGTGCCCTTTCACCAATTTTAAAAGCGCTGGTTGGAGATGTGGGAGCAACAATACAATCAAAATCCC
Source organism: Candidatus Omnitrophota bacterium (assembly GCA_030691865.1). Taxonomy (GTDB): domain Bacteria; phylum Omnitrophota; class Gorgyraeia; order Gygaellales; family Profunditerraquicolaceae; genus UBA6249. The sequence continues at coordinate 6,768 of JAUYDL010000018.1, read as the reverse complement.
GGAAAACTTTATCAAAATCCTGCTTAATCAGTGTGCGCACCTTTAAGGCGAGTAAATAATATGCATCATAATATCCATGCGATAAAACAAAAGTCCCTAATCTGATTCTGCGCTTTGCCTCCCGGCCGAAACCTTGTGCGCGAGTCAACTTATACATTTGAATCAGATTATCTGACTGTGCCCGGTATCCATATTGAACTCCATCAAACCTGGCTAAATTTGAGCTAGCTTCGGCTGTAGCGATAATGTAGTAAACCGGCACAGCGTACTCTGTATGCGGCAATGATACCTGATTAGTAACCGCGCCCAAATTTTTGAGTTTATTTACCGCCTCTTCAATAATAATTTTAACTTCCGCATCTAACCCCGCGACAAAATATTCTTTAGGTATACCGATTTTTAAACCCTTGATATCGCCGGAGAGGCTTTTGGTGTAATCCGGAACACCCTGATTTACCGAAGTCGAATCTAAAGGATCATACCCAGAGATAATCCCGGTTAAAATTGCCGCATCTCGGACATCCTTGGTAATCGGGCCAATCTGATCAAGGCTGGAAGCAAAAGCAATTAATCCAAAACGCGAAACACGGCCATAAGTCGGTTTTAATCCTACCACCCCGCAAAAAGATGCTGGCTGGCGTATTGAACCGCCAGTATCGCTTCCTAAAGCCCAAATCGCTTCATCACTAGCTACGGCAGCAGCGGATCCTCCGGAGGAGCCTCCGGGAACACAATCTAGATTCCAGGGATTATGCGTTGGCCCAAAATAGGAATTTTCGCAAGATGAACCAAAAGCAAACTCATCCATGTTAGCTTTTAACGGGAAAATTGCGGCGCCACTTTCTTTTAATTTATTAATTACTGTGGCGTCATACGGCGGACGAAAACCCTGCAGGATTTTTGAACAACATTCAGTAGGAAGTCCTTCAGTACAGATATTATCTTTTATCGTAATCGGTAATCCACCCAGCTCTTCCTTCCGAATTTTTATACCCTTAGAAAGGCTGGGTTCATCCAACCTGACATAAGCCTTAACCTTAGGCTCAACCTTTTGTATACGCGCATGGAGCGAGTCTAGAATGGCCTTAGGGGTCGTCTGCCGGGCTTTAAGTTTTTCCAATAATTCGTGAGCAGTAAGCTGATTTAATTCCATAATTATTCTATTATTTTTGGGACACTAAAGAAGTTTCCCTTTTTACTCGGGGCATTTTCCAAAGCCTTTTCCGTGGCCAAGGAAACATGAGGCTTATCCTCCCGCAGTATATTACTTATGGGTAAAATATGACTGGTAGGCTTAACTTGCTCTACATTCAAATACTTAAGCTTATCAATAAAGCCTAATATCTCATGCAGCTCTCCGGAAAGCTTCTCTAACTCATTAGGCTGCAACTCGATACGCGCTAAATGCGCGACATGTTTAATTGTTTCTTTATCAATAGACATTTTCTCTCCAAGTTTTTTTATTTTAACATCTTTTTTTTAAAAAGTCAACATTACCTCAATTTCCTGTTATTGCAAGGCAAAAATGTCCTGTTTCTAGCAAGGCAAGAATGTCCGGTTTTGAAAAAAGGAAGACGGTTCTATTTTTCTGGCATCAGATGAGGGATAAAATTGTGTTTGGGAGGACGTTGTTTGCTGACAGGAGTTAATGATAGACCTCTCGCCGATGTTTAACCCGATAAACAGTAACGATTTTCTGTTTATCATCTATCATGTATAAGATACGATAATCCCTAAACCTTATCCGCCAGCCGATTTCTCCTATTAATTTCTTGACGCCATACGGCCGCGAATTAAATCTCAGACCCCCAATTGTATCTATGATATGCGGAATTATATCGCTGGAGAGACTTAATCTCTTTCGCAGCCCGACGTTCAACGGCAATCCTATACATTAATGCAAGCGTCCTTGCTTTTTAAGTTGAGACTTAAGGCGTGCAAAATCAATGAATCCCTTAGCAGATTCTTTTGCTTTCTTTAAATCTAAAGTATCTTCCAAGTCTTCAAGATATTCCAATAGCCTAAGATAATCCCGGACAGACAAAACTACAGACTTCTTTTGTCCTCTTTCATCGATAAGATAATCAGCCTGAATAACCATCTTTCCACCTCCTGATTCAAATTCTACCACAAACGCAAAGGATTTACAAAGAAATTCTACTTTATAAATCTGTCGCTATTCCTAACTTCTAATTTCCTGTCAAAGAGAATCGCGGATTACATCGGGATTTTCCAAATCGAATTCCCATTTCAAAGGATTTTCTGTAATATACTGACGAATATTCCGTAATGATTGCATTAGTCGTAGGCGTGGAATTAGAAAGTTTCCAGCCGGCGTAAATTCTCTTGGCAAAATAAAAACCACTTGGGGAACGTCCTGTTTTACGGCAATCAACCGAGGAGCAATTGTCTAATTTATGTTTCTATATACCAAGGCTCGAGAGGCAATTAAAGTAACAAAGACTTTATTATTTTCTTTGTCTATACCATAAATCACGCGGTAATCACCTACCCGGTATCTATATCGCCTCTTCTCGCCCTTTAGCACCTTTATGTTCGGGCCCCAAAAGGGATTGCTTTCTAGATCTTCAAAGCATTTATTTAATTTCTTGGCGAGCTCTTCCGGACAAGATTTGTAGAACTTAAGCGCAGCCGGCATTAAAAGGGCTTTGGAATTACCCACGCTTTAGTTTTCTCCAGTTGGTACCTTTACCTTTTAGGTATTGCCTTTCACCCTCTGCAACAATCTTTTGCTCTGCCGGAGTAAGGGTGCTTTCTATCTGCTCAACAATTAATTCCCGGACAAATGAGGATATTGACACATATCTTTTCTTGCAGAGTTTTGCTGTCTCTTCATAAAGTGAAGAGGGCATTCTTATAAGAAGCTCTTTATTCATTATCATGGACATCTTTATCACCTCCGGCTAAAGTATATCATAGTGATATACAGATGTCAAGGGAAAAAGGAATCGTTTCCTGGGAATCGTTTCTACTTTTCCACTTACACCTGCGGTTTCTTTAGCGCGTAGCTTTCAAATTTCTGCCACGCCTTATACAGGTTAAAAATTTTCCTGCGCTCGAGGATATAGCGCTTGATTAAATCCTCGCAAACTGACCGGCCTTCAATATCCTTAATATAAATATCCCACGCTTGCTCTAAATAAACCACTGCTTTATTACAGCCCTCTAAAGCGTTTTCCAGAAAGTCTGATTCATCGCCTTTTTCAAACCTGCGCGAATGCGCTATGGCTATTGACTCCGGGATTTTCAAACAGCATTCAACCAGCTTATCCTTAATCGGCGAGTTGCCTTCCCCCAGCAAAGGGACAATTTTAGTAATTATTTCCGTGGCCGCCTCGTTAGCGCGCTGATAAACCTCCAGGTCGCGAAAACTGCGGATAGGCTTCTTTACCCTGAACGCGGATTTTCTATAAGTCGTATTATATAGCATCAACCTCCTCCTGTTCTTTAAAATCCATCCTTATCTGATCCGGATGCTCTTTTTTTGCCCGCTGCCTTAACTTATAGACTACATGCAAAGGAAAAAACTCAAAATACGAATTTTCGTCAAACCACGCGCACTTAAAATCATAGAGCCTAAGGCCAGTCAAACGTGAAAGCATTAACGCGTAAAGAGTAAGCTGGACAAAAGCCCTGGAGCCTTCCTTATCCAGCTTAATAGGGATTTTAAACTTAAGCTCCTCCTGCATATGTTCCACATCCATCTGATCCATATACACCGGCACTTCCACTGCTACCGTAACCGAATCATTACGCAGCATAAAATCCTGCAGCGCCTTATGCCGCAGTTTATTGTCGCTTACCGCTTGCAAAGCCAACCCGGCAAGCCGGGTGGCAAAATTTTGCTTCTCCTTAATAATCACTTCCGCCGGGCTAAAGCCCACCTTTAACTCCGAGGCGCGCAGGCCCTCTTTAAAAAACTGGTGCGGGCACTCAGATTGGATCGCCTCTAAAAATTCGCGCAGGTTATCAAATTTATTATTCCGGTATTCCTGCAACAGTAACGCTAATTTCCCCCGGTGCACCGAAAAATCATAAACTTGATGATGAAAAAGATGCGCGGTTTGAATAATCTGCGCCGGGCTGTAAAGTTTTAAAGCGTAAGGCCTAAGCCGCGCGTACCGGCAAAGCGGCTCAAATTCCTTTACCCAATCCGCTAAAGTGGAAGGATTTGTTTCCAAACCAAACTGCTCCTTCAAACGCAAGCAGGACTCTTCTAAACTATACCCTAAATTATAAAAGCCAATCCCTTCAAAAATTACCCGCAAAGGAAAACTCTTTCCCTTAACTTTCTGTCCTGTAAAAGTCTTCTGGCAATGATTGCAAAAATAAAGTTGGGCCTTTTCATATTTCTTCTTACGCCAGCCTCTCTTCACTACATCCTTTCCCTGACAATACGGGCATTCAGAAATAGAGGGGTAATTTTTCTGCTGGGTTTCCCCATCTTTTTCCACAAGGGCGGCCCCTTTATTATTAATATTAATCAAATTTTTAGCTGAGATGATCGCTCCGGAAGGATGATTTTTTATCACGAATCCACCTGGCTTTTCCTCACGAGTTCCCAAAATTCTCGGGGTTTGCCGCGCTTTCGTGATATATTTCTGCTTTAAGTACCTTAGCCAAACTACTATTGTATTAAAAAGTCTCACGCCTCCACCTCCTTGTCCACAGGGACAACACTGGCGCAAATCCGATAAGCGCCAGGTGTCTTACCCTAATAGATAATATGTTTAGAGTACCAAGCTTTCCCAAACATGGTATAAACTAGAGGCAAACAGTTTAACCATTCACAAGGAGGAAAACATGGTATACAGCCCCAATGAATACGATATTTTTATCGGCATCGATGTTGATGCAAAAAGTTTTTCATTTACTGTCAAAAATCACGATACCATGAGTAATTCATATAAAATACCCGCAAGTCCGGAAAACCTTTACCAGCATATACGCAACAGGTATAATAACCAAAGAGTTATTTGCGCCTATGAAGTCGGAGTAACGGGTTATCATCTTCATGACTATTTAACATCCCAAAATATCAGGTGTCTAATGGTACCTCCTCAATCAGTTCCCAAAGCCAGCAATGACCGGACAAAGAACAATCGCCTTGATTCGGATAGAATCTCCCAGCATTTAAAAAACGGAGATATGGAACCTATCCGTATCCCGGATTACGATTACCGGGAATTACGCCAACTGCTTCGCTCGCGTGAAGAATATGTCGATTTGCGTAAAGTAAGTAAACAACGCATCAAATCGCTTTTACTCTTTGCCCATCTGCACACGCTGTTAAAAGATACAACCCAATACTGGTCTTATGCGCACATTAAGCGAATCAAAGAATTACCCTGTAGCCCGGCTACGCGCAAAAGATTAGATTTACTCCTCAATGACCTAGATTATTCACGCAACCAAACTGTAATAATTATTAAAGAACTTAAAAGCTTCTCTGATCAAAATACAAGCCTCAAACGCAATATACATTACCTTCGCTCTATTCCCGGCATAGGTTTTATCACTGCCATAACTATCCTCGCCAGCATCGGAGATCCGCAGCGGCTACGTAATCCCAGAGAGTTATCTGCTTTTGTCGGCCTGGTGCCCTCTGAATACTCAACTGGAGAACGGATCACCAGAGGCCGAATTACTCATTTAGGCAGCTCTGTGCTTAGGTCTTTACTAATTGAAGCAGCTTGGGCGAATATTACTAAAGATGCACGCCTGCGCCAATTCTATGACCGTATCCGCTCTAAGCACCACCCACAGGTTGGCGCACGTAAGGCCATCGTTGCGGTAGCACGAAAGCTGACATTGATTATTTATAGAGTTTTAAAAGAACAACGCGAATATATTACTAATATTTAAACGCTAAGCTTTATAGGGCCACAAGCAACGCTTGCCTCTGGGGACGACTCGGTTCTACGTCAGAGCAGTAAGACTCGACAATAGACAGAGACCCCTAAGGCTCCAAAACGCAAAATTAAAGAGTGCGAACCGAAACTAAACCCGGTTGCCACGAATAACAGAAAGTTAAAAGGCTCCTAAACTTAGCCCCTTAGTCATGAAATAGCTTGACACTCTCTAACATAACAGACTTAATATGATGCTCCGTGGTATTAGGATGCGCGATCTGCTTGCCCACGCTAACCTCAATCTTGAAAACCTGGCCCTTGCTTATTTTATCCGGCCCCTCAATAACCGGCACATGTTTCTCCGTTTTCCAATCTGCGCTCTGCAGTAAATCTCTTAAATCTGCCATAATCCTGCCTCCTCTTTATCTTTTCAATATTTCTTTTAAATCTTCATCAGGCGTACTAATTAACTTTAGGCCAAATTTCTCCTGCAGAACGCCAAATACATTCTTACTGATAAAGGCAGGTGGAGTCGGCCCAATATAAATACCTTTGATATCAAGATACAACAAAGACAACAGAATGGCAACTGCTTTTTGCTCAAACCAAGATAGCACCAAGGTTAAAGGCAGGCCATTTACTCCGCAGCCAAACGCCTTGGCTAAAGCCACGGCTATCTGCACCGCAGAATAGGCATTATAACATTGGCCCAGATCAATTAACCTGGGAATCCCGCTAATATCACCAAAATCCAGCTTATTGAAACGGTATTTTCCGCAGGCTAAAGTCAGAATAACGCAATCCTGGGGAACTTTTTCGGCAAATTCTGTATAATAATTACGTCCAGGCTTTGCACCGTCGCAACCACCGATTAGAAAAAAATGCTTAATCTTCC
>JAUYDL010000071.1 GCA_030691865.1 Candidatus Omnitrophota bacterium | reverse complement strand
AATCCATGCAGAATAATACGCAGAACTAATGCGGAATTTCTGCGTAGGTTCTGCGTAACGTTCTGCGTTAGTTCCGCGATAAAGTTTGATTTTTTTGATTATGCGCTTTGCGCGGATCAAACCAGATATGGCAAACCTCATCCGGAGATGTTAAATAAAATAGTTAAGCGATTTTTTCTTAAGAAATCGCAAACCTTATATGTCGGGGATATGGTTATTGATGTCCAAGCCGGAAGGCGCGCAAAAATTAATACCGTAATTGTAACCAGCGGCTCAAGTAATAAGCTTGATATTAAAAGAGAACACCCATTTAGGATTATTTCTGCAATTAGCCGCCTGCGAGATCTGCTTTAAACGGCTCCGGATTATCCTTGACAGCCTGCTTAATCGGTAATATATTAAAAAGCACGCATGAAAAAAAACATTAAATTATTAAGTTGCGCGGTGGTATTTTTATTCCTGGCAGGATGTCTTTCAACAAAATCGCATTCTATGTTGGATAAAACTCCTACAGGCGAGCTCCTGAGTCCTTATCTGGGAGCTCAGGCCAAAATTGCCGTTAACGATTTCGAATTAAAAACCTCCGGGCTTGACGCGCAGGTTAGCCTAGCCCTGAAAGAATATTTTGTTAATATTTTAAACAGTACCAAACGTTTCCTGATTGTTGCCCCGCAAGATGCGGCTCTTATTATTAGCGTCGGGATTGTTGAGTTTATACCGGAAAACTCAGGTGGTAAGTCCGGTTTAGCTGGCGGCGGAAGTAGCGCCAGTAGTTTTATGGGTGGTTTATTGGGTGAAGTTTTAAACAAAGCAAATATGCAATTAAGTTTGCGGATTATTGATCGGGTTACTTTAGAGGTAATCAGCAGCCGGGATATTCAAAGCCAGGTGGTGGAGCATCCCGGGGAAAAAATAAAATTTCCTCAGGATAAAGTCTTTAGGGCCGGTTTGAGCGATTATGCAGGAACCCCTATGGGAAAGGTTATTTACGATTGTATTGTTGAGGCAGGGCGTTATATTGTACAAAATGTACCGCTGAATTATTATAACACCCCGCGCTTATAAGTCACCCGGTCCTTAATGGAATTGGGTCGGTATCCGCCTCGTGGCGGAGAATTGCGCGGGTGTGCCTTTGTGGGCAAGGGGTAAACATGGGAAAAAGAAAACGTAGAGGAAAGCTTAATTGGCGTTCTAAGAAAGCTAATAAAGGCAGAAAACCTAATTTAGGTTAAATTCCTACACATGGTTTTATTTTGGATCTTAGCTAGCACATTTTTAGTCTGCCTTATTTCCTTGATAGGTATTCTTACTTTGGCGATCAAGGATAATCTGCTGCATAAGATACTTTTTTGCCTGATTGGTTTTTCTGCCGGGGCACTTATTGGCAGCGCCTTTTTGCATATCCTTCCGGAAGCACTCGAAAAGTCAAACAGTATAAATGTTTTTTATTACCTGATTTTAGGGATAATTCTATTTTTCCTGATGGAGAGGTACTTCCATTGGAGGCATTGCCATGAGGAGGGTGTTTGCAAAACTCATGCCTTTACTTATTTAACTTTAGTTGGAGACGGATTTCATAACTTTATTGACGGCATGGTAATTGCCGCAAGTTTTATGGTTTCAATAAAACTTGGGTTAGTTACTACTTTGGCGGTTATTTTGCATGAGATTCCTCAGGAGTTGAGTGATTTTGCAGTGCTGGTCTACGGTGGTTTTACTAAGAAAAAGGCATTATTGCTTAATTTTGCTTCAGCGCTTACGGCTATGGTTGGAGCAGTGGCAGGATTTTTCTTAACAGGCTTAAGTGTGAATTTCTCGAATTTTATTTTGCCACTTACTGCCGGGGGGTTTATCTATATCGCAACTAGCGATCTCATCCCTGAGTTGCATAAAGAAAATGATCTTAAACGTTCAACTGCCGCTTTTTTTGCCTTTTTGCTAGGGATAGCATTTATGGCACTAGCGAAGAAATTCTTACCAGGTTAATTAAAATATCTAAAAATTTTCATGAAGATAAAAGCGTTGGCTCTGATTTCTGGCGGCCTAGATAGCTTATTGGCGGCAAAACTTATTAAAGAGCAGGGTTTGGAAGTAATTGGTCTGTATTTTAAAATCCCTTTCTGTAAAATAGACATAAAGAAAAGTTTCCCGGATATTGGTATAAAAATAATTGAGGTAGATTTGGGGACGGAGTTCCTTAAGCTTATCCAAGAACCGCATTATGGTTTTGGTTCAAACATGAACCCTTGTATTGATTGTAAGATTCTTATGTTTAGTAAAGCCAAGGAATTAATGCCTGAGTTGGGAGCAAGGTTTATTATTACCGGCGAGGTGCTTGGCCAGCGTCCGATGTCCCAAAATAAGCAGGCTTTAAAGTTAATTCGGCAGAGAAGTGGTCTTGATGATTTGTTATTGCGGCCGCTTTCGGCACAGTTCTTTCCTCCAAGTTTGGCGGAGAAAGAGGGCTGGGTTAAAAGAGAGAAGCTGCTTAATTTTAACGGCCGGAAGCGCACTCCACAGATGCGGTTGGCTCAAGATTTGGGCCTTAATGATTACGCCAATCCTGCCGGGGGATGCTTGTTGACCGACCCTAGTTTTTCTAAAAGGTTAATAGAGCTACTGGCGCATGATGAATTAAATTTGGAAAATCTAGAACTTTTAAAAGTGGGCAGGCATTTTCGTTTAGGGCTCCATACCAGGTTGGTGGTGGGCAGGGATGAAGGTGAAAATAATCAACTGACGCAGTTAGCTCGGACAGGGGATTATTTATTTAGTCCACAGAAAGATCTCGCCGGCCCCACTGCGTTGGCTAGAGGGCTAGTTAATCAAGAAATAATTCTTTTGTCCTCCCAAATAACTTCTGCCTATACGGATGCCTTGGGTTTAGAGAAAATAGGTGTATTCTATCGAGAGCTGCCTGCAGTTAAAGACAGTCTGCATCAGGTATCTCATTTATTAAAAGAAAAGTTTGTGCATTTACTTATATGAAAGAAGCTCAGCTTTATACCCGTTTAGAGAATTGTCAGGTGCGTTGCGAGCTTTGCGCGCATAGCTGTAAAATCCCAGAGGGTAAATTTGGCTTCTGTGGAGTAAGGCAGAATATTTCAGGCATCCTTTATACGCATAATTATGCTAAGCTTGTGGCAGCCAACATCGACCCGGTTGAGAAGAAACCACTGTATCATTTCCTTCCCGGTACATCAACTTTTTCCATTGCCAGCGTAGGGTGTAATTTTCGTTGCGGTTTTTGCCAAAACTGGGAAATCTCTCAGTTTAATCCCAGCTCGCTTACGCTCGCAGGGGCTTCGTTGGATAGAAGATTTGAGGTGTTTGATCCCATTAATCAGCATTTGGGTGAGGATTTTAGCGCGGATAAAGTTATAAAACTAGCCCGGCAGAATAATTGCCGCAGTATTGCCTATACTTATACTGAGCCGACGATTTATTTTGAGTTTGCTTTAGAGACAGCAAAGCTGGCTAAAGAAGCAGGCCTGCGGAATATATTTGTGACTAACGGCTATATGAGCCAGGCGGCAATTTCTTTATTCAGCCCATATCTGGATGCCGCTAATATCGACCTGAAGTTTTTTAAGGAGAGTTCTTATCAAAGGATATGTTCAGCTAAGCTTGGCCCGGTTCTTGATTCTATACAATTATTAAATGATGCCGGAGTCTGGATTGAGATTACTACCTTGATTATTCCCGGCGAGAATGATACTCCGGAGGAGTTGACGGCAATAGCAAGGTTTATTGCCGCGGTAAATAAGGATATCCCCTGGCATATTTCGCGTTTTCATGCAGATTATAAATTTAAAGATTATGCGCCTACTCCTGAACGCACGCTTAAATTGGCCTATGATTTAGGTATAAGTCAAGGATTGCATTACGTATATGTTGGCAATTTTGGCACCTGGGGACAGGATACTTTATGCAGCAAATGCCAGAAGCTTTTGATTAAGCGGGAGGAATTCAATATATTAGAGTATCATCTGGCGCAAAATAGGTGCGTATTTTGCCAGACAGCTTTACCCGGGGTGTTTTAGCTTAAAATAAAGGGGACGGTTCTATTTTTTAAGCTAGAAAAAAATAGAACCGTCCCCTTTATTCCTTGACAGTTTTTGAGGTTAGGATTAAAATAAACTGGTAGTTGATTTAGTCCGCAATTTTACCCCTATGTAAAATTTTTACAACTTTTTATATGGCGACAGAAAGTAATCAATTTAATCCTAAAAAGTGCGTTGTATTTTTTGATTTCGATAATACTATTGCTACTTGTGATGTTTTTGATAATATGCTTTTGCTTTTTTCCAAAGATGACCGCTGGGTAGAGCTGGAAAAAAGATGGAAGAGCGGCAGGATCGGCTCCAAGACCTGCCTGGAAGGCCAGCTGCGGGGCATGGATTTAAATAAAAAATCTTTGGATGCTTATTTGCCCAAGATAAAACTGGATCCTTATTTTAAGCCAATCTATAAGTTTTTGTTAGCCAAGAAAGTCAAAACCTTGGTTTTAAGTGATAATTATGATTACATCCTTAACCGGGTTTTAAAAATTAACGGGATAAATAAGCTTAAAGTTTATGCCAATAAATTGAGTTTTTCTAAGGGCAAAATGATCACGGATTATCCCTTTAAAAATAAAGATTGCCAGATCTGCGCGCATTGTAAGACAAAAAACCTTTTGGCAAAAGCCCCGAAAGATTCTATAATCATTTACGTCGGTGAAGGGGAATCGGATGTCTGTCCGGCTAAACATGCGCATGTGATATTTGCCAAGAACCATTTACTTAGGTATCTTAAAGAGAGCAAGCTGGATTATATGGCCTTTTATAATTTAAAAGACGTTTTCACCTATTTAAAAAGGAAATTAATGTGAACCCAAAACAATTGACTAAAGAACCCAAGAACAAAAAAACTTTTACCCAGTGCCTGCATAAGTAAAAAGCTCAATTTTACGGCTAAAATCCTGAAACTCCTCTTCAAAATTAGGCCAGCGGCTTTTTCTAAATGAGTTGCCTGGCCCGACTATTTATGTTAACATTCAAATTATGAATCCAAAAATTATAGCTTTAATTGTTTTTGTAATTTCTTATCTCTTGTTTGTTCTGCTTCCGCATAAGCGCACTTTAGTTGCTTTGGGGGGCAGTCTGTTATTGGTTTTAACTGGCGCCATATCGCTAAAAGAAGCATTTCTGGCGGTTAACTGGAATGTGATGGGTATCTTTGTTGGCACCTTGATCATTGCGGATGTATTTATGCAGAGCAGGGTTCCTGCTTATATTGCCGAAATAGTTGTGGATAAGGCCAAGAGCACTGCTTGGGCGATTTTATTTATCTGTCTTTTAAGCGGCTTTATCTCTGCATTTGTAGAAAATGTAGCTACGGTATTGATTGTGGCGCCCATCGCCTTGGCCCTAGCCAAGAAGCTAAAGATTAATCCTACGAACATGATGATTGCTATTGCCGTCTCCAGCAATCTTCAGGGTACCGCTACCTTAATTGGGGATCCGCCAAGTATGCTTTTGGGAGGTTTTACTAAGATGAACTTTGGGGATTTCTTTTTTTACCAGGGCAAACCCAGTATATTTTTTGCTGTAGAGCTGGGGGCTTTTGTTTCTTTCTTTGTGCTTTATTTTATCTTCAGGAAAAATAAAACAAAAACTCAGCTTATCCCGGTAGAAAAGGTGAAAAGCTGGGTACCCACTATTTTATTGGTGAGTTTAATTATTGTATTGGCACTCTCTTCATTTTTTGATTCTGGTTTTAGCTCCTTGGCCGGCCAGCTTTGCATGGTTTTTGGTATCCTGGCTTTAGTTTGGGAGAAACTGGTAAACAAAACTTCGATCATCTTTGGTTTTAAAGGCCTGGATTGGGATACTACATTTTTTCTGGTGGGTATTTTTATTATTGTCGGGGGGATCTCGCTTACCGGATGGATTCAGGTGTTGGCTAATTATCTGGTCAGCCTGATGGGTGGCAATATCTTTCTGGGTTATACGGCGATAGTGTTTCTTTCGGTGATCCTTTCGGCATTTATCGATAATGTTCCTTTCTTAGCCGCGATGCTCCCTGTAGCCATAATTATGTCTGATAAATTACAGATTAATCCTTCTTTGTTTCTTTTTGGTTTGCTGATTGGCGCCAGCCTTGGCGGCAATATAACTCCTATCGGAGCCTCAGCCAATATCGTTGCTTGTGGCCTACTTAAAAAAGAAGGATATCGGGTTAAATTCACGGATTTTATGAAGATAGGAATCCCTTTTACAATTGCTGCGGTAACCGCTGCTTATTTATTTATCTGGTTTATCTGGAGATAAAAATGTCTTCGACTCCTGTCTGTTGCCATCAGGATAATAAGAGTTTTTTTAAAAGTAAATTATTTCTAGTTTCAATTATTACACTGGTTTTGGTTTTTCTTTCCTATTGGTTGGTGCCGCTGGAAACTTTCCGTAAAGTTCTTTTTCATTATGTTGCATCCATCTGGTGGGCAGTATTATTAGGCCTATTCCTGGGCGGGATTATTGAGCATTATATACCCAGGGAATATATCTCTAAAGTCTTAGCCCGGAAGTCTCCTTTGACTATTCTTAATGCCGTATTTTTAGGGTTCCTGATGAGTGCCTGTAGCCATGGGATACTGGCTTTATCTATCCAGTTACATAAGAAGGGGGCAAGTAACCCGGCAGTAGTAAGTTTTCTTTTGGCCAGCCCCTGGGCAAATTTTGCTGTCACTATGATGTTGTTGAGTTTGTTTGGTTTAAAGGGTCTGCTGATTATTATTGCTGCCGTGGTCATCGCTATTAATACTGGATTGATATTTATGTTTCTAGAGAAAAAGGGATGGATCCAGCAGAATAAAAACATTGTGCCGGTAGCTAAAGATTATTCGATTATCGATGATTTTCGTATGCGCCTAGGCAATTATAAATTTAATCGGGATTCCATAGTTGCAGATTCAAAAGGTGTTTTTACAGGTATGCTTGCTCTTGCAGAAATGGTACTCGGGTGGATTATCTTGGGTGTGTTGTTAGCTAGCTTGGCGGGAGCTTTTATCCCTGTGCATTTTTTTCATAAATTTATGGGGCCTACTTTGATGGGATTAATTATAACTTTGATTGTGGCAACAGTAATTGAGGTTTGTTCCGAAGGTTCAAGTCCTCTGGCATTTGAGATTTACCGGCAGACCGGTGCATTGGGCAATAGCTTTGTATTTCTTATGGCCGGAGTAGTTACGGATTACACGGAGATTGGACTGCTTTGGAGCAATGTCGGTAAGAGAGTAGCTTTATGGATGCCTTTAGTCACTGTTCCGCAGGTTGTCGCCCTCGGGTATCTTTTTAATTTAGTCTTAAAATAATAAAACTTTGCTATTATCCTACGCGGGTCCTGTCGAGCCTTGTCTCTCGCAGCACTGCTCGATTTTCCCCTGCGATGAAAATCTTCGCTTCGGCAAAAATTGCTTCGGCAAAAATTCTCGCTCTGCCGGGGCATTTATTAGGGCAGCCGTGCCCGCTCGAATTTTTGAGATGCTGCTCCCTGCCTGCCGGCAGGCAGGGAGTCCAAGGCTCGCCACCCGCTAATAGTATTACTAATTAATAAGCTTTCCGTTTTTTGCTGGAGGCACAATTAGAAGATTTTCG
>JAUYDL010000059.1 GCA_030691865.1 Candidatus Omnitrophota bacterium | reverse complement strand
ACTGATACGCCGGATACAGCCAATCCGATTTAAAGGCAATAACTAATAATCTCGCCTTTATTCCCTCTAACACTTCCTGAAGAGACATACCATTTGATGCATCGAAATTATCAATGGCCTTGGTAATATAAAGGTAAGAGTTAGCGTCAAACCTTTTGACAAAATTGTCGCCGCGATAGCGCAAATACCCCTCTACCTCAAAATCAGCAGTGAATTTGACGTTTTGGGCATTATTCTTTTTTTGTCTTCCGAACTTTTCAGTCATGGAAACATCGCTCATGAATGTTATATGGCCAATCATCCGGGCAACTGCCAATCCTTTGACTGGCAGAGAGCTTCCATAATAATTTCCTGAGTTCCAGTGCGGATCAGCCATAATCGCCTGCCTGCCCACCTCATTGAAGGCAATCTGCTGAGGAGAGTGTTTTATGGTTGTAGCAATAGGTATGGCGCTACGGATTCTCTCAGGATACCTAACCAGCCATGACAAAACCTGCATCCCGCCCATTGAACCACCTACTACTGACAACAATTTCTCAATGCCCAAATGATCGACAAGACGCTTTTGCGCATTGACCATATCATTTATGGTAATAAGCGGAAAATCAAGGGCATAAGGTTTGCCGGTTTTGGGATTGATGCTTGGAGGGCCGGTAGAACCTTTGCAACCGCCTAAAACATTGGAGCAAATCACAAAGTACTTATCTGTATCAAAGGCCTTTCCCGGACCAATCATAGAATCCCACCAACCCAGATTATTTTGACCCTCATGAACACCTGCGGCATGAGCATCACCTGAAAGTGCATGAAGAATAAGTAGAGCATTAGACTTATCTTCATTTAAGGTGCCGCATGTTTCATAAGCAAGTGTTACCGGACCAAAATTTTCCCCACTTTCCAGCGTAAGAACATCAAAACTAAAATACTGCGTCTGGACAATTCCTACGCTGTTATTTTGGGTTATTTCTTTTTCTTTCGTCATGTTTTTATCTCTTGGAAAAGCCACGTAGTAAGATATCTTTCTCCTGTATCAGGAAGAACAACTACGATGAGTTTTCCTTTGTTTTCTTTGCGCTTAGCCACTTCTAGCGTAGCCCATAACGCTGCTCCGCTTGAAATTCCCGCAAGGATTCCTTCTAATTTCGCAAGACGTCTAGCGGTTTCTCCAGCATCATCATTGGTAACACAAATAATCTCATCAACAACGTCTCGGTTTAAAACCTGCGGGATAAATCCTGCGCCAATACCCTGGATCTTATGCGAACCGGGATTGCCGCCGGACAGAACCGGAGAACCTTCAGGTTCAACTGCAATTGCTTTAAAATCCGGTTTCCTTTTCTTAATCACTTCGGAAACACCCGTAATTGTTCCCCCTGTGCCTACCCCTGCAACCAGAATATCAACTTTACCGTCGGTATCATTCCAAATTTCCTCAGCGGTAGTCTTACGGTGTATTTCAGGATTAGCAGGATTATTAAACTGCTGCGGCATAAAGCTGTTTGGAGTGGTCTTCACTAACTCTTCAGCTTTCTCCACTGCCCCTTTCATACCTTTTGTGCCATCTGTCAATACAAGCTCAGCTCCAAAAATCTTAAGTAACTGCCTGCGTTCAAGACTCATGGTATCAGGCATGGTCAGAATAAGCTTGTAGCCTTTCGCCGCGGCAACAAAAGCCAAAGAGATTCCGGTATTGCCACTAGTAGGCTCTATAATCGTCGTATCCTTCTTGAGAAGGCCTCTTCGTTCCGCATCCTCGATCATTGCGACTCCTATTCGATCTTTTACGCTTGAAAGCGGATTGAAAAATTCAAGCTTTGCCAATACCGTTGCCCCTAATCCTTCGGTAATGCGATTCAGTTTTACCAAAGGCGTATTGCCTACAGTTTTAGTAATATCAGAAAATATCCTCCCCATCGTAAGCCTCCTTAAGCCGCTTTTTCTAATGCCTGCTCAATATCGGCAAGGATATCGTCAATGTGCTCAATGCCAATGGACAGGCGAACAAAATCCTGAGTCACCCCGGTTGATAACTGCTCTTCGTCAGATAACTGCTGATGCGTGGTAGTCGCCGGATGAATGGCAAGACTCTTAGCATCACCGACATTGGCCAGGTGCGATATTAATTGAAGCGAATCAATAAATTTTCTTCCTGCTTCTAGTCCTCCCTTAATTCCAAAACCAAGAATAGCACCTGCTCCTTTTGGCAGATATCTTTTTACCCTTTCTTTCTCAGGACTATCATCCAAGCCAGGATAATTGACCCAATTTACTCTCGGATGATTTTTTAGGTATTTAGCCACTGCAAGCGCATTTTCAGAATGCCGTGGCAACCTCAGGTGTAAAGTTTCCAACCCTTGCAAAAACAAAAAGGCGTTGAATGGTGAAATCGCTGTGCCAAGATCCCTTAAAAGAATAACTCGCGCCTTAATGATATAGGCGATATTACCAAGCGGCTTAAGCGCTTCGATGAAATCAAGCCCGTGATAGCTTGGTTCGGGTTCAGAGATAAGAGGGAACTTACCGTTATCCCAATCAAACTTACCAGAATCAACGATTACCCCGCCTATGCTTGTCCCGTGGCCACCGATGAATTTTGTCGCTGAATAAACAATAATATCCACGCCAAAATCAAAGGGCCTTAACAAATAGGGAGATACGGTATTATCCAAGACAAAGGGGATTCCGTTTTTGTGGGCAACCTTGGATATCCCTTCTAAGTCCGCGACGTCTAACTTGGGATTACCTATGGATTCAGCGTAGATGGCCTTTGTCTTTGGAGTTATAGCTTTTTGAAACGCGTTAAGGTCGTTTGACTTAAAAAATTTCACATTTATCCCCAGGCGCGGGAATGTGTAATGAAATAAATTATACGTTCCGCCATACAGGTTATCAGCGGAAACAACCTCATCGCCTGCTTGAGCAATGTTAAACAATGCCAGCGTAGTTGCTGACTGGCCACTGGAAAGCGCTAACGCTCCGACGCCACCGTCCAGAGCTGCCATTCGTTTTTCAAAGACATCGGTTGTCGGATTCATTATTCGGGTATAAATGTTTCCAAACTCGCGCAGACCAAAAAGATTGGCGGCATGTTCCGTATTCTTAAACTGATACGATGTTGTCTGATATATAGGAACTGCTCTTGCCCCTGTTGTAGGATCGGGTTCCTGACCACCGTGCAAGGCAAGTGTTTCTATTTTTAGCTGGTTATCAATCTTACTCATTTTATTTCTCCTTTCGTAGTTCTGGACAGGGAGAAGTTAAGGGTTCCTCCCTGTCCTATTTGTTATTCATTTTTTAGAATGCATACTGGGCGCTTAATACCACCCCATTCCCTAAACCTACTCTCGTCGCAGACTTGTGGTCGCCAGCATCAACATAGGCAAGAATAAGTGTAAGATTCTTATTTGGTGTCCAGGCAAGATGCGCATCCCAGTAATTAGCATCTTTCCAGTCAGAGTATCTTGCTCCCTGCTTGTATTCGAACCCGGCAATTAAATTCCAAGGAAGAATCACATCAATGTTGCCAAACCCTGTTGCCTTTCTATCTTTATCGTATCCAAACACACCCGTGGTCTTGCCTTTAGTGGAAAGTACGCCTCCGGAAAGTAATACCGGCCGAGGGAGTTGAGTTATCAACTTTGTTGCAACCACATAGTAATCTTGGCCACTGGCATCAACCCCCGCTCCCACATTAGAAGTATGCTTAAATATAGTTCCTACTGATATGGCGGGTAAAAATTTCGTATCAAAGGAATTCTCCGGTAAAAGCAGAAGCTTGGTTCCTACGTTGTTTTTATGCTTGGCGGTAGTGTTCTGCTGATTAATAGTCTCATACCCATACGATACTTCCAATCTCTTAAAGAACGTATCCGCAACACCTATGGCTGTCCAGTCAACATTGACATGGTCAAGATTAACATACCAAGCGCCGAACCTTGGCTTACCTATAATATCGGTGTTGCCGACCTTAAAATGGCTGTTTTCACCATCAGAATCTGCCAGATACGCCAATGGGTTAAACGCTACGCCACCCACGCCTTCCAAGTTTACAAACGGTGCTCCTGCGAACGCGTTTTTTGTTAAAAATACAACCGTCAGCACGATAAGCGCCGCAAACAATATAAGCTTTCTCATCTTTCTATCTCCTTATTAGTTTTTGTGCTTTGACTCCAGCTGACTGGTTGTATTGCACGGTTAAAGTTTTAAAAACGTTCTTCCGACCATCCGGTAAGAACAAAACTATTTTATATCCCACCTCCTTCCTCAACGCGCCAGACATCATCGAAGCGCCTCTTTTCTGTTACCTCTATCTGAATTATTTTCGAACCATGTACCTTAATCGTAACTGTCCCAAACTCTAATGATCCTATTGCATCGCTTATTTCTTTTAAGATTGCGTCATTTACAATATTCTTAGGATTTTGTTTTAAACTCATTTAATTCCTCCCTCGCTATTCAAAAAATAAAAAACCCACTAACCGTTTTCTCTTCCTCTGGTAGTGGGTTGTCCCGTCCTACAAATTATATTTGATGATGTTTACATAGGCGGACCTCCCATACCGCAACAACACATTGCCATGCAACACATCATCATATTCAAGTTCTTAAAATAAATAGTCATTGTAATTATTCCTCTAAATAGAATATGCCAGCACCCGCTGCCCGGCATTAACTTGGGAAACCAATTCTTCAAAAGTTACGTTATCGATAATATCCGATGTCGCCTGAGAAACCCTCTGCCACATCTTCTTAAACACGCATCTATGGATATCGGTGCAATTGGAATAGCTTTCTCTTACGCATGAAATCGGCTCTATCGGGCCTTCAATAAACCTTATTATTTCTCCTACGGTAATCTGCGACGGTGCCTTAGATAATAGATATCCTCCGACATTGCCGCGCTTGCTTTCAACAAAGCCGCCTTTTTTTAAATCTAAGAGGACTTGTTCTAAGAATTTTATAGGTGCATCTATACGTTGAGCCAAATCGTAACCTGTCACTAATTCTTTGTTGTAATGAAGCGCTAAATCTAAAACAGCCTTCAACGCATAATCACCTTTAAACGTGACTTTCATCTTAACCCCTTAATTCTACAATTCCTATTGACAAAGTAGAGTATACTTAAAAAAGATAATTTGTCAAGTATTTTTTTAAAAAATTTTTACAGTCGCACCGGAAGGTTATGCGGCAAAGAAGTGCCTCCGTCGATTTTGGGCATCCGGAGGCACTTTGAAATTATGCTAGGTGGCGCAGATTTTTTAAACAGCAATGGCTTCTTTGCGAGAAAAATTTTCTGCTGGAGCTAATGTCTTAATTATTTGTTGGGCAGCCTTCCTACCGGAAAAAAGCATCCCTGCAAATGTTGGGCCCATACGAGGTATACCGTAAATAGTAGATACTGCCATCCCGATTGCATATAATCCTGGGTATATTTCTCCTGTTTTATCCACAACAAGGTCCTCCGAAGTATTGACATCCATAGGGCCGTAAGTTTGCAATTTTAACAGGCCCCTCTTCTCAAGACTCTTTGCCACCCAGGCATCATGACCTGTGGCGTCAATTACAACCTTTGATTCCAAGGCAATAGGGTCAACGCAGGTAATTTGTCGTGGCAAAGCTGAAACCGGCGACCAGTTGATCACCGCACCCTCAACCCGGTTATTACGGAGCACCACATCATCAAACTTGGTAAGATTAAGGATTTTAGCGCCGGAATCGCAGGTAGCAGAAATAAGTTTTGAACAGGCACTCGGCCCATCTGCAACAAATAACCCGTCTTCTATCTCCTTGTGAGGTATTTTTAACTCATTAAGAATTTTATCTGCCGGAGCCCTGAAAGTCAAAGTATTCATAAAATAACCACCGATCCAGAAGCCTCCGCCTATGTAGTTATTGCTCTCAACTATTAAAGTCTTGAGGCCGCCGTTTGCTAGATCCCGTGCGGCAATCAGTCCGCTGGGACCGCCGCCTACCACAATTACATCTGAAACAATATAATCATCAAACCACTTGCTAAACTCTCTGACTATTGCCCTGCTTATCTGAGACTCTGTTATCTTCTTAAACATCTTTCTCCTCCACTTTTGGTAAACCTGGAGAATAGCTGCGGAAAAATAAAAAACCCTTACGCCAACCGCATAAGGGTATCAATTCAGGCCTCCCTTCCCTCCGCTGGCATTATCCAGATCAGGTTCATCGGGTAATCCGCTTACCCCGCGGAACTCTCAGGCCGTATTTACGACCTCCCCAATTTATTTATTAACAAATTAATTAAAACACAAAAGTAAATTTTGTCAAGTATTCTTTATAACACCTCTACTTAAAAGATAGTAATGGGCTATCAACTATACCCACCTCAAATACTTTATCGCTTTCAGCCAAAGCAACATCAAAGACTGTGCCGATTTATAGTTTAGCTTCTTTTCTCCCAAATCTACCATCAGACAACAAAAGGCTCTGCCTCCCGCCTTCAGGGAGGTTTTTTATTGGGCTTAAGGCGGGAGAGCGGACGA
>JAUYDL010000048.1 GCA_030691865.1 Candidatus Omnitrophota bacterium | reverse complement strand
CCAGGCTTGGTGCGGCTTGGCTGGACCAGGCAGGAGAAAGTTGTAGCGCTAATACGCCGGGTTAACAATATCTCAACCCTGCCTCCGGTGGCTTTTTTGCCCATCAAACGGCAATGCAATACCTTGGTATCATTAAGGACCAATAGATCGTTTTTGCTTAAAAAAGTTACGACATCCTTAAATACGCCGTGGCTAAGTTTTCCCTCCTTGCGATTTACGATCAGGAGCCTGGAGTCCTGCCTGTTTTTAAGCGGGTATTGAGCAATCAGCTCTTTGGGGAGCGGGTAATCAAATTCAGAAAGTTTCAGCATATAATTAGGGACAGCGACTATTTATTAAATAAATAGTCGCTGTCCCTGATTTAATTCAGATAACCGATTACCTTGTCGGTTAAATCGTCAATTGAGAAAAATACAACTCCGTCGGGTTTTAAATCCATGATCATCCGATACTGGTTAAAGAAAAGATCCGGGTTGTTTTTCATTAAAAATACGCCTATGCCGATATATATTTTACCTTTGCCGCGGTGGCCTAACGCGGATTTGACTACTTCCTTGGCGAACTGATTATCCTTGGTATAAGCCATCAGCACGGCATAATCAATAAGGCCCTCTTCAAGCCAGGCTGACCAGTCTTGAAAAGCATTGTTGTAGGCGCGTTCAGTAAGCGGGATGACCGCGCAGGAAACCAAGAGATCCGCTGACTTGACTTTAACCAAACCTGAAATCTTACGCACCAAATCCGTTACCTGCTGGCGTTTCCAATTATCCCAGGCCAAATACTCATCTTCGTTATTTAACTGATCTAACGGGCTAAGCCCTGTTTTGTCTTTAAAGCGCTCAAGATTTTTTGCGCCGTAACCGTAAGTCAAACCGAAATTCCTAAATCTTGACCCCGGCATAAACGGCACAGGTGACGGATAACGTATATAATCCAGGTGCACTCCGCTGATTAACGGATAACGGTTAATAATCTCATTGATAACGGTTAAAATATACTCCTCTACCCGGGGATCGCCCGGCTCAAGGAATATCTGGTCCTCCCTTAAGTAATATTTATCCATCTCCATATTGGATTCATTTTTGGACGGCCTTAAATATTGATCGCGGGTCAAAATGGAATTGCCGAATTTATTCAGGATATCCGCTTTATCATTTTTCCCTAAACTTAAAACATTTACCCAGGCAAAAACTTTAATATTATTCTGCCCGGCTTCCCTAAGCAATAAATCTAGCGTATCCAGCCCGGCTGAGGCAACCATCTGGTCATATTTTGTTTTATCAGTTATCTTCGAATCATAATAAGCATTACCCGACTGAAAAATCTGCAGATAAATCTCATTTATTTTAGCTTTATTACATTGAGCAATTAAATTATGCACCCCCTCCTCAGAATAAAGCATTTTTTTTCCGGAGAACACCGACACCCAAATACCTCTAGCCACGGTCGGATTAACTTGAATCTGCTTATCTAGAGCTAAGGCCAATCTAAGGCTAAATAAATAACAGAATAAAAATATAACTAGTATTTTAGACTTCATTTTTCTCCCTTATGCCGCAGTTAGGGCTCCATAAGTTTTAAGCCGCATTGAGTATTCACAACCGCAATATTTCTGACGATAAATACCTTTATTTTTAGCTTCTATCTGCGCCTGCTTAAAACCGGGGCGGAAATCTTCATAATAAAAATCTAAACCTGCTTTTTGACCAATTTGATGGCCTAATTGTTTAAGCAATTGATGATCCTGATATGGGCTTACCAGTAAAGTAGTACTAAATACGGTAAAGCCGCTTTCTTTAGCCTTTTGGGCTGTTTTCTGTAAACGTAATGTCCAACAAATTACGCACCGCTGGGGCAGGTTTTCTTGAGTATTAATTGCCTGAAAAAAATCGGATTCCTTATGTTCAGGATACTCTATATCAAGCGAAAATTCCTTACTAAGGACTTTTAAGGCCTCAACACGACGATGATATTCACTAACCGGATAGATATTAGGATTATAATAAAATCCGCTAATTTTAAATCCCTGATCTTTTAACCTGCTAAAAGGATAGATTAAACAAGGCCCGCAGCAGATGTGCAGTAGGATATTCATCGCCTTAAACAACTAGAAAATTTCTTCCTGTTGTTCTTGATTGAACTTTAAACCAAAATGCTCAAAAGCCTTCCGGGTAGCTAACCGGCCCCGCGAAGTACGTTTTAAATACCCGGCCATTAAAAGATACGGCTCAACCGCATCCTCAATCGTATCCACCTCTTCATTTAGGCTGGCAGCCAAAGACTCAATCCCCACCGGCCCGCCACCGAATGACTCCAGAATTAATTTTAAGACCTTGCGATCCAAATCATCAAAACCTGCCTGATCAATACCCAGCTCATTAAGGATCTTAGCGGCTGAGCCCTGATCTACATTTTCGATTTTTAAAACCTGGGCGTAATCCCTTACCCGGCGCAAGAGCCGGTTAGCGATACGCGGAGTTCCCCGGGAGCGTTTGGCAATCTCTAAAGTTGCCGCATCATCAATTTTTACCGATAATAACTGGCTGGAATTTTTTATAATTTTAGCCAGGTCTTCTATTTTATAAAAATCCAGGCTATAAAATATACCAAACCTGCCTCTCAACGGAGCAGCTAAGAGCCCGGTGCGCGTAGTTGCCCCGATTAAAGTAAATGGCTTAAGATTAAACTTGATTGTTTTGGCGTATGGCCCTTTATCAATAACAAAATCGATCTGGAAACTTTCCATTGCCGGATACAAAAATTCCTCAACCACCTTGGACATGCGATGTATCTCGTCAATAAAAAGGATATCTCCGTTTTCCAAATTGGTCAGTATGCCGATTAAATCTCCAGCCCGCTCAATCGCCGGGCCGCTGGTGGCGGTGATTTTAGCGCCCATCTCATGCGCGATAATATGCGACAAAGAAGTCTTACCCAGCCCCGGGGGTCCGCTTAAAAGTACATGCTCCAGGGGCTCTTTTCTCTGCCCGGCTGCCTGGATGGCAATTTTTAAATTATCCACAACATCCTTATGGCCGACAAACTCGCCAAACTTCTTTGGCCTCAGGGATATATTTAAAACTACATCCTCTTCGGATTCCTTAATATCAGCAATAATGGAATCAGCTTTCAGTAGCGTGTGTCTGGTCTCTTCGCTCATAAGGAATAATGTTTTCTTTGTTCCGGGATATAATTATATCTTGGAATTCGGCGTCTTGACGGGCAATAATTTCATTCATTTTTACCAGCTCCAGGATTGCCAAAAAGATCACGATGATCTCCATCTTGCTCTTGGTCTTAGCGAATAACTCCGAAAACTTAATTTTTGTTTGCACCAAAAGCAAGTGCAGGATATCGTGGACTTTTTGCTCAACCGTATACTGATCCTTGATCACCTCATAAAAAACTTCGCTGGGTATATCTTTTAACGCCTGAGAAAAAGCATTAATCAAATCAAAGATACTGGCCTCAAAATATTTATCCCCTTGCTTATCGAGCGCTTTGCTATCCGTCGCACTTTCAGTTTTAGGGCGCTTAAAAACTTCCTGCTGGCTGATTTCCCTTTGCTTTAAATTTTCGGCGATTTGTTTAAACTTTTCATACTCCAGAAGCCTTTTTATCAGCTCTGCGCGCGGATCCTCATCAACTTCTAAGGCCGCCAACTCTTCTGCCGGAAGCAACATCTTGGATTTTATCTGCATCAGCGTGGCCGCCATTACCAAAAATTCTCCTACAATATTTAAATCCAAAAGTTGCATCAAATTAATATACTCTAGGTATTGTTGAGTGACTTTGGCAATCGGGATATCGTAAATATTAAGGTGGTCTTTTTTTACTAAATATAATAACAGGTCTAACGGACCCTCAAACATATCTAAGCGGATTTTATAATTCATATTTTAAGCAATCCTCTTACTTCTAGAATAGTTTTCTTAGCCAGCAGGGATGCCTTTTGTCTCCCCGTAGATAAGATATCCTGAATGTGCCTTTTGTCTTTTTGCAAAGCCTGTCTTTTTTCCTGAATCGGCGCCAGTAAATTAGTGAGCAAAACCCCCAATTCCTTTTTACATTCCGTACAACCAATCATCGCTTTTGTGCAACGCTCATGAATTTCATTCTTTAACTGAGGGAAAAATGCCGTATAATAAGAGTAAACACTGCAAATATCCGGATGCCCGCGATCAGTGACGCGAATACGCTCTGGATCGGTGAACATGCCCTGCACCTTTTTAAGAATAACCTCAGGCGCATCAGTTAGAGCAATATAATTATTATAACTCTTACTCATCTTACGGCCATCTAAGCCTAAAAGACGGGTAGTCTGGGTAAGCAAGGCCTTGGGTTCCGAAAAACAAGTTGTTTTATAAAGATAATTAAATTTTCGCACAATCTGCCGTGTCAACTCTAAATGCGGCAGTTGATCCTCACCCACGGGTACACTATCGGCCTTATAAAGTAAAATATCCGCAGCCTGTAAAACCGGATACCCTAAAAAAGCATAGGTACTTAAATCACGATTATCTACCTGCCGCAGCTGCTCTTTATAGGTAGGGCAACGCTGGAGTAACCCTAAGGGGGTAATCAATGAATGAATAAAATAAAGTTCAAGATGTTCCGGTACCTGCGACTGAACAAAAATAGTAGATTTTTCAGGGTCGATCCC
>JAUYDL010000057.1 GCA_030691865.1 Candidatus Omnitrophota bacterium | reverse complement strand
ACTTACTTTAATAAACTTGGGTTAGTAGCCTTACAAACAAAACTGATATACTCTTAAAATCTTTATGAACCGCCGTATACGGAACCGTACGTACGGTGGTGTGAAAGGACGGTGGGAGTAATCCTGCCTCCTATTCGATTTGTAGTGCTGCGTCTGGGTTGGTGAGGGTAGCGGGAACGCTTGGAGGGGTCGCGGCTTGCCAAGTCGTATTCTCAAATAAGTCGCGGGTCCTGTCTTAGGTATTTTCTTGCGCTGACGCGCTACGAAAACACCCAAGCCACCCGCGAATACTGGTTGCTCGCGCCTCACCAGTCCGCTTTAGGGGGTGTTTTTGGTTGACAACAGCATTGATAGGGGTAAAATATTGGTAAAATGAGTATGCGACTACGCACTAGCTTTGCAAATAAAGGGACCGTTTCTATTTTTGCTGTTTATTATAATATATTGTAGCGACGAGAGTTAGGGAAATATGCTCAGCAGACTTCCTGCCTCTCCGCCAGTTGAGACAGGGCGCTGCTTCGAAGAGGCGACGGAAGCGGGCTTCCAGTTCTTCCTCAACACAAAACAAGGAGGGGAAAATGAAAAAGTATCTATTATTAATTTACATGTGTACAGTTGTTTTTGGGAGTTTTTATCCTTCTGAAGCATCTGCGCAATCATGCAACACTCCATTACGACTTTTAGAACAGTCTAATTGTGACAGGAATTGGGACAATTACAAAGAGGGCTATGAATATTGTGTAATGAATGCTGCTAAATGGTTTTGGAAAGAATATGCTTGTTCATGGAACTCTGTAGAAAAATTGAATAAAACCTGTGAGGGTTGTGCAAAAACATATAAAAAGACAAATGAGGGTTCATCTACAAGGAGAAGAAATTAAATCTGTTGATCCTGTATTGGCCAAAGGGATTACAACTGAAGGATGTCTAGCTGAGTATCCTTTAGAATGTGGAAATTCAGGCTACTGCAGATAACTAGACACTTTCCGAGCTAATCGGGAAAGCGTACCTGAAATAACCACCCCTAGGCAAAATATGCTTGGGATTTTTGGTTTGGGGAGTTATAATATATTTGAAAAGGAGGTGCATATGACAAATTCATCTAAGTCTTTTGTAGTCATTGGTTGCCTTTTAATAGTGGCAGCATTTATCTTGAAAGGTACATCATTTGTTAATCCAGCGGTGGTACGGGCGGTTAAAGCCAGTAGTCTTTTAATCTTAGCTAATACCTCTTTTATATTAGCTATTCTTTTTAAGAAATAAGTGCGAAAATAAACGGAAGGAGTGGTAATGGGATTAAGATCAGGACAGATTATATGGCGCTTCTTAGAAATAGGGGCGCCTATTTTATTTAGGATAAGAAAGGAGGCTGGCAATGATTAAAGCGGTGAATATGAAGAAGGAGATCGTAGTAACGGTGGCAAATAAGATGGGTGTTCTGGCGGATATGTGCAAGATAGTTGCTGACAACGGCATAAACTTGGAGGCTTTTGTGGGCTACGGTATGGGCAAAGAAGCCAAGATTCATCTGTTAACCGCGGATAACCTGCGCGTCTCTGATGCCTTGAAAAAAGCAGGCTACAGATCACAGGAAGAAAAGAGCGTGGTAATGATTGATCTTGAAAACAAGATCGGCGCGTTAAAACTAGTGACCGACAAGGTATCGCAGGAAGGGGTAGATATAAAATATGCCTACGGCACTACCTGCGCCTCAGGCTGCCCGGCAACCATGGTGATTTCTACCAGTGATAACGAAAGGGTTCTCACAGCGTTGAAGAAAGGCTAGTGAAAAAACGGGGGTCAGAATTATTTTGTAATAAGAAATAAAACTGACCCCTTAATATTTTTAGCTGTTTTTATAAGTAATTATGAAAAGAGTTTTTTTAAGTTTTGCAGATGAAGATACTCTAAAGGTAAAGAATTTGATGCCTTTACTTTCTAGTCCGGAGTATGACTTAGATTTCTACGAAGGCCCCTTAGATATAGATATTGATGCGCAAGGTGCTGATGTTATTAAACGGGCAATAGGCGAAAAAATTGTAAAATGCAGTATTGTTGTTTGTCTTATAGGGGAAAATACACATAATAGTAAATGGGTTGATTCTCAACTTGAGAAAAACCGTAATAAAGGTAATAGAATTATCGCAATGGCTTTGAAGGGGACCCAGGACGCTGTATTACCTGCTGTGATCAGAGAAGAAAATCTAACCTTTTATCCCTGGGATCCGCCGCGGTTAAAAAAACTTATAGCCGAGGATACAAAGAAACTTTTTAATAATTCTTCATGAGATGATTTCGCCAATTCGGATTTTAAGATGAAGAAAAATGAACGTTTTTTGACTGCACCGCAGGCTAATGATTTAGATAAAAAGGCGCAGGTAAAATTTGGCATATCCGGGCTTATTTTGATGGAGAATGCCGGCCGAGCAGTGATGGAAGAAGCATTAAAAATTCTTAAAAGTAGCCATGGTAAGGTTGCGGTATTTTGCGGCATGGGCAATAATGGTGGGGATGGATTTTGCGCTGCCAGACATTTATTGACAGAAGGTTTTAAGCCGGATGTATATTTAGCGGGGAAAATAACTGATGTAGAAAATGAAGCAAAAATTAATTTAAGTATACTATTAAGATTAAAACAAAAAATTACTGAAATTGAACCGCGGAATCTTGGCCTTTTAAAAAAAAGAATAGGAAAATTCAGCTTAATTATCGATGCACTTTTAGGGGTGGGAGCCAGGGGAGAAATAAGGCCTGTTTATCAGAAAGTTATAGATATAATTAATGCTTCAGGTATTTATGTTTTATCAGTAGATATTCCTTCGGGGTTAGATGCAACGACTGGAAAAGTATTGGGCCGTTGTATAAAGGCAGATAAAACCGTTACCTTTGTTTGTAAAAAGCGCGGTATGGTTTACGGAGAAGGGAGAAAACATTGCGGGAAGGTTTCAGTCAGAACCATCGGAGCCCCATTATGAAGAGTAAGGTGATTAAGAAATATGGGTAAGATCAAGCTGGATTTACACAGCATCTATAGCAACGGGCCTAAGATCGAGGAGTCGTTAGAGAGGGTAATTAAGGAGGCAGTAAAAAAGAGGATTACTGAAGTTGAGATTATCCCGGGTAAGGGGAGCGGCAATTAAAAAAGAGCGTATTGCGTTTTCTAGAGCAGCCAAAGATTAAGAAGCTTTATCATCGTTTGGGAAAAGACGATAAGAACTTTGGAAGGATTTTTGTACATTTCAAGTATTAGGTATGTTCTACATAGATCCCGCAGTTAACCACTGCGCAGATTACAAAGAAATCTGCTTGTAACTGCGGGGAAAATAGTCATATTTTTACTAGACAAATCCATAAAATGTGTTACACTTAGTAAGTAGTGAATAAAGGATTAGAGGTTTGTAGGCCGCGAGGTTTAGAAAGCTAACCTTCGCGGTTTTTTGTTTCTGCCGTTATTTGCTAAAATTTCAGAGGAGAGGGGGTAGTAAATAATGGCAAAGGGAAAAGTAAAGTGGTTTTCAGACCAAAAAGGTTTTGGGTTTATCACACCTGAATCCGGTAGCGATGTATTTGTTCATCACAGCGCAATCCAGGGTGAAGGTTATAAATCTTTAGCTGAGGGTCAGGAAGTTGAGTTTAACATTGAAAAAGGACCTAAAGGCGAGCAGGCTACGAATGTAGTCAAGCTGTAAAACTAAACCAAAAATAGCCTGGCTTCTATAACAAGAGGTCAGGCTATTTTTTTAAAAAAAGGAGGCCAAATGAATACGGGAAAAATTAAAAAATTAGTTCGGGACAGAGGATTTGGTTTTATCAGTGATACCGATGGCCGGGAACTGTTTTTTCACCAGAATAGCCTGGTGGGGGTAAAGTTTGACGCTCTAAATGAGGAGCAATCAGTTTCTTATGATGTTGAAAAATCTGATAAAGGCCCCCGCGCAATTAATGTGCGTGTAGTTTAAAATTACTTGGGATTTATAGTAAAAAGTGTCTAATATAGTTTATGCAAAAGAGCAAAAACCAGAAGATAATTATTGATTGTTTTAAATGTAGAAATCAGGCGGATTGCTGTAAGTTTGGGGCCTGGATTGATTTAGAGGAGGCCAAAAAGATTTTGTCCTTGGGGATAAAAGGTGATTTCTTTCATTTAGAAATAGACAAAGAATTTCCTTCCGGATATAAGGTCGGCACCAGCTATGAAGATGAGCAATGTGTTTTTCAGGATTCTGATGGTTTGTGCAGAATACACAAAATTGATTATGCCTTTAAGCCGGTAACTTGCAAAGAATTCCCTTATGAAGGCGATAAAATGTCACCGATTGCTAAAGTGCTATGTGTTGAGCATAAATCCAGGATCAAGAAGGCTAAAGCCGGCAAGAAAAAATAGTGATGGATAATCAAAATCAGCCGAAATGGTATTTTAAAACCTGGTCGCTAGTTGCTTCTTTCCTTTGCATAGGGCCATTCATGCTGCCCTTAGTCTGGACTAACCCCCGATTTAGTAAAAAATCAAAGATAATTATTACCGTAGTGGTTGTCATTATAACTTATATCACACTTGGGTTTTTAGTAAAATCACTAAAAACCATTGTTAGCTATTATCAGCTAGCTTTTTAGAAATTTAAATTTTTTAAACCGGTAATTTAAAATCGAGTTTGATCAGATATGAAATACACTAAAGGGACAATTGGTAGAGTTTTTCTGGCAAAATTCCAAGATGATGATATTTTAATCGACAACTTAAGCGGCCTGGCTAAGCAAGAGCAAATTAAAGCCGCCACCGTAATTTTTATCGGCGCGCTTAAGAAGGGGTATTTAGTCACCGGGCCCAAGAAACCGGTTATCCCGCCAGAGCCGAATAAAGTGGTTTTTAA
Source organism: Candidatus Omnitrophota bacterium (assembly GCA_030691865.1). Classification (GTDB taxonomy): domain Bacteria; phylum Omnitrophota; class Gorgyraeia; order Gygaellales; family Profunditerraquicolaceae; genus UBA6249. The sequence goes on along the minus strand of JAUYDL010000057.1, from coordinate 5,915 downwards.
AGATGGCTGGGAGGTTATGGGAATCGGCACGATTTTTACAAATTCTAAAGGGCCGCAGATTCATCTGCACACGAGTATGGGTAAGAAGAAAAAGGTTTTAACCGGTTGCCTGCGCGGTAAATCAAAAGTATTTTTAGTTATTGAGGCAGTGATTTTGGAACTAACAGGCGTAAAGGCAAGTAAAGATATTGACCCAAAAACCGGACTTAATTTGTTAAGGATTAGTTAATTTTCAAAAAGGTTTAAATATTTTTTAAGCATGCTATAATATTAAACAGGCACCCTGCGCTAACTTGTATTGCGCAGGTATGCGCCTTGTGGCGCATGTTGTGTCTGTACACAAGGAGAAGATGTGGATTTTAGCGTGATTAGAAAAGACATGAAGTTGTTTAGTTTTGAAACTTTGCGTACTGATTGTGATAATTTTTTTGAGGGGGTTATTATTCAGCAGGAGCTGGATAAACTTAACGGGCAATTGAAGAGTTTATTGGGGGATCCGGTTTATCCTTCGAAAAACAGGCTGGCGCATAAAATACGCCAGGCAGTAGATGGGTTCGGCGGACTGATGCCCGGCCAGACATTGTATTATAAAGATTTGGGTGCAGATAGTATTTTAGCTATGCTTTGGCCCTGGAAAGATGGCCAGCGCACCACAGTAAAAATTATCCAAAAATAATTATGAGTTTTACATATTTGCAGAAAATTCCCACCCCAGCTCAGATCACCCAACAGATGCCGATGTCGGCAAAATTGATCAAGATAAAAGTAGCCCGGGACAAGGATATTTTAAATGTTTTAAAAGGCAAAGATCACAGGCTGCTTTTGATTATTGGGCCATGTTCGGCTGATGATGAAGATGCGCTTTGTGAATATGTATCGCGCCTGGCGCGTTTGCAGAATAAAGTTAAAGACAGGTTAATTTTGATTCCGCGCATTTATACGAATAAGCCGCGGACCACCGGCCAGGGGTATAAAGGCATGTTGACCCAGCCTAAAGCCTCCGAAGGCCCGAACATCGCTCAAGGAATTAAGGCGATCCGGCGGATGCATGTCAGGGTATTAAGTGAATCCGGATTAACTGCTGCCGATGAGATGCTTTATCCGGGAAATTATCCGTATCTAGAGGATATTTTAAGTTACGTAACTATTGGCGCCCGTTCCGTGGAAAACCAAGAGCATCGCTTAACGGTGAGCGGTTTGGATATTCCGGTGGGCATGAAAAATCCTACCAGCGGTGATTTGAATGTTTTGTTGAATTCCGTGCAGGCGGCGCAGGTTCAGCACACTTTTATTTATAATGGCTGGGAGGTTAAAACCCAAGGCAATCGCCTGAGCCACTGTATTCTGCGCGGGGCAATTAATCATCATGGCCAAAGTATTCCTAATTATCATTACGAAGATTTAATGCGATTTACCCAGCTTTATTTAAAACGTAACCTGGCTAATCCGGCAATTATTGTGGATACTAATCATGCAAATTCTGATAAAAATTTTCAGGAGCAGCCCAGGATCGCTGAGGAGGTCATGCAGAGCTTAGCCAAATCTAAGGATTTAAAAAAGATGGTTAAAGGGTTGATGGTGGAAAGTTATTTAAAAGAGGGCAGGCAGGAGCCTGGCGGCAAAGTGTTTGGCCAGTCAATTACGGATCCTTGTTTGGGGTGGCCGGATACTAAACTGTTAATCTTGAAACTGGCGGATAAGTTGAGCACCTTTAAGGTTTGATTTAGCGAAACACTTGCGAGCGAAGCGAGCAAGTAAGGAGACGTATATGAGCTTAAGGTTCGATTTTAACAATATGTTCGATTTCAGCGTGAAAGACCATGGTGTAAGCCAACATGATATTAATGAAATTTTGCCGCAAGCGCAGAAGGCAGCCGTGCATTTAAAGAAGATTATTGCCGATCCCGGAGCAAGGGTCAAATTAAATTTGGAATGGGCAAAGTTGCCTCAGCAAAAAGAAGAAGATATCGCCGGAATTCAGAGAATCGCCCGCCAGATTGCTAAGAAATATGAAAATGTCCTTTTCTTAGGGATTGGTGGCTCATATCTGGGCTTAAAAGCTGCCCAGGATGCGCTGTGTGCGCCTTATTATAATGAGTTTAAATCTTTAAGGAAGAAGTCACCGCGTATTTATTTTGAAGGCAATAATCTGGATCCGGATACTTTAATGGTTTTATTGAAAAATCTTAACCCTAAAAAAACATTTGTAATTGTAATTTCTAAGTCCGGAGAAACTACCGAGACTAAGGCGGCATTTATTTTGGTGGAGGCCTGGCTTAAAAAGGTAGCGGGGACTAAATATGGAAGGCAAATTTTAGCCATTACTGACCCGGAGTCCGGGTCTTTGCGCAAAAGAGTTCAGGCTGAACAAAGCAAAGATGTTTTAAGCTTCCGATCTCTACCACTTTTAAAAGGCGTTGGCGGCAGGTTCTCGGAGTTTAATATGGGCCTGATGCACTTGGCAATTGTGGGCGTAGATATCCGCAAGTTATTTCTGGGTGCTAAGGAGATGTTTACCAGATGTAGTGATGAGGATATTTTAAAAAATCCTGCTTATCTGTATGCTTTATTGCACTTTATTCTTTATCAGAAGAAGGCAAAATCACTGGCAATATTAATGCCGTTTTCCCAGACCCTTAAATCTACCGCGGATTGGTATGTGCAGCTTTTAGCCGAGAGCCTGGGCAAGAAATATCACCGTAAAATCCAGGTAGACAAAGATGGGGTGGAAAATTGGCTGTCTAATCATGAGGATTTATTTAACCGGGGCAGGACGCCGATTTCCGCTGCCGGAACCAATGATTTACACTCTATCCAGCAAAATAATGTTGAGGGAGAGAATAATAAAGTAGTTACTTTTATCCGGGTAGAAAAATTTAAAACTGATTTAAAAATACCGGGTAAGGGAGATTTACTTTCCGGGAAAAGTTTTTGCCAGCTTATGCAGTTGGCTCAAGAAGCCACAGAATGGGCTTTGGTCAGCCAAAACCGTCCCAATTGCACGATTATTATTCCCCAGGTATCTGCGTATAACTGGGGAGCATTGCTTTTTTTCTTTCAGATGGCTACAGCTTTTGAGGGCGAATTATTAAATGTGAATGCTTTTGATCAACCGGGAGTGGAAGGTTATAAGAATTACATGTACTACAAATTAGGTAAGCCTGGAATTCCGCAGGCAATTGCCGAAGAGATAAAGAATAAGCCCCTAATTAAAAATCCTGAATATATACTTTGAAAAAAAAGGGGACGGTTCTATTTTTGTTCTTGAAAATTAAGGAAAATAGAACCGTCCCTTTTTTCTAGAACCGTCCCCTTGTTTCTGTTAATATGTTAAAAATCGGTAAATTAAAACTTAAATCAAATCTAATTCTCTCCCCCATGGCTGGAATTACGGATTTGCCATTTCGTATGCTCTGCCGTAGATTCGGCGCAGAGTTGGCTTTTGTGGAGATGATTAATTGCCGTTCAATTAGCCATAAAAGCAGAAGGACTAAGCAGATGCTTTCTAGTTTGGCTAAAGATAAACCTTTGGGGGTTCAAATATTAGGATGCGAAGAGCAGTATATTTTAAAGTCCTTAGGGGTTTTAAGGGGTTATGAATTTGATCTTTTGGATTTTAATGCCGCTTGTCCGGCAAAAAAAGTGGTGCGTAGAGGTGAGGGTGCAAGCTTATTACAAGATCCAAAAAAATTTGCCAAGATATTGAAATTAATCGTCAAACATGCCTGGCTTCCCGTAAGCGTAAAGATTCGCGCGGGATGGGATAAAGACTCAGTTAATGCCAGGGAGATTGCCTTGATTGCCCAGGATTGCGGGGTAAATGCCCTGTTTCTTCATGGCCGGACTAAAACTCAAGGCTACAGCGGTCAGGTGGACTATAATATAATTAGAGAAGTTAAGAAAGTTTTGGATATCCCTTTGATTTCCAGCGGGGATGTTTTTTCCGGTTCATTAGCCAGGAAGATGTTTGATGAAACTGGTTGCGATGGCCTGGTAGTTGCGCGGGGATCTTTAGGTAACCCCTGGATATTTAAGGAGATTAAGGAATATTTAAAGAGCGGTAAGATTGTTAATCGGCCTAAAGAAGAGGATATTGCTAAAATTATGTTGGAACATTTAGATGCTTGTATTGATTTTTATGGCGAGAGAAACGGAGTAATCATCTTTCGGAAATTTTATATTTGGTATACTAAAGGATTGCGCAAGGTTCGCCGGCTAAGGGAGAGATCCTCGCGCGCCAGAACCCGCCTGGAGGTTGAAAAGATTATTCAAGGGGCGTTTGGAAAATAGGAACAGCTGTCTCTAATATTAAAATACTGTAAAATTGGACCGTTTCCAATTTTTGCCTCCTCTAGAAATTTCGGCAGTTTTTGCAATATGATAAATCAGCCCTGACGTTTTGTCGGGGGCTTTTTATTGAGGTGGGAAGAAATTCTGAACCTATCACAATTTGTGATAGGTCCTAAACTAAAACACGCTCCTAACGTTTACGCTTTTACCGAACAAGGGGTGGCAATGCTCTCAAGCGTTTTACGCAGCAAAAAGGCTATACATGTGAACATCGCCATTATGCGGGCATTTGTGAAGCTGCGTAAGATTCTATCAGCGCACAAGGGGTTAATACATAAATTAGAGGAGCTGGAACGAAGAATCGGCAAGCACGATGAAGCAATACAGAACATTTTTGAAGCGATCCGTCAGCTAATGGAGCCGCCTAGGCTAAAAGAGAGGAAAATACTCGGTTTTGGGGGTTTTAAACAGGCGTAGTTATTTTCGGAAAGATACTGTGCCTAATCACTCGAATATTATAGGGAAAGATACTTGACCGCTACGCGGTCAAGTATTAATTCGCGGACGGCTTTCAGCCTATAACTTACGTCGTCCTCCGGACTCCGTAAGTTATCCGCTCATTAACAAAAAAGCCCCGAAAGTTACCGGGGTTTTCTTGTAGGTGATAGGCCTAATAGCTTTCGCTATCGTCTTTAGCCTCCTTGTTGTGTGATCTACCTTTCACTTACATTAAAAGTATGCCATATAAATATTTAAATTTCAAGTTCCCCTAGAAAAAACACCAAGCCTTCTTTTGGTTTTTTATAGTATAATAATTCTGTTATGCAAACTACATCTATCCAATATCTTAAAGGTATCGGGCCAAAGCGCGCAAAAAGTTTTACGGCCAGAGGCGTGCATACCATTGAGGAGCTGTTATATTATTTTCCACGCCGCTATGAAGACCGTAGGAATTTTGCCAACATCTCTGAGCTTAAAGAAGGCCAGATTTATACTATCAAAGCTCAAATTTTAGCCGGAGGCCAGCGCAACTCCTGGCGCAGGCGCGCATTTAGTATCACGGAAGCAGCAGTTGGGGATAGTACGGGTAAGATATTTTGTATCTGGTTTAATCAGCCGTATCTTAAGGAATATTTAAAAGTGGATGCCGCGGTCATTCTTTATGGGAAAGTCCAGCGTTATAAGAATAAGTTGCAGATGAGTAATCCGGAATTTGAATTTCTGGATAATCAAGACGATGATTCTTTGAATGTGGGCAGGATCGTTCCGATTTATACTTTGCCGTCAGGATTCAGTCAGCGCAGTCTACGGCGCTTGATTAAGAATGCCCTGGATGAATTCTTGCCTAAAATTAATGATCCGTTGCCGTTTGATTTACGCAGCCGCCATAACTTGCTTAATCTGGCGCAAAGTTTATTAAATATCCATTTTCCGCAAGACCTATCTTTGCGGGTGCAGGCGCATACGCGTTTAAGTTTTGAAGAATTTTTGTTTTTTCAACTGCCGCTGGTTTTAAGAAAGCTGCGCCGTAAAGAGAAAATTGGAAGCAGGCACGTTGTTGAAGGTAAGTTAATTGATGATTTTATTTCCGGCTTATCTTTCCAACTTACCGCGGCGCAACAAAA
>JAUYDL010000031.1 GCA_030691865.1 Candidatus Omnitrophota bacterium | reverse complement strand
CTTCTCAGCGTGTCCGGCAAGAAGCTTTATCTTTATTGCCTTATAGTCTATGAAAAGGTCGGTAAATGGCCCCTTAGCGCCTAAGTTGCCTATTTCTGTCTTGATATAGGCGGTTAGCCTTGAATCCAAAGCTTCCCAGCGTTTCCTCTGATCCAAATCATAGTTCGTTATGACCTCTTCATCACCCGGCCACCATTTCTTGGTTATATTTGCTTGAGTCTTACCGTTATTAATCATTCTCCCTAAGGTCTGCGGGTAGTCGTTTTTAAGGAAATCTTCAAGGTCTTTTCTTAAGGCATTGTCTTTCTTGATGCCTTCGCTGCTAAAATGCTTTAAATATAATGACACCTTATTTACGATAAAAGGGTTGTTTAGATAGTTAAAATCTTTCTGCTGAGTAACCTTGGTAATAGCGCTTATCGTGCCATAGACAATTGCATTATAACCCTGGCTTATTAAAACAAGCCCTAAGGACCCGGCTCGAGTTTTACCGGTATCAATAAAAATATCTTTCAAAGCCTCCTGAGTACTAGTGCCTTTCCAACCAGCTGCTTCCATGGTAGAAGTGGCATTTTCAAGACTGCCCATAGGCTTAATGAAAATAAATAAAAAAATGCAAAACATCATTAAATAACTCCATAAAACTGAAAAATCTGTTTCTTTGACTGATCTCCACAAAGCGGTCAACATTCCAATAAGAAAAACAACTGCTCCTATCTGGGTCTCAAAAAACAGAAAATCTATTATTGACTTGGCGTTAACCAAACCAATAACTTCAAAAGCTGCTTCTGTAGGTGATATGCCTGTAGGAATCATTTCTCGCAACCTCCTATAACCTCTTGACTTAACATTACTTTCTTGATCAATAAACAAAAAATCCTCAGGCTTATATAGCTTGAGGACATAATAATTCTTTACTTTTTATCGTAAATTCTAAATAACTATCGTACTGATGTTCCAATTCATGTATTGCACCATTAGCTTTGAACGCACATCAATACTTGTCTGAGCATCATTCCAGATCAAATCGCTTAGATCCCAAGATAAAGAAACATCCCAATCAATGTTGTCCCGGCCCCGGCGTAAAACATCATCATCACTTTTAGTGGTTGATCCGCCTTCCCAATGCCATAAGTCAGTACTGTTGCGATCCAGGCCAATGTTGATTTTTGGCAAAAATGCTTTTCTTGCCGCTGTCTTACGCCACTGTGCTATCTTTTCCGGACTGACCTCAGCATACTTTATTGCCGCCTCCTGCACGTCTCTGATACTGGGTTCAGATTTAAGATACTCCTGCAGCAGAACCGATGGTAAAGAATTAGAGGTATTTTTTGGGTTGGCCTTATATATGCCTTTTTCACCGACAATATAAATATTAGTTTTATTATCTAAAGCCAGATAATTTAATTTGCCTGCGGCCAGGCCAAATGATAGTTCTACCCAGCGGCCAGGCCCATAGAGAAAAACTCCTGATGAAGTAAGCGCAAAAATCTCTGAACTATCCGATAAACAAATCATCTTTACATCACGATTTAGTAAACCGTATTCTGTCAGCTTTTCCCAGTTTTGGCCCTGGTTGGAACTGCGATAAACTCCTCGAGCGCTGGAAAAATACAGTAGATTGCTGTTATGTATGTCTGTCTTCACAAAATTAATATCCGTCAGCCTCTCCGGTTGATCTGGCTCCTCCTTAACCATTTCTTCTCCGGAATCCCGATGAGTATAACTTACAAAAACCCTCTCCCAGCTTTGGCCGTCATCTAAAGATTTAAATATGCCGCTAGAGGCGGCTAAATAAACAGCCGCATTTTGCCCGGTTCCGGACTCAATATTAAGTACGCAACCGCTGCCGATGCCTGTCTGTTGTTTATACCAACTACGGCCGTAATCCCTGCTGATAAAAAGGCCGGCTTTTGTACCCACGAATATAGCTTCTGCGGTGCTGAGTACCGCCGTACACTGATTTTCCAACTCAGCTTTACCCCGGAAAATTCTCTCCCAGCGTTCTCCTAAATTACTACTGCGGTATAAACCATTACCTGTTGCCGCATAAACAACATTACAATTATTCTTTTCCATCACTAAAGCATTAATATCAGCGTCTCTTCCTTTTACCGCTAATACCCTGCGCCAGCTCTTCCCTGCATTATCAGTTTTTAATATATTTCCGGATTTACCCGCAAAAATAATCTTGCTTTCCTGCGCATCAACTAAAAGTGCTTGGCAATTAAGATTTTCTCTTCCGATATCTTCCCAGCTAAAATCCCCTGCTAAAAGCACATTCCCCATAACACTTAACCATACCACCACCCCGCTAAAAACTATTCTTTTCATCTTTTGCCACCTCCTACAGCAATTGACGTAAGAGGCAAACAAATCTAACAAAATAAAAATAAAAGGGGACGGTTCTCATTTCTTAAAACTAAAAAAGAGAACCGTCCCCTTTTATTTCAATATAGCAAAATGAAGTAACGCACCGACAATAATACTAATGCCGGCCATAATCAGAGTGGATTTAATTAAACCTCGTAGGCCCAACTCTTTAGCCAAAACCAGAAAGCTAGCTACGCAAGGAAAAGATATCGCCAGTAATGTGGCGCCGATAAACAATTGATTCGCCGTAAGGCCCAAAGGCATCAGCATCCCTACAGCCACATCTTTTCTTAAAAAACCAATGGCTAAAGCAACCACCGCTTCTTTAGGAAGCCCGAATAAACCATGAACTATCGGCGCAAATATAGCCGTTACAAAATCAAACAATTTATAATAGAGTAGAATGTTAATAAAACAAACTCCCAATAATACTACCGGCATCGCCTCGAACAAAAATCCCTTGATGCGAAAGTAAAGCTTTTTCCAAAGCATAAGTAACGGAGGAAACCGATAAGGAGGAATTTCTAAGAGGAATTCCGGGCTATAACCGGTTAAGGTGCGGTTTAAGATTATCCCTAATATAATCACCAAAGAAAATAAGACCAGATATACTCCGGTTACATAAAATCCGCCGAATTTCCCTAAGAGGCCAAAAATCATCGCCTGTAAAGGAATACAAGGCACGCCAATAGAGATAATTGTGGCAGCAATAAATCTCTCCCTCTTTGATTCTAACACTCGCGTAGATAAAATTCCGGGGACATTACAACCAAAACCTAAAAGCACGGGGATTACCGCATAACCGTGCAGGCCCAAACGGTGCAAGAGATTATCTAATAATACCGCTAACCGCGGCAGATACCCAATATCCTCAAGCAGGCTTAAAATAAAATAAAAAGACACAACATAAGGCAAGACCATTCCGAATTCGATGTAAGGAGCAGTCGTTAAGACGCCTAGAGATTGCTTAAAGTCTATCTTTCCGTTAATCAAATCGCCGATTAACAAATGGAACCAAAAACCTTTTTCCTGCCAATTCGAAGAGAGCTTCTCCAGCAACGGCTGATAAATATTGATAAAAACCGGATCGGTAATATGGTTAATTATTCCTTCTCCGATAAAACGCACAATTTTAAACGCCGCATAAATAATTGCTCCGGCCATAATCAATCCGGTTACCGGACGCACCGATGCATCTTCCATTATCTCCCTAAAAGTATGATGCCGATGCTCAAGATGCTGAACTTGTTCAATAATCCTGCCAATCTCCAACCAACGCTCCTGATGATCAAGTTTACCTTTAGGACAAGACACTGCCTCCTTTATCCTCTCGGTTAATAATTTAATCCCCACTCCGGTTAAGGCGCAGGTTGAAATCACCGGTGCCTTCAGAAGCTCCTCCAGTTTAGTAATATTTATATATATACCCCGGTGGCCGGCGTCATCGCACATATTCATACAGACTACTACCGGAAAACCCTCCTCAATCAACTGTAAGGTCAAAAGCAGATTTCTTTCAAGATTAGTTGAATCAATGATATTAATTACCGCAATCTCTTCTTTAGGAAATTCTTTTAATAAAGATACCGCCACCTCTTCAGCACCGGAAGTAGGGTCTAACGAATAGGTACCTGGCAAATCCGCAACTTCAACCTTTTCATTATCCAGGCGTAAATAACCTTTAGCAATCTCAACAGTAGTTCCGGGATAATTTGAAGAAATTACCTGAACACCGGTCAAGCGCGAAAATACAACACTTTTGCCGACATTAGGATTACCGATTAAATAAATCTTTTTTATCATTCTCTCTCAATGATTATTTTTTCTGCTACGCTATGGCCTAGAGCCAGGATGGTTCTTCCTGCTTTGATTACTACCGGCCCCCTTAGCCCAATATGACTAAGCTTAGTAACCGGTTTACCTTTATATACACCCATACTTAAGAGTTTGGTTTCTAAATTAGATCCTCCTAAAATCTCCAGGATCTTTACTTTTTCATTTGCCTTAATTTGCACTAAAGATATTTTTTTCATTTTTATTAAAAACTAGGGGACGGTTCTATTTTTCTGAAACTGAACTCGAGAAAAATAGAACCGTCCCCTAGTTTTTCGTTCACCTCATCAATAACCAGATAGAGGCTATCTTTGGGTTTTCGGGCGACTTTTAACAATGTATCAGAAAATTCCTTAGCGATCTTTTCCTTCTGCTCTTTGTTTAATTTTCCTACTAATTTTAAATTGATATACGGCATTTATCCCTCCTCATTTTTCCCCAGCCTCCGGCACTTGGGGAAAAATGACCATCAAGCTCCCGCGAGGGGAAAGAATCTATTAACGAAGACGGGATCCTTCGGGCCTTCGGCCCCCAGGATGACAATCTCTTTAGTCTTCTCTAGATATTAGAAATATCCCTACCTGTGCAAATAAATTAGGTAAAAACAAAATCTTATGGTTCTTACCAATACAAACACTACGTTGGATATTGATCTTTTTTGTGCGGCAATACTTCTTAAAATCAAAGATGCTTAAAAAATGCAAGTTCGGGGTTTCATACCACTGATAAGGAAGCGCTTCGGTAACCGGAGCCTTGCCCTGAAAAAACATCTGCAATCTTGACTTATAATGTGCAAAATTAGGAAACCCTACAATTACCTTTTTACCCACGCGCAAGGCATCAACAAGTACCTTATCCACATGAAGAATCTGCTGCATACTTTGATTAAGTACTACATAATCAAAAGATTTATCGCTGAATTCCGCCAAACCGCTATCGATATCACCGTGAAAAACATTCAACCCCTTAGCCACACACTTATAGATTGCCTGCTCGTCAATTTCAATGCCTTGAACACGCGCCTTCTTCTCTTTGATTAAGAGGTATAAAAGATCACCTGCGCCACAACCTAAGTCCAAAACTGTAGATTGCGCCTTGATTAACTCCGATATCACTTTGTGGTCTAATTGAATATCCTTACGCCCCATAATCACCGGTCACCTCATAAGCATAAAATACTTTTTTGAGAAAATGCCTGATTAAATGCGATTCTTCCTCAACTTCCAGCAGAAAAGCATCATGTCCATAAGTTGAATCAATTTCACAATAAGTAGTCTGTACTCCCGCAAGTTTACAGGCCTTGACAATTTCTTTAGACTGATAAGCCGGATACAACCAGTCAGACTTAAAAGAAATAACCAAAACCTTAGCCAAGATGCCCTGCAAAACTTTTTGCAACGGGCGGCCTCCCGAAGCATCAAAATTATCCATCGCCTTGGTAATATAAAGGTAAGAGTTGGCGTCAAAACGCTTCACGAAATTATCGCCGCAATAACGCAAGTATCCCTCCACTTCAAAATCAGCGGTAAATTTAAACGGCTCTGCGACAACCTTCTTAGTCCGGCCAAATTTCTCGGCCATTGATTTATCGCTCATATAAGTAATATGGCCGATCATTCTGGCTACTGCTAACCCTCTAGAAGGAGATGGGCCTTCATAATAATTGCCGGATTTCCAGTGCGCATCAGCCATAATTGACTGCCTACCCACTTCATTAAAAGCAATCTGCTGCGGAGAATTTTTAATGGTTGTGGCAATCGGCACTGCACTGCGTAAATTATTCGGATAATTAACTAACCAGGACAAGACCTGCTGTCCGCCCATTGACCCGCCAACTACGGAAAGTAATTTTTCTATTCCCAAATGCTGGATTAATCGCTTCTGAGCATTAACTATATCATTGATACTAATCAGCGGAAAATCTAAAGCATAAGGCTTGGCGGTTCTAGGATTAATGCTTGCCGGGCCGGTTGAGCCTTTACATCCTCCGAGTATATTAGAACAAATAATAAAATACTTTTCCGTATCAAAAGCCTTTCCCGGGCCGATAAAGGCATTCCACCAACCGGGATTGTTTTGGTTTTCATGCACCCCGGCTGCGTGCGCATCTCCTGAAAGAGCGTGCACAATAAGAATGGCGTTAGTTTTTTCCGGGTTTAAGAAGCCATAGGTCTCATAAGCTAAGGTAACTGGCCCAAACTTCTCCCCACTTTGGAGTTTAAGCGACTCAAAAGTAAACTCCTGCGTCTTAACCAGGCCTACGGAATCATTTTTTATTATTTTCTTTTCTTTATTCATGCCTTTACCTCTTGAAATAACCAAGTAGTTAAATACCTTTCACCGGTATCAGGTAAGATAACTACAATTACCTTTCCTTTATTTTCCTTACGCTTAGCAACTTCTAGCCCCGCCCATAAAGCTGCACCGCATGAAATTCCCGCTAATATCCCTTCTAACCTTGCCAATCGTCTGGCAGTCTGGCCGGCATCATCATTAGTAACCCGGATCACTTCATCAATAATATCACGGTTTAAGACCTGGGGGATAAAACCTGCGCCAATTCCCTGGATCTTATGTGGCCCCGGAGCCCCTCCAGATAATACCGCTGATGCATCAGGTTCAACGGCAATAACTTTAACCGTTGGTTTTCTTTTTTTAATTACCTCAGAGACTCCCGTAATTGTGCCACCCGTACCCACTCCAGCCACTAAAATATCAATTTTTCCATCAGTATCACTCCAAATCTCCTCGGCAGTAGTTTTACGGTGAATTTCCGGATTAGCCGGATTATTAAACTGCTGTAGAATAATCGCATTCGGAGTTTCCTTAACTAGCTCCTCGGCTTTTTTGACTGCCCCTTTCATCCCTTCTGCGCCAGGAGTTAATACTAACTGCGCGCCAAATATCGCTAAGAGCTGTCTTCTTTCTATGCTCATCGTATCCGGCATAGTCAGAATTAATTTATAGCCCTTGGCGGCAGCAACAAATGCCAAGGCCACCCCGGTATTACCGCTGGTGGGCTCAATAATTGTGGTATTTTTTTTAAGCACCCCCTTTTTCTCTGCGTCTTCGATCATCGCCACGCCGATGCGATCCTTAACGCTAGAAAGAGGATTGAATGATTCTAGTTTTACTAATACCGTAGCCCCCAGGCCTTCGGTAATCCGATTCAATCTTACCAAAGGAGTATTGCCAATAGTTTTTGTAATATCCGAAAATATTTTGCCCATAATTTCCTCCCATAAATAGTGCTATGCCAAGGAATAAAGGGGACGGTTCTATTTTTCAACTCAGATAGATGACGGAAAAATAGAACCGTCCCCTTTATTTTATGTCTTTTTTAATGCCTGATCAATATCATAAATTATATCATCAATATGTTCAATGCCTATCGATAAACGGATAAAATCAGCAGTTACTCCGGTGGCTAATTGTTCTTTGGCGGATAACTGCTGGTGCGTGGTGGTAGCCGGATGGATCGCCAGGCTTTTGGCATCCCCGACATTAGCCAGATGCGAAATCAGCTCCAGAGAATCGATAAACTTTTTCCCTGCCTCCAGGCCGCCTTTGATCCCGAACCCCAGGATTGCCCCTGCGCCCCTAGGCAGATATTTTTTTACCCTTTCCTTCTCAGGGCTATTATCCAAACCCGGATAATTTACCCAGCTTACCTTAGGATGCTTCTGTAAAAATTTAGCCACAGCCAATGCATTTTCAGAATGCCTGGGCATCCTTAAAGCCAGTGTCTCCAGCCCTTGTAGAAACAAAAAAGAATTAAAAGGAGATACTGCCGGCCCTAAATCGCGCAACAAACAAACCCGCGCCTTAATTATATAGGCAATGTTACCCAGTGATTTAAACGCCTCAACAAAATTTATTCCATGATAACTTGGGTCTGACTCGGCGATTAATGGAAATTTACCATTAGTCCAATCAAATTTGCCGGAATCAACAATAATCCCGCCTAAACTTGTCCCATGACCACCGATAAACTTAGTTGCTGAATAAACCACAATATCTACCCCATAATCAATCGGCCTTAACAAATATGGCGAAACCGTATTATCCAAAACAAAAGGTATACCGTTTTTATGAGCAATTTTAGATATGCCTTCAAGATCCGCTACGTTTAGCTTGGGATTTCCGATAGACTCAGCATATACCGCTTTGGTCTTAGGAGTAATTGCTTTTTCTAAAGCTACCAGATCGTTTGACGGAACAAAGTTAACCTTTATTCCCAAACGCGGGAAGGTATAATGAAAAAGATTATATGTCCCACCGTAGAGGTTATCAGCGGACACGATTTCATCACTGGCCTGAGCAATATTAAGCAGCGCAAGAGTAATCGCCGACTGGCCGCTAGCTACGGCTAGAGCCCCTACTCCTCCATCTAACAAGGCCACCCTTTTTTCAAACACATCAGTAGTCGGATTCATCAAACGAGTGTAAATATTGCCGAACTCCTTTAAACCAAAAAGACTGGCTGCATGATCTGTACTTTTAAACTGATACGAAGTTGTCTGATATATCGGCACAGCTCTTGAACCAGTTGTCGGATCAGGCTCCTGACCGCCATGCAGAACCAGTGTTTCTAATTTTAATCTGCTGTCAATTTTAGTCATCTACTTACTCCTTTCATAATTATCAAATCGTAGAATCATGGGGACGGTTCTATTTTTTAAATTTAAAAAATAGTAAAAAATAGAACCGTCCCCTTTATTCTAAATCGTATAAACCAGTGCACCCTGCTTACGATTAATCTGAGTAGCTAAATCTGCAAAATTAACATTATCAATGATATCCGAAGTTGCCTGGGCAACTTTAAGCCAAATGTTTTTAAAGACACATTTGCGCAGATCAATGCAATTAGAATATCCCTTTTCCACGCAACCAATAGGTTCAATCGGGCCATCAATATACCTAATTACCTGCCCAAGAGTAATATCAGCCGGGTCCTTAGCTAGCTGATATCCACCGACATTACCGCGTTTACTTTCCACAAAACCGCCTTTTTTTAGATCCAAAAGAACCTGCTCCAAAAATTTTACCGGAGCATCAATGCGCTTGGCAACATCATTAATCGTAGACAACCCCTGCTCATAATGTATAGCCAAGTCCAGCAAAGCCTTTAACGCATAATCACCTTTATAAGTAATTCTCATTTATGTCTCCTTTACTATACTAATCCTATTAACATAGTAGAGTATAACCCAAAAATAATAATTGTCAAGCAAAATCAGGGGACGGTTCTATTAAGGAAAACATGGGGACGGTTCTATAAACATGGGGACGGTTCTATCTTTCATAAAATCGCTTAATAGAACCGTCCCCATGTTTTCCATGTTTTCCATGTTTTCTTAAAAATCATCCAGCTCCAACAATTCTTTTCGGATCTCTTGATATTTGTCCGGATCCACTGATCTGTATATTTCTTGCGCCTTACGCCAATATTCCCTGGCCATATTCTTTCTACCCTGCTTCTTATATAACAATCCAAGATTATAACTAGCAATGGCCAAATCCGTCCGGCTGTTGATTTTTTCGGATAACTCAACCACTTGCTTAAAATAATTTTCGGCTTTTGTCAAATCATCAATTTCTAAATAAAGTTCTCCGATCATATTATAGCCGGAAGCTAAATTAGTTTTATTATTTTGCACCTGGTCCACTTTTAAGCCTTTGAAATAATACTCTAGCGCTTTTTGATATTCCTTTTCATAAAAATACACCTCACCTAAATTGAAATAACAGTCGCTTATTTCATTATTTAATTTTAAACGTTTAAATATTTTAAGGCTTTTTTCATAAAAATCCTTTGCTGCCGGATAATCATTTTTGTTGGTAAAAACTAGGCCTATGTCAAAATAATCGCTTGCCAAATTTTTTGCATTTTCAAAATTATTGGGATGTTCCAAATTAATGGCAGCACTCTTAGTCAATAGCTCCAGGGCCTGTTCATAATTATTTTTATCGATATGCCAAACCGCTAATTTCCTTAAGGCTAAAGCCTCATTTTGTTTATCCCCTAATTGCCGGCTTAAACTTATCGCCTTATCATATAGCTCGTTGGCCTTGTCATACTGCCCATCAAACTGATAAAACCACCCCAGTTTGATATAGGCCTGGGTAAGGTGGGCTTTATTATTTAACTTTTCGCTTTTAAGCACATAATCAAAATAATACTTTAAGGCTTTATCTTTATCGCCTATACGCTGATAAGCATTAGCCATGATAGGATAGACCGCAAGATAATCCTGGTCTTTATTAATTACCTGCTGACCTAAAGTTAAAGCTTGCTGATTATTGCCTTGGCGATACTGGGAGGCGGCATTAAGGAATAAATATAATTTTGTGGGGTTAATCTTAGGCAGCCAAAAAACCAAGAAAATACTCAAACCAATAAAAATAATCGCTAAACTAATTTTCAGTATAACCTTTTTATAAATTTCCCAACTTATTTTACGCCGAGGATCCTTCTGGCGCGGAAGTTTAAAAAAAACAAAGCCCGGATCGCCATAAAGTAGATAATTCACCCAGTGTAAACTGGCCAACCCATACTTTTGGACTAGCTTTAGCTTAGATAATCTCACAGACTCCCCCACGCTTGTTCCAGAGATAAGCTTAGTATAAAATTCCTGCGCAAATACCAGACTGGCGTTATCCTCGATCTTACGGATGGAGCCGATATAATGCCTAACCCCGGCAAATAAAAAGGCGCTGGCTATACCGTAATTAACCCGCTGATACTCTGAATCGATTAAAACGGGATTTACCTGTGCGGAGTGACAAGCATTAGAAAACACCAGGGCCGGTAAGCTGCAACTCTGTCCCATCTTAAGGATATCATCAACCTTAAAAACGCCATCGCTTAAGGCCCAACCACTATCTTTAGCCTCTGCCTTGTCAAACTCGCAGTGGCCGGCAAAATGCACAATATCATAATCGCAGATATTTTTCTTCACATAGTGTTTATCAATATCCGTAGATTTAAAATTAACCTGAACTTTTTTAGTTTTATGGCTAAGCTGATTTTTGATATTTAAACCTTCATCATATGCGGATTTTAAATCACCGTTGGGATTAGCTAAAATTAACATTTTTAAGCTATCCGTTAAATCACGGTATTGTAGCGATGTAGAGTCCCCTTTGCTGCGTACCAGCCTGCCTAGGCTAAATTTTAAACCAAGAAAATCCCCGCCGTCAAAAATCAGCTCCCAGGGTAATTGGATCAACTCCTCATCCAAAGAAAGGGTTAGCGCGCAAGGTTGGCTATCTTTAAGTTTTACCTTAATTGAACGGCTAAGCAGGTGGTCCCAGAATAATTGACCAATTTTTTGCAGACTCTTTAACTGCTGAAGCTTAGATGCCTGGTCCTTAGTCGAGCGGTTTAAAACCCCCACCATCTCCAAGCTTAAATGCTTTAACTCAAGGAACGAAACCCCCACCTGGCTATAATGCCGCAAAGTGGGGGCAGTTTGACTCTGATTAAATAGGCCCATCTTAAGCGAATCATCTTGCTTAAAAACTTCTAAAATTAGGGTTTCCGCATGAAGCATAAGATTAGGCCCTTACTTTCAAATCAATTACAGCTTCCTTTTGATCTTCCCGGCTTACCTCAACCACATAGCTACCCGGTAGAATATTTTCAAAAAAACTGCTTCCCGCTGAATCAGTTATATATGACTCTAGCTCAATTCCTTCTTTTATGAGAGTAATCCGTAAATTTTTATGCATCGCTTGGCCTTGCTTATCTTTAACCGTAACTGTCAGATTAAAGCTCTTAGCAGACTTATTCTGAATTTTAGCCATCACTCTAATTTGCTGCAGGTCTTTTAAAATACTCACCTCTTCCTTAAACTCATTCATCTTCCTGCTGCGTAATACCTGAGCAGGAACCAGCTCCTGGCCAAGAAGGACATCTCCGGTAGTCTGAATAATTTCCAAAGCTTTTTCCTTAAGCTTAATGAATATTTCAAATAAATTTTCACGAGTATCCTGGCCAACTAACTTGTTAATCTTCTCAAGCAACGGGGCAGGAACAGCTAAACTTAGATGCGGCTGTATCTTAAGCTGGGTACTCAAATACTCTGCGCACAAGTCACAGCTAAGTGCATGTTTCTGAATCAGCCTCTTATCTGCCACAGGGAGGCTATCTTCAAGAAAACAGGCTAAACTTTCCGCGTCTGGATGATCTCCACCGGTGAACCGGTTAGCTGCTTTCCATTCCCGATAAATAATCTTAGCAATCTGCTCAAAATAGTTAACCATTCTTCTCCTTGTCTACCTAGACAACACCCGCGCAATTCTCCGTCACGAGACGGACACCGGCGCAATTCAAATAAGCGCCGGGTGCCTTATTAGCGCGGGGTGTCTTCTGACTTAATAGACGCGTTATCTAAGAAAATCTAACCCAAAAATCCTTTATTCTTAAAACAATCCTGTAATTTCTGTAATATCCTGCCCTTACGCATATCCGCTGCCCCGCGGTTAATTTTAAGATAATCCTTAATCTCCTCCAGAGTTAGCCCCTGATTCAGAAACAGTTCAAGAAAATACTGTTCATCAGACTCAAGCAAACTAATACACTCCTGCAGAGTTTTACGCCTATCCTGGTCATTAAGGAATTCAATTGCCCCTGGCGAAAGATCATTTAGGGTATCCCTTAAAGTAAAACCATCCTCATTCTCTGCGTCAAGAGATACAATAGGCTTAAGTTTGCGTAAATAATCAATAGTAAAGTTAATCGTAACCTGCCTAAGCCAACTGGCCAGAGAACAACCATTTTTACCCTGATAAGTGGATAGTTTTCTATAGTTATCCTTAATTAAAGCATGAAATATTTCTTGAAAGATATCCTCGACTTGCTCTGTGGAAATACTGCGGCCTTTAACCGACAAAACACTATAAATATAGTTATAGATCAGGCGGGAATAACGTAAGATGAATTCAGCCCAGGATTGCTTGTTCCCTTTGAGGCAGCCTTGGACAAACTTCAAATCATCCATGGCTATAATTATAGCATTAAAAACTATATTCAAAAAGCAAAAAAACAAATAAAAAAAACTAGGGGACGGTTCTCTTGAAAAAGAGAACCGTCCCCCTTATTTACCGTCCCCCTTATTTACTTAAATAACGTATTTTTAATAATAAATGAGGCAAAAACAATGGAAACCATGGACATAAGCTTAATTAAAATATTTAAGCTGGGGCCAGAAGTATCTTTAAATGGGTCTCCCACGGTGTCACCAACTACCGTAGCTTTATGCGCAGCTGAACCCTTACCGCCATGATGCCCTTCTTCGACAAATTTCTTGGCATTATCCCAGGCACCACCGGAGTTGGCCATCATTACCGCTAAAACAAAACCCGTAACCGTTGCGCCTATCAACAGCCCGGCAACCGCATCGATACCGATTAATAAACCTACAGCTATAGGAGCAGTAATTGCTAAGAGAGATGGCGCAATCATCTCTTTCTGCGCAGCTGCGGTAGCAATAGTTACACAACGCGCATAATCCGGTTTAGCTTTGCCCTCCATAATACCAATTATTTCTTTAAACTGCCTGCGTACTTCAACCACGATTTTACCTGCTGCTCGGCCTACTGCCCGCATAGTTAAAGAACAGAATAAAAACGGCAACATCCCCCCTAGAAATAAACCCACCAATACTGTAGGATTCATCATACTCGTATTGATATCTTTTCCCAGGAGCACAACCTGATCCTTATAAGCAGCAATCAAGGCTAATGCTGTCAGCGCTGCTGAACCAATCGCAAACCCTTTGCCGGTGGCTGCTGTAGTATTTCCCAGGGCATCTAAAGCATCAGTCCTCTTTCTTACTTCAGGAGGTAAGTTCGCCATCTGCGCATTTCCACCGGCATTATCCGCAACCGGCCCATAGGCGTCAGTAGCCAAAGTAATGCCTAAAGTAGAAAGCATACCCACCGCCGAAATGGCAATACCATAAAGGCCGGCATTAAAGTTTGCTGCCCCGCCGGAGACAAAAAAGCTAATCATAATCGCACCACAAACAATAATTACCGGAATGGCCGTTGACATCATACCTACAGCAATACCGCCGATAATTACAGTAGCCGGGCCGGTTAAAGAAGCATCCGCAATAGAGCGAGTCGGCTTAAATCCGCTGGAAGTATAATACTCGGTACATAAACCAATTAAAACACCCGCGATTAAACCTGCTAAAACTGACCAATAAACACCCAAATGCTGAATACCTAAAGTATATTTAACCAAAAAGAAGGAAATTACCGCCACTAAGAATGAACTGGTAAATACACCTTTACGTAAAGCCGCCAAAAGGACTTTTTGACTAGCCTGTTCTTTGCTTTTAACAAAAAAAGTTCCTATAATTGAAGCAATAACGCCTACCGCTGCCATAACCATCGGCACAGTCACCCCAGCCACCCCCAGGCCAGCAGCAACCCCTAAAGCAGAAGTAGCAACAATTGAACCAACATAGGATTCATAAAGATCAGCTCCCATGCCGGCAACATCGCCGACATTATCACCTACATTATCCGCAATCACTGCTGGATTACGAGCATCATCTTCAGGAATACCAGCTTCAACTTTACCTACCAGATCCGCGCCCACGTCCGCGGCTTTAGTAAAAATACCACCGCCTACCCTGGCAAAAAGCGCCATAGAGCTGGCACCCATACCAAAACAAAG
>JAUYDL010000028.1 GCA_030691865.1 Candidatus Omnitrophota bacterium | reverse complement strand
CATCTTTTAAATGCTCGGGCACTTCTTGTACTTTTTGTTTTTCAATATCGGCGTATGCTTTATCGATAGCCAAGTAGCTTGCGTTAGATTTAGGCGCACAGGCGACATAAATTACTGCCTGTGCCAGAGGAATCCTTGCCTCCGGCATCCCCACAAATTCGGAAATTTGTAGTGCGGCGTTAGCTAAAACAATAGCTAAGGGATCGGCATTACCTACGTCTTCGGCTGCGGCAATGCAAATCCGACGGGCGATAAAACGCGGATCTTCTCCGGCATATAGCATCTTGGCCATCCAATAAATTGCCGCATCCGGATCAGAGCCACGCATGGATTTAATAAAGGCCGAAGCCGTATCGTAATGACCGTCCCCATCGCGATCATAAACCACTGCTTTCTTCTGGATAGACTCCTGAGCAATCTCTAAATCAAAATAAATATAACCATCTTTATCCGCCGGGGTAGTTAAAACTCCCAGCTCCAGAGCAGACAAAGCCCTGCGCGCATCACCTTCGCAACTCTTAGCTAAAAAATTAAGCGCTTTTTTATCAAGTTTAACCTTAAAATTACCCAACCCTCTTTCTTGATCCTTTAAAGCAAGATTAATTATATTTAGTAGATCTGCTACCTGGAGCGCTTTTAATTCACAGACAATTGACCGGGAAAGCAGGGCTGCGGTAAGCGAAAAATACGGATTATGGACTGTGGCACCAATTAATACCAAACGCCCCTCTTCAACATCAGGCAAAAGCACATCCTGCTGCGCTTTATTAAAACGGTGGATTTCATCGATAAAAAGAATGGTTTTCTTTTTTCCTTCTCTTGCCCTTAGTTTAGAGGCGGCAATAATTTTTCTTAATTCTTCAACATTAGAAGTGGTAGCATTAATCGCTACATAGCTTGCCTGAGTAATATTGGCAATGCACCAGGCCAAAGAGGTTTTGCCTGTTCCCGGAGGCCCGAATAAAATAAGCGAAGTTAGCCGGTCAGCTTCAATGGCGCGACGTAATAATTTATTTTTACCTAATATATGATCCTGACCAAATAGCTGATCAAGCGTGGTTGGCCGCAGGCGTACTGCCAAGGGGAGGTTTTTTAAATCTGTTTTTCTGTCTTCAACGAATAAATCCATATGGTCGATGGGTAGATCCCTCGTCCGCTACTGTCTCAATGGCGGACTCGGGATTATTTCGGCCTGGCCTCAATAAAAAATCCCCGCAAAAGTGCCGTTGGACTGATAGTCTGAACCGATTTGGCTTCAGGTGGGTGCCTTATCTTTGGGCACACGTGCCTAAAGAATATTGGGGCTCCCGTGAAAATAGTGTTGGTTCAACAATTATCAAATTTCCAACGTGCACCGCAGGGATATCTAAAAGAGCTCTTTGATTCTGGAAAAAGTATAGCACATATTTATAACGGAATCAATCCTAGATGTTTTAAAAACTTAGGGGACGGTTCTATTTTTTATTAAAATAGAACCGAACGTAAAAATAGAACCGTCCCCTTTATTTCATTATGCTATCCGTAGTTTTATACCAAAGCGCTCTTCCAATAAAGAACAAATATCATTGTGCACCGAAGCAATTTCCTCTTCGGTCAACGTACGGCTATCCACCCGATAGATGCAAGATATAGTTAAACCCCTGAACCCGTCTGGAATTTGCTTACCCTGATAATAATCTACGATTTTGGCCTGATCTAATAACGGCGCACCTTTTGCCTCTATCGCCACCAGTAGCCCCTTCACCGGAATATCCTCATTAATCGCAAAACTTATATCCCTGGTAATTGCCGGATATTTAGGAATATGCAAAAACTTTTTCCCTAAATTTATACCGTCAAACAACTTCTCTAAATTAACCTGGGCCAAGGCAACTTGCCGATTCTTAATATCAAAAGCACCTAAAATTTGCGGAGTTAAATCCAGCATAAAACCTACCTGCTTCTGGTTAATGATAATATTTATTTTATTATCTTCTTGGCGGGCAAAATCAAAACCCTTAACCCCCAGTCGATTAAACAGGGTCTCTAAAATACCTTTTAAATGTAGCAGTGTAATCTCATCTCTGACTAAGCCCTGTTTGGTAAAGAAGGCATTAACTCCACATAAAGCTATGCCCAGCAAAGGCTCTTCTGCAACAGCATTAACTTGGCCGGAAAAAACATTAGCGATCTCAAAAATGCTAACCCGCTCCTGCTGCTGATCTAAGTTATGGGCCAGAGCGCGAATAAGGCTGGGAAAAAGCGCAGGACGTAAAACCTCCTGCTCCTTGCTTAAAGGATTCAAAATTTCAATTAACCCGGCATCGGTATTAATCCCGGATTTCTTAAGCAGATCGCGATCAACCAAGCTATAGGTAATTACCTCATATAAACCTAAACCAGATAAGATATTTTTTATACCGCAAATGGAATCTCTTTTATCTAAAACTTTTCGGCCTGGCTTTACCGCCGGAAGGGTTTGGGGGATTTGGGCATAACCATAGATACGCGCAACCTCCTCCACCAAATCTACCGGCAACTTTAAATCCTGACGGAAACCAGGCACTTTAACGGTTAGAATATTTCTGGTTTTAGTTTTTACATGCAGGCCTAACCTGTTTAAAATTTGCTTAACCTTAAGAACGGGAATGGCTGTACCCAGCAATTTATTTAAATAAGCGACATCCAGATTAATCACCGGATGAATTAGTTTAGATGCGCCCAAACTCGCAAACCCGGAAGGTTTGCCAGAAGCTAACTTTAAAATTAACTCCTGCGCTGCCAAAGAAGCGTTCCTGACTGCTTCCAAATCTACCCCTCTTTCAAATCGATAGGCTGATTCGGATTGCAACCCCAACTTCTGTTTGGCCCGCCGCACGAGCACGGGATTAAATACCGCTGATTCGAGTAAAATGTTACGCGTCGAAAGTGTAACTTCGGTTTCTTTGCCCCCCATAATCCCGGCAATGGCTACGGGTTTATGAGTATCGGCAATGACTAAAATTTCCGGACCCAATAACCTTGTTACTCCATCAATAGTAATAATCTTTTCATCCGCATTAGCCCGGCGCACTCTAATTTCTTTTTGGCTCAATTTATCTAAATCAAAGGTATGCAGCGGTTGGCCTAACTCAAATAGACAATAGTTAGTAATATCCACGATATTATTGACGCTGCGGCAACCTAAAGACTCCAACCTATCTTTAAGCCACTTTGGAGACGGCCCAACCCGGAGATCGCAAATTACCCTGGCGCTGTAAAATGGACAATCCTGTTTATTTGATACCGAAATTTTTATCGGCCAAAGATCTTTAGGTTTTATCTTCGGTTCTTGAAAATTGACGGTTTTAAGTTTTGATCCGGTAATCACGCTTACTTCCCGGGCAATTCCCAAAACACTTAACCAATCGGGCCGATTTGAGGTTACCTCAATCTCCAAAACAAAATCCTCCTCTGTTTTTTCCAGAGCAACTACCTCTAAGCCCGCCATGGTCAATTTCTCTGCCAATTCCTGAGGAGAAATTTTTATGTCTACAAAATTTTTTAACCAGCTATATGTAACTTTCATCGTCTAGAATTGCCTCAAAAATCTTAAATCATTCTCAAAAAACAATCTGATATCATTGACTCCGTATTTTAACATCGCAATTCTCTCTACCCCCATGCCGAAAGCAAAGCCCGTATAAATCTTATGCTCGTAACCCACCTGCGTAAAGACATTCGGATGAATCATACCCGCGCCCAGGATCTCCAGCCAGCCTTTCCTGCCGCAAACCGAGCACCCCCGGCCTTTACAAATAATACAAGAGATATCCACTTCCGCAGAAGGTTCAGTAAAAGGGAAAAAATGCGGCCTAAAACGCATTCTAATATCCTGCCCAAAAACACTCTGAGCAAAAAGCTCCAAAATTCCCTTTAAATCAGAAAACCTGATATTTTTATCGACTAAAAATCCTTCAATTTGATGGAACATAAAAAGATGACTGGCATCCACAGCATCCGGACGATATACTCTGCCCGGCACAACAATAGCCAAAGGAGGCTTCTGTGTTTTCATGGCGCGCACCTGCACCGGAGAGGTGTGGCTGCGCAAGAGCAGCTTAGAATAATCTTTTAAATAAAAAGTATCGAAGGCATCGCGGGAAGGATGTTCTAACGGTATATTCAGGCCGGTGAAATTATTATATTCTGTCTCCACCTCCGGGCCCTGGACTACTGAAAAACCCATCCGGTTAAATATCGTGCAGATTTCATCAATAATCTGAGTAATCGGATGGATATGCCCGAGCTCCTGGGCAATCCCCGGCATCCCTACGTCTAAATTACTCTTCTTTAAAACACTATCTTTGGTTTTTAAAGTTTTTTCTTTTTCTTCAAGCAGCCCCAGCAGTTTATTTTTTAAAGCATTGACCTGTTTGCCCAAAATTCCTCTTTGCTCAACCGGTAAGCCAGGAATAGACCCGGTTAATTCCGCAATCAGGCCCTTCCTACCCAAATATTTAACCCGCACCTCTTCTAGGACCGGCAGAGAAACAATCTTGGCTAAATCACCTTCTATTTGTGTTTGAATAGAGTTAAGATCCATATTAATAATAAAGCCCCCAACAAAATAAGGCTTAAGCTTGCTTTATCAAAATTCAGCCTCTCCTTAACTATCCTTCCATTTCCAATCTTATGCAAACTCTGCGCGTGAATATCTAAGTCTCCGCCATGCTCAAGGCAAGCCCGGTGAAACACACCCACGATCTCCAGGCTATCACCCCGAGATTTATAATTTCCCGTAAATTTTATTTCTTTCGCCAAAGCAGCGCTCATCCAGGCGCCCAGGGCATTCTGGCCATCATTTATATTTACCCAGGCAAATTCACCCCGCAACATTACTTCCCCGATAACTTCCCCGGAATAAGCGATTAATTTACCGTCATATTCTTTGGCATTTTTAATTAACTCGCTGCTGCTTAAGCTCTGAGAAAAAGCAGCCGTCTGCGGGCTAAAAACTAAAAATAAAATTATTAAAGTTAAAGCAAAATTTTTCTTCATTTTCCTTTAATGCTGGCAAATAAAAATCCAAGAATGGTAAATACTGACATAAACTCCAAACGGCCAGCCCACATCTGTAATATATAAGTAACCTTCAACATTGCCGGCATAGCGACATTAGTAATTCCGCAAGATAATCCTACGTTAGCTGCGGCAGAGGTAGATTCAAAAAGTGCGCTTAAAAAGGGATAGCCGTAAAACATCCCGACCAGTGCGCCTAAGCCATATAAAATTATATAAGCCAGGGTAATCAT
>JAUYDL010000073.1 GCA_030691865.1 Candidatus Omnitrophota bacterium | reverse complement strand
ATCCTGATCAGCGTTATGCACGCTAATAATGAAATCGGCACGCTTGAGCCGATTGCGCAATTAGGCAAGCTGGATAAACATAAAGGAATTTATTTCCATACGGACGCCGTCCAGACCGTGGGGCATATTCCGATAAATGTTGATGAGCTTAATGTGGATCTTTTATCACTTTCGGCCCATAAGTTTTACGGGCCAAAAGGAGTGGGGGCTTTGTATATTAGAAAAGGTAGTCGCCTGGAAACATTTATGCGCGGCGGAGATCAGGAAAGAGGCAGGCGCGCCTCCACGCATAATATTACCGGAATAGTGGGTTTAGCTTGCGCCATTGAGCTTTGTCAAAATAAAATAGAGGGTGAGATTAAATTTCAGAGTGCCCTGCGCGATAGATTGATTAAAGAGATTCCCGCTAGAATCCCTGAGGTTAGGCTTAATGGACATCCTACGCAAAGGTTACCCAACAGTGTAAATTTTTCCATTAAATACATTGAAGGCGAATCTATGCTTTTAAGCCTGGATATGTTGGGAATTGCCTGCTCTACCGGCTCAGCCTGTACCTCTAGTTCTCTTGAACCATAGCATGTTTTATTGGCGATTGGCTTAGATCATGAGACGGCGCATGGTTCTCTTAGGATTACTCTGGGGCGCTGGACTAAAGAGACTGATATAGATTATCTTCTGGAAAAATTGCCGCCGGTTGTGCAAAAATTACGCGCCATGTCCCCTCTTTATGAAAAATAATTTACCTAAACTCGGTAAAATCCATCCGGATTTTTTTAATCAGCATATCTATCGTAAATTAGGCAAATCTGATAAATCTATCATCGTTGGTCCGCAAAACGGAGTAGATTTTGGCGTGGTGGATCTAGGGGCAAATGTGATGGTTTTATCCACGGATCCATTCTTCATTGCCAAAGAATTAGGTATGGAAAAGGCTGCCTGGTTTGCTGTGCATATTATTGCCAGTGATGTTGCCGTAAGCGGAATTGCCCCGAAATACTTGGCAATTGATCTGAATCTTCCTCCGGAGATGACTGAGGTGGAATTGGTGAGGATGTGGGATGCGGTGCATCAAGAGTGTAAAAAGTTGAAGATCAGCGTGATTACCGGGCATACTGCCAGATATGCCGGGTGTAATTATCCAATGGTAGGCGGAGCAACCATGTTTGGCTTAGGGGAAAAAAAAGAATTGATTAATCCCAGGGCTAAAGTCGGGGATGCGATTATTATTTCCAAGGGTCCGGCGATTGAAACCACGGGTTTATTGTCCGCCTATTTTCCGGAATTTTTAGAAGCCAAATACGGCAAGTCTTTGGTTAAGCGCGCGCAGGATGTTTTTTATCAAATGTCTACGGTCAAAGATGCTGCTATTGCTGCCTCGGTTGGTGGAGTAACCGCGATGCATGATGCTACAGAGTGTGGAGTATGGGGCGGGCTTTTTGAGATTGCTCAGCATAGCCGGGTAGGCATGTGCATTGACTTAAATAAGATAATTTTACAGGAAGAAGTCAGGTTAACCTGCGAGTGTTTTGATATTGATCCCTATAAATCTATCAGCGAAGGTACTCTCTTAGCCACAGCCGATAAGAAAAAAGCCAAGTTTATCGTCGCGGCTCTGGAGAAAGCAGGGATTCCTGCTAGTATTGTCGGCCAGGTAACTGAGCGATCTAAGGGTATGCGGGTTTTAGATAAAACTAGAAATTATGAGCTTAAGCATCCCCGGATCGATCCTTTCTGGGGTAAATTTGAAGAGTACCTTAAGAAAAGATGAAAGAAAAAATACTCGATTATTTAAATAAGAAACATGATTATCTTTCCGGAGATCAAATCAGCAAACACCTGGGTATCAGCCGTCAGGGTTTATGGAAGCACATCCAGGAGTTAAAGGATTCTGGTTATGAGATAGTAGCTGTTCCGCATTTGGGTTATCGGCTTGAATCTTGCCCGGATCGGCTTTTTGTTTTTGAAGTCGCGCGCAACCTGAATACAAAATTTATTGGTAAAAAGATTCATTATTTTGATTATCTGGCTTCCACGATGGATCTGGCCATGCAGTTGGGTATGGATGAGGCTGCCAGCGGTAGCCTAGTGTTGGCGGAATCGCAAATTAAAGGCCGCGGTAGGTTAGGCAGGGGCTGGTTCTCTCCTAAATATAAAGGAATTTATCTGTCTTTAATTTTAAGGCCAAAGATTCTACCCGCTACTTGCCCGATATTAACTTTAATGAGTGCAGTAAGTATTTGTGAGGCGGTAAAAGAGGTTATTGATCTGGATGCGCAGATTAAGTGGCCCAATGACGTGCTCATTCATAATAAAAAGGTTGCCGGCATCTTGACGGAGATGAATGCCGAAGTGGATAAGGTGAATTTTGTGGTTATCGGTATCGGTTTGAATGTAAATAATGATAAAAAATCCTTAATTGCTGGAGCTACTTCATTAAAGGAGCAGCAAGGCGTAGAAATAAGCCGCGTGGTTTTACTGCAGGAGATTTTGCGCAGGATAGAAAACAATTATCTTCTCCTGGTTGATAAGGGGAGTAGTGAGATTATTAATAAATGGCGTAATTTTACTCTTACTTTAGGTACGCGCGTTAAGGTTCATTACCAGAATAAACATATCGAAGGCCAGGCAACCGATATCGATGCTGATGGCGCTCTGCTTATTCGTAAAGATTCTGGGCTTATCCAGAAGATTTCAAGCGGGGATGTAACGGCCTGCCGGTAATGTAAACCATAAATATATTATTGGTTGACAATTAATTTGGCCGCTTTATAATTATCTTATGTTTAAGATAAAGCTAAAGCGGTTTTTTATTATTGTTATACTTGCCTTTCCCAAAGCATCTTTTTCTTTTCAAGATAAGCCCCAAGATCTTGCGACCCTGGTAATCACTAAGCAAAAACAATTTCTTTTAAATACCTACGCCACAGACCCTGATCAAAGCAGCGCATTTAATTACCAATCTAGCTTAGAGGATTTAAGTAGTTTACCGGTAGACTTACAGAGCCGGGCTTTGGCAAGCGGTATTCAGACAGATTTTTCCTTGAGGGGCTCAACTTTTCAGCAAGTTTTAATCCTGCTTAATGATCAAAGGGTAAATGATCCGCAGACAGGGCATTTTAATTCAGATATTCCTTTTACTAAAGAAGATATTAAGAAAATAGAGGTAATTCCTGGTGCAAGTTCATCTCTATTTGGCTCAGATGCAATTGGTGGAGCAATTAATTTTGCACTAATTGCTCCCAAAGAGAGAAAAATCTCTTGGGAGTTTGCTACCGGCAATAATCGCAATGGTTATGGATTATTTAGTATTAGTGATAAATTTAAAGAATTTGGATTAAGATTTTCTGTTGAAGATGCTCAATCTAAGGGTTTTCGCTATGATACAGATTACAAGAAATTTACTATTTCTTTGGGAACGTATTTAGATTTACCGAATGATGGGATTTGGGAAAATAATTTTGGTTATCAAGAAAAAGAATTTGGGGCATATGATTTTTATACTCCTGGTTTGGGATATCCTTCCAGGGAATGGACGAAAACTTATTTAATAAATAGCGGGCTTTCTTTAAATAATGATGGTTTATTGATTAAGCCGAATTTTCTTTGGCGTAGGCATTATGATAAATTTCAGCCTAAGGAAACAGTTGCTAGTTTTAATAATCATCGCAATGATATGTTTACTCCTAGTATTTATTTTCAAAAAGATATGGGATTGCTTGGTAAGGCTGGTTTGGGGCTTGAATGGGCTCAGGAGAGGATTATTTCGTCAAATATGGGCAAGCATACACGTGATCATAAAAGTATATTCTCGGATGATAGCGTTGGTATTGGACAAAGATGGGATTTGGGTTTTTCTTTACGCCTGGATGATTTTTCAGATTTTGATAGGGTTTATACCGGATCAGCCAGCGCCAAGTATAAGCTAACTGATGAGACAGCGTTTAATCTGGGTATTTCAAGAAATATGCGCGCCCCATCATTTACTGAACTCTATTATAGTGATTCAAAAACGATAGGCAATGTTAATTTAGCTGCAGAAAAAGCCTGGAATTATCAGGTGGGTTTTGAATATAAAGAGGAAGGATTCTTGTCAGGTCTGGTGCTATTTTTACGGCAGGAGGAAGAGATGATTGATTGGGTTAAATCTGATTCCACTCAGCCATACTGGCAGGCACGAAACTTTACCCGAGATAATGTTTTTGGTGTTGAATATTCTTTGAGTAAAAAGATTAATCGGGTTTTGAGTTTGGATGCTAACTACACTTATACTGATAAAAGCATAGACAATCAAGGGTATCTTTATAAGTATGGCCCGAACTATGCCCAACATTTAGTGAATACAGTTTTTAGCCTGAATCTGCCTTTTGGCCAACAGGAGATAGGATTTAATTATAAAAAGCGGCCCTGCCGTCGCGGCTGGTTGCTGTTGAATGCCGGATTAAGCTATAATTTAAACAAAAACTCTAAGATTTTTTTAAGTTCCACTAATATTTTAAATGTAGAGTATCAAGATATCGCAGGCATTCCCCAGGCGGGTAGATATATTCAGGCAGGTTTAAGATTAGAATGGTAGAGCGCAGATTGATTTTAAGGAGTCAATAGTATATAATGCCTTAATTTATAGAATTAATTAAGGAGGTTTATGTTTATACATGTAGTTTTATTCGTAGTAAAGCCTAAAGAAGTTGCCAAATACCGTAGAGACAGCTTAATGTGGGCGCGTCATGCCAAAAAATCTCCGGGGTTTTTGGCTTATCGGTCGATGAAGCGTTATGGGGCCAAAGACCAGTATGCTTCAGTATACCAGTGGGCCAAAAAGGCCAACCATGATTGTTTTATGCGCAAATATCATGGTTGGCTGGTGAGTAAATCTAAGGCCAAGGTCAAGGTTTTAGATTACTATAACCTTAAACAGCTAGATTGCTTAAGGTGATAATATTTATTGACAAGCAGCCAGATTATTATATAATTTCTTCTGTAGTGAGCAAGGGAGTAGAAGTCTTGAACCGTAAGGAGAAAGAATAACACGCCTTACGGTTTTTTGTTTATTATTCCTTAAAGTTTACTATAATTTTGTGGAAAGGAGGAAGCAAAGAAAATGGCAAAGGGTAAAGTAAAGTGGTTTTCCAATCAAAAGGGTTATGGTTTTATTACTCCTGAGAACGGTGCTGATGTGTTTGTGCATCACACTGCAATCCAGGGTGATGGCTATAAGACTTTAGAGGAGGGCCAGGAGGTTGAGTTTGAGATTGAAAAAGGTCCCAAAGGTGAACAAGCTACTAAAGTAGTGAAGTTATAACCTAATAGAAAATCAAGGGGACGGTTCTCTTTCTTCAAAAAACAAGAAAGAGAACCGTCCCCTTTATTTCATGCTATAATGAAAATTATGAAAAAGCGCGTAGTAGTAGCCATGAGTGGTGGGGTTGATTCTTCCGTAGCCGCAGCCTTGCTAGAAGAGCAGGGTTATGAGGTAATTGGCTTGACTATGTGTTTTTCCGCCGCAGGCGGACCCGCCTTCGGCGGGAACTCTTTTGAGTTAGGAACCAATAAGCCCAGCTGTTGTGGTTTAGCGGGAATTGAAGATGCGCGCCGGGTTTGTCAAAAGCTGGGGATTAGGCATTATGTTATAAATTTGAGTAAAGATTTTTCCCGGCAGGTTATTCAAAATTTTTACCAGGAGTATCTTTCCGGCAGGACGCCTAATCCTTGCGTTAGATGCAATCAATTTATAAAATTCGGCATTTTACTTAAAAAGTCGGTTAATCTAGGGGTGCAATTTCTGGCTACCGGCCATTATGCCAGAATTGTAAAATCCCCGCAGGGGTACCTGCTTAAGAAAGCCAAAGACCTTAAAAAAGATCAATCTTATTTTCTCTATCGTTTAACCCAAGCGCAACTTAAACATGTAATTTTTCCCTTAGGCGATTTTACTAAACCTAAAGTAAGGCAGTTGGCTTGTGATTTTGGGCTTAAGGTGGCAGAAAAACAGGATAGCCAAGAGATCTGTTTTTTACCTGACGGCAAATATGGTGATTTTATTAAAGCTAGGGGGCAAGGGACTGTTAAGCCGGGAAATTTTGTCGATAAAAATGGAAATATCCTGGGGTTACATCAGGGGATAGCATTTTATACCATAGGCCAGCGTCACGGACTGGGGATTACCGCGGGGCATCCTCTCTATGTATCGCAGATTAATGCCAAAGATAATCGGGTTAGCGTAGGCAGACGCCAGGAGGTTTATAAAAGTGAATTTATTATACAAGAGGGGCATTTCTTGGGTAAACTTCCTAAAAAGAAGATTGAGATTAAGGTGCGGATACGCTATAATCATAAAGAAGCGCTCGCAGCTGTTTATCCGGGTAAAGATAAACAGCGAGTCATTTTTAAGCAGCCGCAGTTTGCTGTAACTCCCGGTCAATCTGCAGTTTTTTACGATAAAGATACGGTTTTAGGCGGAGGGATAATCCAAAAGGTTATTGATTGAGATGATTAAGGAAGACAAAAAATTAGTTGCCAAGATTAAAGAGTTAAAGAAAAAACACAACGCCATCATTCTGGTGCATAATTATCAATTACCTGAGGTGCAGGATATTGCGGATTTCCGCGGGGATTCCCTGGAGCTTTCCCGTATCGCCGCCAAAACCGAAGCCGAAGTGATTGTTTTCTGTGGAGTTTATTTTATGGCAGAGACCGCCTCAATTCTTTCCCCGGATAAATTAGTAATTATGCCGGATGTATCTGCGGGCTGCCCCATGGCGGATATGATGAATGCCGATGATTTAAGGAAGCTTAAAGGAGAACATCCTGGCGCGGTCGCGGTAGGATATGTAAATACTTCTGCGGCGGTTAAAGCAGAACTAGATTATTGTTGCACTTCGACTAATGCGGTGGCGGTAGTTAATGCGTTAAGACAAGAAAAAGAAATAATTTTTGTTCCGGATAAATATTTGGCGGACTATGTTTCCAAGAAGAGTGGTAGAAAATTGATCTCTTGGCACGGGTTCTGCCCTACGCATGTTAAAATATTACCTGAGGATTTAAAGCGGGAGAAAAAGTTCCATCCCCAGGCCAAGGTGATGGTGCACCCGGAATGTTTGGCCTCGGTAGTGGCTTTAGCCGATGTTGTACTTTCTACCAGCCAGATGGCCAAATATGCCAAGGAAGATCCGGCCAAAGAATTTATTATCGGCACAGAGTCCGGGTTGATCTATCGGCTTAAGCAGGATAATCCGGATAAAGAATTTTATTTAGCCAGCGAACGTGCGGTGTGCCCGAATATGAAACGTACTACGCAGGAAAAAGTGCTTTGGGCTCTAGAGGAGCTTAAGGATGAAGTCAGGGTTTCCGAAGAGATTAGAAAGAAAGCGCGTCTGGCTATTGAGCGCATGCTAAAAATTATTTAATTGAATATTCCGATTGTCTTTGAGGATGATTGGCTGTTGGTGGTAAATAAACCCGCGGGATTGTTAAGTGTTCCCACGCCTAAGCATGAATCGCGTACTCTAACCAGTATTCTAAATCAGGACGCACAAGATAGGGGCCTAAAGTATCGCCTGCACCCTTGCCATCGTTTGGATCGGGAAACTTCGGGGCTTTTAATTTATGCTAAAGGCAAGAGCGTTGAGGAAAAAATGATCGGCGCCTTTAGAGATAGATTAGTAGGTAAAAAATACATCGCTTTTGTACATGGAAAATTATCACAGCCGCAAGGAACAATTAGTTCGGCAATTGAAGGAAAAAGCGCGCTTACCAAATACAGTGTCATCCAGGAAAAAAGCAATTACAGCGTAGTGGAGGTTTCTCCGGTTACCGGCCGGACTAATCAGATACGCATTCATTTTAAGAATATCCAGCACCCTTTGGTCGGAGAGGATAAATTTGTTTTTCGTAAGGATTTTTCTTTACGTTTCAAGCGTGTTTGTTTAGAGGCCAAAGAGCTAAATTTTAAACATCCGATCACGGGCAAGGATTTAAACATTAGTATTGATTTAGCGCCTGATCTGAAGAAATTTTTAAAAGAGCATGAATAATATTGCTAATTTAATTTTTGTCGTTGGGGCAAAATATTTATACCTGCTTGTAATCGCTATCGCTTTTGTTTGGTTTTTGATTCAACCTAAGCCCATGAAGAAAGAAATTTTTATTATTGCCTGCATTTGCCTACCGTTAATTCTTGTTATTTTCAAGATCGCCAGTTATCTTTATTATAATCCGCGGCCACTTGTCATAGAGCATTTTAAGCCTTTAATTTACCATAATGCGGATAATGGTTTTCCGTCACATCATGAGTTGTTAGTTTCGGCTATTTCGGCGATAATTTTTATCTTTAGCCGGCGCACCGGTTTTGTATTGTGGATTTTGGCATTATTCGTGGGTTTCTCTAGGGTATATGCCGGAGTGCATCATATGATTGATATTGCCGGAAGCATTTTAATTTCAATTGGTTCGGTAGTTTTAGTTTGTCGTTTCAGAGAATACCTGAAGAACCGGAAATTAAAGATTTTTTAGGAGGAGATTAAAGTTGAGCATAATTGTTTTAGGTACGGTGGCACTGGATAGCGTAAAAACCCCTTTTGGCAGGCGTAAAGAACTGCTAGGAGGTTCAGCGGCGCATTTTTCCATGGCCGCCAGGTTTTTTACCGGAGTCAATTTAATCGCGATTGTGGGCAATGATTTTCCGCAAAAGCATATTGCCTTCTTAAGGAGCAAAGGGCTTAATCTTAGTTCTTTGATTGTGGATAAGGGCAAAACTTTCAGATGGGAAGGTGAATATCGGGGGGATTTAAATTCTGCGCTTACTTTAAATACCCAGCTGGGCGTGCTATCCGTATTTAAACCGCATATCTCCGAAGAGCAGCGCAAAATCGAAAACATATTTTTAGCCAATGTCGATCCGGATATCCAGGAGCATCTTTTAGCTAAGATGCATTCTCCAAAATTAGTGGGCTTAGACAGTATGAACTATTGGATTAATACCAAGCGCAAAGAGCTGATTAAATTACTTAAGCATATAGATATTTATGTGGCCAATGATCAGGAGGCGCGCACCTTAAGCGGCGAAACCAATTTGATCAAGGCAGCCAGGTGCCTGTGTTCTTTGGGGCCCAGGATGGTCTTGATAAAAAAAGGCGAGCACGGGGTTTTATTTTATAATAAAAAATTTATTTTTTCCCTTCCGGCGTATCCGGTGGAAAAAGTAATTGATCCTACCGGAGCCGGAGATACTTTTGCCGGGGGATTTATGGGTTACCTGACTTGCGCGCGTAAGGTTAATTCTCTAACCATCAAGAAGGCCTTAGCCTATGGGACAGTGGCAGCTTCTTTTAATGTGGAAGATTTTGGTCTGTATAGGACAAGCAAGCTTACCCGAGGCGACTTAGAAAGGCGTTTAACTAAATTTAAGGATTGTTTTTCTTTTTAATTAAATAGATATTTGAATATTGATTCAAGAAAATAGAAGAAGGAGGCGATCATGTTAGTAGAAAAGATTTTTAATGATTATAAAGAAGCAATGAAGGCCCGGGATACCCTAAAAAGTTCTGTTTTAAGTTTCCTGCGCGCGGATATGTTGAATTTGGCTACGGCTAAGAAAAAAGATAAGCTGGATGATACGGAAGTTATTGTCGTTATAAAAAAACAAATCAAGCAACGGCAGGATTCTATCGAACAGTTTACCAGCGGCGGCAGGCTGGAGGCGGCGGAAAAAGAAAAAAAAGAATTGGAGATCCTAAAAAACTATTTACCTGCGGAAATGCCGGTTGAGGAGATTAAGCGTTTGATTGAAGAGGCAGTTATTTCAACCGGGGCAAATAGCATAAAAGATATGGGTCGCCTGATGAAAGAGTTGACGGTTAAGATTGCCGGCCAGGCCGACGGTAAATTGGTCAGTGATTTGGTGAAACAGAGGTTAAGTACTCCTTCCTAAAATAAAGTTTTAACCATGTTTTCTTCATTAAAAGTCAAATATTTTCGCATATATTGGTTGGGTATGTTTGTATCTTTAGTGGGTACCTGGATACAAACCGTGGCGCAAAGCTGGCTGGTATTTGCCCTGACTAACTCCGCTTTTCTCTTGGGGGTGGTGGGTTTTTTAGGTTCAATTCCGATATTTGTACTTTCTTTATTCGGAGGAGTTTTGGCGGATAGGGTTAATAAAAGAAATATACTAATTTTCACCCAAACCGCTTTTATGTTATCGGCTTTTTTATTGGCAGTTTTGACCCAATTTAAATTTATTACCCCATTGCAGATTATGTTTATTGCCCTGTCTAATGGGGTAATTATGGCTTTTGATGCCCCGGCTAGGCAGTCGATAGTGGTGGAGCTGGTGGGGAAAGAACATCTTTTTAATGCTATTGCTTTAAACTCGGTGGCTTTTAATTCTTCGCGTATTATCGGCCCGGCAATTGCCGGTGTGCTAATTTCGATAATCGGAATGAGCGGGTGTTTTTATTTAAATGGGATTAGTTTTCTGGCGGTAATTATTGCGCTTTTTTATATTAAGTTTGGCAAAAGCACAGTCCGCAACAATAATTCTGCGTTAAGGGATATTAAAGAAGGGTTGGCCTTTGTCAGCGGTAATCGTCTTATTTTGGCTTTAGTGAGCGTGGTTGCAGCGATGAGTTTTTTTGGCATTTCTTATATTATACTTATGCCGGTTTTTGCCAGCCATGTGTTTGGCGTAGGGGTAAAAGGTTTGGGGGTGCTCATGTTAAGTACCGGGATTGGCGCGTTGGCGGGAGCTTTAGGCTTAGCCAGGCTAGGCGATTTTAAATTTAAGGGCAGGCTTTTGGTTTGGTCGGTATTTTTATTTTCTGTTTCTCTGATGGCCTTTTCATTATCTAAAGATTATTTTTTATCTATTTTTGCTTTAATTTTTGTAGGTTGCTCAAGCGTTATTCCGATTGCTCTAGCGAATACCTTATTGCAAGTCAATGTTCCGGATGAATTTCGCGGCAGAGTGATGAGTCTGTTTATGATTACCTTTGCCGGGATTATGCCATTTGGGAATTTAATTTCCGGGATCCTGGCGCAATCCTGGGGAGTATCGGCAGCTCTTTTTTTCTGCGGCTTAGTATGCCTGGCATTATTTACATTGATTAATTTTTTGTTTCCGGAGTTGAAAAAACTATAAGGTGCTTGATTTATTCTGGTATTTTGCTAGAATTAATATTAGTAAGCCTGCCGGCAGGCAGGGAGGTGAACATATCCCAATAATTTAAAAATAACAAAGCGTCATAATAATCGATTTAATAAAGTATAGAGAGGAGATAGGAATGAAGAGATTATTAAGTTTTGGGGTAGTGGTTTTAGTTTTGGTGGCATTATCTGGTTGTGGTAAGAAGCAGGAAATGGAGGAGTTACAACCTATTACTATGGAATCTTTAAGTACGGTTGGCAGTCCTACTCAGGCTGCGCCGAGTGCAGTTGCCCCGGCTAAAGAAGTGCTGCCTTTACCTCCCCAAGGCCCTTATAAACCGACAGGTATTGAAATTCAGACGGCTTTAAAGAACGCGGGTTTCTACACTGGTAATATCGACGGAAAGATCGGCCCGAAGAGTAAGAAGGCCATCGAGGATTTCCAGAAGGCAAATGGTTTAAAAGTTGATGGTAAGGTCGGTCCAAAAACCTGGGAAGTGATGAATAGGTATTTTAGCGTGGCAGCCGAGCCGATTAAGCGCTAGTTTAAAAGTTGTATTTGATTAGAAACATGGGGACGGTTCTCTTAAGTAAGAGAACCGTCCCCATGTTTTTGTCCTCTTTTTTTATTGGGATTTTCTTTTTTCCGGTGCTATAATATAATTCTATATGAAGAAATTTCCGCAAGCCTTTCTTTGGGGTGCAGCAACTTCAGCGCATCAGGTTGAGGGCCAGAATATTTATAACGACTGGTGGCAAGCTGAGCAGGGGCATCTCTTAAAAGAAGCTTCCCATTTAGCTTGTAAGCATTATGAGCTTTACGCAGAAGATTTCGCAATCGCTAAACAACTTAATCATAACTGTCACCGTTTTTCCATAGAATGGAGCCGGATCGAACCGCAGGAGGGAAACTTCCAAACTTCGGAAATCGAGCACTACCGTAAAATTATTGCGGATTTAAAAAATAAAGGAATGGAGCCGATAGTTACCCTGCATCATTTTACCAATCCTATTTGGTTTAGCCAAAAAGGCGGCTGGACTAAATTTAAGCTTCAGGGATATTTCTTACGTTTTGTAGATAAAATAGTCAGTGAGTTCGCTGACCAGGTAAAATTCTGGATAACCATAAATGAGCCTCTGGTTTATTCTTCACATTCTTATCTCTTAGGTGTCTGGCCTCCGAAAGAGTGTTCATTATTTAAGACTGCCAAAGTAACCCTGAATTTAGCCAAAGCGCATATTAAAGCTTACCGGATTATACATAAAATTTATCGCCAAAAGGCTTTAGCCCGGCCCATGGTTAGTATCACGGCTAATTTACAGGCCTTTGAGATTTGCCAGCCAACATTAAAAAATAAATTGGCCGCCTGTCTGCGGAATAAATTATATAATTTTTATTTTATAGATGAACTCCTGCGCAAGAAAACCCTGGATTATATTGGAATCAATTATTATGGCAGGAACCTGGTGGATGTACGTAGCTGGGGGATCAGGCATTTATTGCTAGACACCTGTCAATATAATCACCATCCGTTACGTAAAAATTCCTTAGGATGGGATATCTATCCAGAGGGATTGTATAAGTTACTGATTGCTATGCAGAAGCATAATCTGCCTGTTTTAATCACTGAAAATGGTATTTGTACTGAAGATGATGATTTAAGATGGGATTATATTCGCCAGCATCTGGAGCAGTTGCATCGGGCTATCGGCCAGGGGGTTGAAGTTTTAGGGTATATTTATTGGTCGCTGATAGATAACTTTGAGTGGGATAAAGGATTTACCCCTCGTTTTGGCCTGGTGCATGTGGATTATCAAAATTATAAACGTACGATTAGGCCAAGCGCAATTAAACTGGCGGAAGTTTTTAAAAGCGGTGAAATTTAAATGAACCCAGAGGATAAAGAGTTTATTATCAGAGAGTTGTCATTTTTTGCGGGCTTGAGCAAAAAAGAATTAGCCATAATTAATGCCAAGAGCCAGATTATTGAATATCGCAAAGGCCAAATTATCTACGAAGAAGGTTCTGCCCCCAGCGCTTTTTATTGTATTATCTCAGGCCGGGTACAAATTTATACCAAGGATAAAGCCGGAAACCAATTAATTTTAGAATATCTGCACCGGGGTAAATATTTTGGCATTATCTCCTTGCTTACCAATGAGACGCATTCGGTTACCAGTGAAGCCGTAAATGATTGTGCTATTTTTGTGATCAATAAAGATGATTTCGATTTTGTCTTACAGAGTATTCCTCATCTAGCTATCGATCTAAGCCGTACATTAAGCCGCCGGCTTAAGCGTAAAGACATACATCAGAAAAAAATCTTTGAGAGTACGGTTATTTCGGTATTTAGCTCTTATGCGCAGGCAGGAAAAACCGTTTATGCCCTGAATCTTGCGTTGAGCCTTAATCGTGAAACGCATAAATCAGTAATTATTTTAGACATTTTATCTAAAGACAAGATACATACCTTACCGCAGAAACTGGAGATTCAACAACCGCCTATATTTGATTTATCTTCTGCTCTGGATATCTATGCTTTGCCTAAAGATTTTATTTCTAAAAGTAACTTTGGTATAGACCTGTTCTGTTTTTATTATCAGGAAGATAATGATTTCTGTTTGAAAAGATTAATTGAGATATTAAGCCTCTTGGTTAATGATTATCATTACATTATTCTGGACCTGCCTGCGGCTATGGACCGTTCGATCATCAGCATGCTTAATCAAAGCGACCTTATCCATATATTGAGTAGCCCGGATCCTTGCGATTTAAAACGTACGAAAAATTTGATCAGCCGCCTGAAAACGGATTTTAATTTTGATCCGGCTAAAATAAAGACCATTATTAATGAATATAAATTATCCAAGATTGATCATAGCGATCAATTAGAGATTCTGGGCCAGGATATTTTCGCTACTATTCCTAAGATAAAATTTGATGCACCGGCCCGGTTAATTATTGACGCGCCGGATTGCGAATATTCCAAGGCAGTCAGGCGCATTGCCCGGCAGCTAGGGGATACTCTGGTGGGTTTAGTGCTCGGGGTAGGGGTAGGGTATGGTTTTTGCCATCTGGGGGTATTAAAGGTTGTCGAGGAAGAAAATATCCCGGTTGATATTATCGTAGGATCCAGTATTGGCGCACTAATTGCCAGCCTCTGGGCTGTCGGTAAAAGTAGCAGTGAAATCTTAGAGATCATGCGGGAGTTTAGAGAGCCCAAGCATATTTGGGGCTTGATCGACATAACTTTCCCGCGCCTGGGTTTTATCAAAGGCAATAAATTGTACCGGTTTTTAAAGAAACATCTTGGAGACAAAACTTTTTATGATGTAAAACTTCCCTTAAAAATAGTTGCCAGTGATGTGCGTAAGAAAGAACCAAAGATTTTAGACAAAGGGTTATTGGTTGATGCTATAATGGCAAGTTGTTCCATGCCGGGGGTTTTTGCGCCTTTTAAGTTTAAGGAAGAGGTGCTTTTTGACGGAGGGGTAACCTATCCTTTGCCTACTGAGCCTTTAATGCAGATGGGGGTCAAAAAGATTATTGCGGTTAATGTTACTCCTTCCCGGGAGGATATTTTAAAACAGTTAAAAAAACTTAAAACAGGAGTTCCTCCGGAGTTTATCGGGGATACCCAGAAAGCCAGGCGCCCGGGTTTGTTTGGCCGCCTAAAGAATTTTTTTAACCTTAACATTATAGATATTATTTTTAGCAGTGTTGAGGTCTTACAGTCTGAGGTCGCCAGGCGGGAAGGTGAGTTGGCGGATATTGTTTTACATCCGGATACTACAGGTTTATTCTGGTTGGAGTTACATAAGGCTGATGAATTTGCCAAGCGTGGAGAGGCTGAGGCGCGTAAACATCTGGATCAGATCTGGCAGCTGGTCAATGAATAGCTAAACTAAGTTTAGCTTTTTAGGTAAAAGGAGGAATAGAATAATGAAATATTGGAATCGGTTTTTCCTGCTTGCTATCTGTTGCCTGCTATCCGCTGTTTTGTCGGGATGCGCAACAGTTAAAGAAATGGGTAAAGGTTTTATCGGTGTGTCTACGCAGGTTTTAGAAGAAAAGCGTAAGGATGCACTAAAGAAATCTTTTGTCTTGGATTATGATGGCTGCTACGTTAAGGTTAAGGAGATTTTAAAAGGAAACGTAAAGGAAAAAGAATCTCCTGTTTATGCAGAGGATGCTAAGAAAAAGATGATTGCTGTTTACCTTACCCAGATAGATACTACCCCCGTAGGAATATTTTTTACCGAGGAGCCGGGAGGCAATACCTTGATTGAAATATCTAGTCCCAGCATTTATGCTAAAGAGGAAATTGCCAATAGAATTTTTACCGGTATCGATGAATTGATTAAACCTAAGGTTGAGGAGAAGAAAATCAATGTTAAAGAAAAATCCGGGAATTAAGGATCTGATTAAAGAATGCCATCGTGTTGCTGAAAGTAAAGGGTGGTGGGATGATCTGCGTAATGACGGGGAATTGATTGCGCTGATGCATTCGGAGTTATCCGAGGCCTTAGAAGCAATGCGTAATCACGGCGGCCAAGATGCGCTGGCTGAAGAACTGGCAGACTGTTGTATCCGCATATTTGATTATTGCGGTTCGCGCAAGATAGATTTACAGAAAGCACTATTCAAGAAGATCGGATATAATAAAACCCGGCCTTATCGGCACGGAAAGAAGTTCTAAACCAGGGACGGTTCTCAACCCAAAGCAGAACTGTCCCTAACTAAAGCTAAAAGTTTCAAAAAATCTATTTAAAGTAATGTTCCCCCTCGCGGGAGCTCGGGGTCATTTTTCCCCAAGCGCCGGAGGCTGGGGAAAAATGAGGAGGAATAATGCCATACGATAGCAGTTTGGATACGCAGGTGTTCACGCGTTTTTGGGAGAATGATTCAGGTAAGGTTGTGGTTAGCGTTTATTCTTATAATAAGGGCCCTAAAAAGATTCAAATCATTAGAGAGGTAAAAGATAGGAATGGCGAATATGCTTTCGCAAAACTTGGGCGCCTGGTAAAAGAAGAAGCTGAAGGCGTATTACCGTTAATCCAGGAAGCACTTAAAACTATGTAGTAAAATGATGGCGCAGAAAAAAGAGAGGGATAGCTGGGGGTCGCGTCTGGGAATTATTATGGCCGTGGCAGGTTCAGCCATTGGCCTGGGAAATTTCTTGCGTTTTCCGGCTAAGGCTGCTGCTAATGGTGGGGGAGCATTCATGATCCCCTATTTTATTTCTCTGCTGCTTTTAGGAATACCTCTGATGTGGATTGAATGGACCCTGGGCCGTTACGGAGGAGGATTTGAGCACGGTACCGCCCCAGGAATATTCCATAGTCTCTGGCAGAAAAACCGCTTTATTAAATATTTCGGAGTAATCGGAATATTTGGTCCGCTGGTCATCTTTATCTATTATATCTTTATTGAATCCTGGACTCTGGCTTACAGCTTCTTTGCTTTAACCGGTAGATATACCACTCTCTTAGATCAGCATTCTTTGCGCAGCTTTTTGATCGGTTTTCAGGGGCTACAGAAGAATCAGTATTTTAACGGTATAGCCACTGCCTATGTTTTCTTCCTAATCACATTTTTACTGAATATTTGGGTAATTTATTATGGGATAAAAAGGGGGATAGAAAAACTCTGTAAGTGGGCAATGCCGCTATTGTTTATTTTTGGCTTAGTGCTGTTGGTCAGAGTGCTAACCTTAGGGGTTCCGGATTTGAGCAGGCCGGGTTGGAATGTTTCCGCAGGATTTGGTTTTTTATGGAACCCGGATTTTTCTGCGCTTAAGTCCGCTAAAGTCTGGCTGGAGGCAGCCGGACAGATATTTTTCACTTTGAGCGTGGGTATTGGGGTAATTCTTACCTATGCC
The DNA here is from genome assembly GCA_030691865.1 of Candidatus Omnitrophota bacterium. Taxonomy (GTDB): domain Bacteria; phylum Omnitrophota; class Gorgyraeia; order Gygaellales; family Profunditerraquicolaceae; genus UBA6249. The sequence goes on along the minus strand of JAUYDL010000073.1, from coordinate 649 downwards.
AGTTATTTGAAGAAAGCCGATGATGTAGTGCTTTCCGGACTTACCGCCTCGGTCACTAATGAGGTTGCCGAAGTTATTCTGGGGGCAAGTATCATTATCCCGGCGGCATTTGTATTTTTTGGCCCGGTGGATATTAAACTAATTGCCCAGTCCGGGGTATTTAATCTTGGTTTTGTAACTATGCCGCTAGTTTTAAATAAATTACCTTGGCCGCAACTTTTTGGATTTTTCTGGTTTTTTCTATTGTTTTTAGCCGGAATAACCTCTTCGGTTTCTTTAGCGCAGCCGGCAGTGGCTTTTCTGGAAGATGAATTTAATATCAAACGTAAGCGTGCAGTTTCAATATTTAGTATTGTTTCATTTATCTTGTGCCAGCCGGCAATATTTTTCCTGGGCCGCGGGGTAGTTGATGAATTGGATTTTTGGGGCGGTACATTTTTTCTGGTTGTTTTTGCTACAATCGAGACAGTATTATTTGTCTGGGTATTTGGTATGGATCGAGCATGGGAGGAGATACATAAAGGCCCGGATATGACCATCCCGAACGTTTATAAATTTATTAATAAGTATATTAATCCTTTATTCTTATTTATTATAATGGGCATGAGGTTTGCGCAAGAGTAGCTGCCGAAAATTATGATGAAGAATG
>JAUYDL010000042.1 GCA_030691865.1 Candidatus Omnitrophota bacterium | reverse complement strand
ACTTCTTCGATTGTTCCGTTAAAATTCAAGAATGGGCCTTCATTAACTCTAACCTGTTCACCCTTTTGGAAAACTATTTTAGGTGAAGGTTTAGCTGCGGTTTCCTTAGTACGCTTAAGTATGCTATCCACTTCCTCCTGAGGAAGCGGGACCGGTTTCCTGCCTAACCCGATGAAACCGGTAACCCCCGGAGAATTCTTAACAAAAAGATAGGTCTGTTCATTTAGGTCCATCTCGACTAATAGATATCCCGGAAAAAACTTTCTCTGCGTAATCTTCTTTTTGCCGGAACGTACTTCAGAAACCTGCTCGGTAGGAATAATCACGTTGGAAATCAAATCCTGCAAACTTGCCGCCAAAACCCGTTTATCCAGCGATGTTTTTACTTTTTCTTCTATTCCGGTTTGTGTATGGACAACGTACCAATTTTTCATTTAAAAACCACGCTTAGAAATCTGGATAAGCCCAGATCCACTATCCCAATAAAAACTGTCAAAATTCCCGTAACCGTAATTACTAAAATCGTAGAGGCCAGCAATTCTTTTCGCGTTGACCAGGAAACTTTGCTTAATTCATTTCTAACTTCGTTAAAAAAAATTTTCGGTTTTGCTAAAATATTCATAACTTTAAAACCTTTCGACCTAAGCCGCTCTTGCTTATTCAAAACCACAGGAGCGGCAGGACTTGAACCTGCAGTCACGGTTTTGGAGACCGTTGGTTTGCCATTAACCGACGCCCCTAAATTTGCTCTATATCCTTGATCCCGACTCATAATCTTGCGTAAAATTTTAATTTAAAATTTTACGCATTCGTCGGGATAAGTCACTTAATCTCTTTATGCGGGGTATGCTTGTGACAAGAATTACAGAACTTACTAAGCTCCAGCCTATCCTGATGCAACTTTTTATTTTTACTCGTCGTATAATTTCTATTTTTACAAACCGTACATTCTAAAGTTATAGTTTCACGCATATTTATTCTTTCCCTCCCGCTCGTCGGGATAAATCACTTAAGCTGGAGACGAGAATTGAACTCGTGACCCCGTCCTTACCAAGGACGTGCTCTGCCAACTGAGCTACTCCAGCAGAAATGGATTCGCTTTGTCGGTCAAGCTATAAAACAAAAAAAAACCCCTAAGAAATTATTCAAAACTCTTTCTTTTTTAATAAATACTTTAGTTTTAGTGGTGAATCACTAGATATTTGTACAAGTAAAGGAGTTTATACCAAGATAAGATGTTTGTCAAGGTATTTTTTATATTTTTGGAGCACCTTAAGTTTCGATCTGGCGCACCTTGCCAAATAGGACTGGCAGGTGCGTACTTACTGTACGAAATCCTTGATGAAACTAGGGGACGGTTCTCTTAAGCGGTTTTATGAAGAAGAGAACCGTCCCCATGATTTTCCTTTATTTCTAAGTAATTACTCAGACTAGCAAATTGCTCCAAAGAAAGATCCTCCGGCCGTACATTTTTATCAATACCGGCTCCCTGAAGAAAATTCTTTAGCCTATCTTGGGCCACCAAACCATCCAGGCTATTCCTCAAAGTCTTCCTTCTTTGATTAAAGGCAGTGCGGATTAATTTAAAAAACATTCCTTTATCCCGGACTAATACCGCCGGCTTTTCTCTAAATTTCAGGCATAAAAAACACGAGTCAACATTCGGCGCAGGTTTAAAGCTATTTTTTTTAATTTCAAAAAGAATCTCGCATCCGCAGTAATACTGCGCAAAACAACTAAAAGACCCATATTCTTTTGATCCCGGGACAGCCCTGGCCCTGCGGCCAAACTCTTTTTGTACGGTTATAAAAGCAGCGCTGATTGCTTGACGATATCCGATAAGATGTTCGATAATCGGGCTGGAAATATAATAAGGTATATTGCCGATTACTTTTATTTTCTGCTTTATCTTATTAGCTTGTAAAAATTTGTTTATATCGAATTTTAATATGTCGCTCTTAATAATCTGACAATTATTATAAGTACCTAAGGCCTGTTGGAGAAACGGATAGAGGCGCTGGTCAATCTCTAAGGCGTAAACATATTTCGCGCTTTGAGCAAGCTGCGCCGTTAAATCCCCCCTGCCGGCTCCGATCTCCAAGACAATATCAACTTTTGTTAAATCGCAAGCGCGGATTATTTTCTTTTGAATATTTTTATCAATAAGAAAATTCTGGCCTAAGCTTTTTTTTGGTTTAATGTACATTTTATGGCAAGTTTTATCGCAGCAATCAGGGAACTAGGATTAGCCAAAGCAGGTTTGCCGGCTATATCAAAAGCCACGCCGTGTAACGGAGAAGTGCGCAGGAAAGGTAACCCCAGGGTAAGATTTACCCCGCTATCGAAATCTGTTAATTTTAAAGCAATTAAGGCCTGGTCATGATAGGCGGCAATTACACAATCAAATTTACCTTTAGCTGCCTGGGAGATAGCCAGATCAGCGCCAAGCACCCCGCCTATAGCGACGCTGCGTAATTTTTTATTTAAGCTTTTAATTACCGGAATGATTATTTCTTGCTCCTCTGTGCCAATCACCCCATTGTCCGAAGCATGGGGATTAACCCCGCAAACTACCAACCTTGGTTTTTTTATTAAAAATAAACTCTTTAAACCTTTGACGGTATTTAAAATATTATTTTCTAATTTTTTCCGCGTCAACATTCTGGAAACATCGCGCAGCCGGATATGCCGGGTCACCAAGCTAAATTTTAATTTATCATTAATCAACATCATCACTAAATCCTGACGGCCTGTGCGCTTACCCAAATATTCGGTGTGCCCGGAAAACCTGGCACCAGCCAGATTAATCGCTTCTTTTGAAATCGGACAGGTAACTAAACAATCGATTTTATTCTTTTTAAGTAACTCCAAGGCTGCATCCAGATACTCCAGGCAAGCTTTGCCGTTTTGCGCATTTAAACTACCAAATTTAAAATTTTTTTCTTGAACATTATTTAAATCAATTAATTTTACAGGCTCTGGAACAATCTTTAAGAGTTTAGCAGCTTTAGCCAATACAAAGCTATCACCGATAACCGTAAAATCCGCTTTACCTTTTAGTATTTTAAGCGCTCCTAAAGTGATGGCCGGACCGATGCCTGCGGGGTCCCCGATAGTCAGGCCAACTCTAATTTTCGAGGATTTTGATGTAGGATTGTTTTTTAAGCTCATCTAACCACTTCGCCAGTTCTTCCTGCATTTTCTTTTCAAATAAATACGCCTGAATCTTATCCTGTGCCTGGGTGAGGCTTAACTGTTGGCTTCCCATAATATCATCTAATTTGAAAATAAAATATTGTGTGTCGATCTTAACCGGATTAGATACTTCACCAACCCCTAACTTAAACACGGTATCTTCAATTTCCGGACGTAGCTGCTGGCCGAGCAAAGCAGAAAGCTTATCTGTAGTAAATGCATATTTTGCCGCCAGCTCCTCTAATTTTGTCCCCAGCCGTAGCTGATAACTTACTGTTTTGGCTATTGCCTCATCCTGCAAAATAATCAGCGTTAAAATCCGCTCTTCGGGTTTTAGAAACTGCCCTTTATTCTGGGCGTAAAAAGAAGTAACTTCATCAGGCCGGATCATTACTTTACTACGCACCTTCTGCTCAACAAGATTATACATCAGCATCTGCTCGCCAATCTTATTCTCTAAGTCTGCCCGGACCAACCCCTGCTTGGCTAAATCCTGCTCGAAATCTGACTCCGATGCATAACGCTTCTTGATCTCATCAATTTTGGCCTTAACCCTGGATGACTCCATAGCTATCTTGTCCAGCTTAGCCTGCTGGAGTATAAGACGGTCTTCGATTAAGCGTTGCAATAAATCACGCTTCATGGAGTTTACCTTTTCCTCTAAAGCTTTTCCTTGAAGCTGCCGGGAATACTGCAGGCGGATAAAATTTAAGAAATCAGCCAGATCTTTTTGCGTAATTATCTCATTATTAACTACCGCAATTACTTTATCCTGTGCGTAAAGGCAGTAGGTAGTAGCCGGTAGATAGTAGGTAGGTAAAAATACCAAAACGAAAAGAAATAAAAGATTAATTATGCGTTTCATCAAAAACACCTGCTTTCTTAAAATTAGCAATTGCTTCTTTTAATAAACGACAATAAAGATCAAACCCTACGGCAGTGATGAATCCGTGTTGCTCCTGGCCCAGGAGATTGCCGGCACCACGAATCTCCAGGTCCTCCATAGCGATATTAAAACCCGCGCCCAAATCACTATACTCCTGGATCGCCTGCAACCTCTTCTTGGCATCAATTTCTAAAACCGCACTATGATTGTTAGGAATCATAAAATAGGCGTAGGCGGCCCGATTAAATCTACCTACCCTGCCGCGCAGCTGATGCAAATCGCTTAATCCAAACATCTGCGCATTATTGACAATAATCGTATTGGCATTAGGTATATCAATTCCGGATTCAATGATCATCGTAGAAACTAAGATGTCAATTTCGCCGGAAATAAAATCCGACATTATTTGTTCCAGCAGCTTAGCGGGCATTTGGCCGTGAGCAATACTGATGCGCACGCCAGCAGGTAAATTCCTGGTAATCTTATCCTTAATCTTTTCTAAATCCAGGATGCGGTTATGCAGAAAAAATACCTGACCCTGACGTGCCAGCTCGCGCTTAATTGCCTGGGTTACCAAATCTGCGTCATATTCTACCACAACCGTTTTGATAGGCAACCTATTTTGGGGAGGAGTATTAATCACCGAAAAATCTTTTGCCCCCATCAGGCTCATATATAAAGTACGCGGAATAGGCGTAGCGGTCAGGACCAGGAGATCAATGGTGTTTTTAAGTTTTTTTAATTGTTCCTTGGCCTTAACGCCAAAACGCTGCTCTTCATCAACAATCACTAAACCCAGGTCCTTAAAGCTTACATCTGGCGAAAGCAATCGATGTGTACCAATAACAATATCCACACTACCCTGGTGTAAATTTTTGACAATTTCGTTCTGCTGGATTTTAGTTCTAAAACGAGAAAGCATCTGCACATTTACGGGAAAATTTGCCAGACGTGCGGTGAAATTTTTGTAATGCTGCTCAGCTAAAATCGTGGTCGGAACCAGATAAGCCACCTGCTTATTATCCATCACCGCCTTAAAAGCTGCACGCATGGCTACCTCGGTTTTCCCATACCCCACATCTCCGCAAAGCAGCCGATCCATAGGCTTCAATGACTCCATATCAAACTTAACCTCCCAGGTAGCTTTAATCTGATCCGGAGTTTCTAGATATGGAAATGTTTTCTCAAAATCCGCCTGCCACTCTGTATCCACAGAAAACTTAAAGCCTGTGCTTGCCAAACGTATCGCCTGCAAGCTCAACAGCTCCCAGGCTAACTTGGCAATCCCCTTACGCGTACGCTCCTTAACTCTTTGCCACTCCTTATTACCCAGGCGATAAAGCTTAGGCTTACGTGTATAAAAAGCAATATACTTTTGCACCAAATGCATAGCATCAATCGGCACATAAAGTTTTTCATTACGGTCATACTCAATCACCAGATGATCTTTAAGTGCGCCTTTTAATTTAACCTTTTGCATGCCCTGGAACTTGCCTATACCATGCTGGCTATGCACCACAAAGTCACCGATATTTAAATCCAGAAAATTTTTTAAAGGGAACTCTTCGTTAAATACAGCGCTGCGGATGCTTGAGGATTTTTTAAAGGGCAGGATAATCACAATATTATGCTGCCAGAGCGACTGGCCGCTGGAAGGATCAAAGGCCTTAATGGAAACTATCTTTTCATTATCTAGCTCAATACGAATGGGCAGCTCAAAAGAAATCGGAAAGATATCAATAACTCCGCCGCGGCGGCTAAAATCACCCTCCGCAGAAACCTGCTCTTGCCTGCCATAACCAAAATCAACCAAAGCAGCAGAGAAAACTTCTAAATTAAGCTCTTGATTAAGATATAATTTAAGCGATCTAAATAGCATGTTATTAAAATCACGGGGACGGTTCTATTTTTTTAAATTTAAAAAATAGAACCGTCCCCTAGATTTATTTAATATCCTTACGGCTCCAGGCAAGCACTAACGGAGAAGCAATAAAAATTGTGGAATACACGCCAGAAATAAATCCCACAAATAGAGCAAAAGAAAAATTGCTCAAGACCTCGCCACCGTAAAACAGGAAAGAAATAACCACCAGCAGCGTAACCCCGGAAGTAAGCAGTGTCCGGCCCAGAGTTTGATTTACGCTCAAGTTAATCAGTTCTCCTAAAGAAAGTTTTCGATAAAGGCGCGCATTTTCACGCACGCGGTCATAAATAACAATGGTATCGTTAATCGAATAACCGGCGATAGTCAGAAAGGCAGTAATACTTAAGAGATCGATCTGGCGATTAGTAACCACTAAAAATCCCAAGGCCACCAACACGTCATGGATAAGAGCGATTACGCCTGCGATAGCAAAGTTTATATGTTTAAACCTGAAACCCACATAAATTAGAATCCCCGCCAATGACCAGATCAAAGCTAACACCGCTTTGGTTTTAAGATGCTTACCGGCAACCGGGCCAACCCGCTCAATTCTTAATATCTGGATATCCTCACTCGGAAAAGCATCTTTTAGTTTATTGGTTAATACCTGATTTTTATCCTCTGAAGTTCTAATCAAAACCACCTTGGGGCTATCTTTAAACTGCTGAATACTTGCATCCGCCAAATTTATATCTTTTAACACTTGGCGCACTTTATCCATTGCAGGAGGATTCTTAAAACTATATTCCTGAAGTTGCCCCCCGGCAAAATCAATCCCGTAGGCGGCCGGGCCTTTCTTAAAATATGAAAAAAGCCCAACCGTAATTACAATGATTGATATGGCATAAAATATTTTCCTCTTAGCAATAAAATCCAGCTTAGTCTCTCCGATTAATTTAAGCATCGGTAAAGAGTTCTTAACCCAGCCCAAATTAAGCAGGAGCTCAAATATCACCCGCGTAACCACAATGGCGGTAAACATGCTGGCGATTAAACCAATGGTCAGAGTAACCGCAAAACCACGAATCGGCCCTGTTCCAAACTGAAACAACAAAAATGCCGCAATTAAAGTGGTAAGGTTGGAATCAAATATCGCGCTAAAGGCACGGCCATAACCATTGCCAATGGCCGCACGTAAATTCCTGCCGGCAGTAATCTCCTCTCTAATTCGCTCATTAATCAAAACGTTGGCATCTACTGCCATACCTAGAGATAAGGCAATACCGGCAATACCCGGCAAGGTTAGAGTTGCTGAAATCCCCGGAAAAAGCACCGGCAATAAACCTAAACCTCCGAGAATCACAATCAAGTTTAATAAAAGCGCAATATCGCTTATCAGGCCGGCTAAAAGATAATAACCCGCCATAAAAATAAAGACTAATGCGCAGCCAACCAGAGCAGCTTTTACTCCTTTATTTATAGAATCCTGGCCTAAGAGCGGGCCGACAGTTCTTTCTTCTTCGACATGCATCGGAGCAGGTAATGCCCCGACCCTTAAAACAAGCGCTAAATCCTGCGCCACTTGGACATCGAACCTACCGGTAATCACTGCCTCGCCCGAAGGAATTGCCTCCCTGATCCGCGGGGCTGACTGCACTTTACCATCCAGGACAATTGCCAGGCGCTTACCGACGTTAGAGGCGGTGACTTCAGCAAATTTCTTGGCTCCGGCAGCATTAAACTGCAAAGCGACAATCGGCTCATTAAACTGGCTCTGATCAAAACGCACCATCGCATTCGTTAAGGCATCCCCCACTAATACCGCCTGTTTCTCAAGCAACAACGGCTCATTCTCATCCAGAGTATATTTTAACTCAAACCCTTCTGGAATTGTTCCGTCAATTGCCTCTTTGAGCTTTCCGGCATCATTAGAAACAACTTTAAACTCCAGCATCGCGGTTTTGCCAATCAACTCAATGGCGCGCTCACGGTCAGTAATCCCGGGAAGCTGCACCACAATCTCATCTTCACCTTGTTTTTGAATGGAAGTTTCCCTGACCCCAAACTCGTCAATGCGGTTGCGAATTACCTCGACTGCCCGGTCAGTTGCATCAAGTTTACCCTGACCCTCAAGATGGCTAGTGTCAACTTTAAGTAAAAGATGCATCCCGCCTTGCAAATCCAGGCCCAGATTAATACGCTTATCTAAAGGAAAGGTATAATAAGCACATAACCCCACCACCCCTAAGATCAGCAATATTTTATAAATCAGCTTTCTTTCCATTTTAATGAGGCCACAACTTAGCGAACGATAGTGAAGCTAAATTGTCTGCCCGAATTAATCTTGTTTATAATATGTTTAAGGCTTCTTAATATAGGCAACGCTGTTTTTTTCAATCTCCATCTTTACATTCTCATCAATGCGTAAAATTAAAGTCTTCTCTTTTACATTGACGACTGTGCCATGTATGCCGCCTGAAGTTACCACCTCATCGTTTTTTTCAATACCCGCCAGCATCTTTTGATGTTCTTTCTCTTTCTGTTTTTGCGGCCGGATTAACAGAAAATAAAAAATAATAAAAATTAAGACTAACGGGAAAAACTGGACCAAAGGACTGACTGCACCGGACTGTGGCATATTAGGCTCCTTTATTTAATTTCTTCAATAAACTTTTTACGGTTACGGATAGTTGCGCGCCGTTCTTTACCCAGTCGGCAATACGCTCTTTCTTGAGCACCGCGACCCCGGTTGTCGGTTTATAGTAACCCAACTCTTCAATTATCCGGCTATCCCGGCCCATACGCTCATCAAAAACAGTAACCCGAAAATGCGGTTTACCCTTAGGATTTTTACCGATCCTTCTTAAACGAATATGTACTGCCATGGTATTGCCTCCTCAATTTTCCCCAGCCTCCGGCGCTTGGGGAAAAATTGACCCCGAGCTCCCGCGAGGGGGATACATTATTTTTTAATTGCTTCAATCATAGCCTTAGCTTTATTCACTGATTCCTGATATTCTTTCTGCCCAACAGAGTCAGCGACAATCCCTGAGCCGGCCTGCACATAAGCAAAACCATCCTTGAGTAGTATTGTGCGGATGGCAATGCAAGTATCCAAATTATGCGAAAAACTAAAATAACCAATTGCCCCGGCATACAACGAGCGCCTTAAATTCTCCAGCTCATCGATAATCTGCATGGCGCGGATCTTCGGGCTTCCGGAGACCGTACCAGCAGGAAATGCTGCTTTTAATACATCATAGATATCAAACTTTTTTTTGTCAAGTACAGCGCTTACCTCACTGACTAAGTGCATAACATGAGAATACTTTTCTACGCGCATAAAATCATCAACCTTAACCCGGCCCAGCTTGCTAATCCGGCCTAAATCATTCCTGCCTAAATCTACTAACATCAGATGTTCGGCTCTCTCTTTCTCATCAGCCAAGAGCTCTTTCTCCAGGGCGCGATCCTCCTTTTGGTTCTTTCCGCGCCGGCGCGTGCCGGCAATCGGACGTGTCTGGACTAAACCATTCTCGCTGCGCACAAGCATCTCCGGGCTTGAACCCACGATAGAAAAATCCTTAAGTTTCAGATAATACATGTAGGGTGAAGGATTAAGGCTGCGTAAGGACCGATAGATCGCAAAATCATTTTTTTGTGTTTTAACCTTAAAACGCTGCGATAAAACTACCTGGATAATATCACCCTGTTTTATATACGCTTGGGCCTGTTTAACCATCCGGACAAATTCCGGCTGCTTAAGATTGCTGGTTACGCGCAACTGGCCAATTTCACGCCTGCCATCTTGTGAAATAATGAACTTATTAAAATTGCTGTGAATTGCCTCAATCTTTCTAATTGCCTTTTGGTAAAGTTGCTTTTTCTTAAGCAGAGTAGAGTTTTTTGGTAAAATAACATTGCTTAAAATCTTGATCGTATGATTAAACCGGTCAAAAATTAAAAGCGTGTCAGTCAAAATCAAAAGTGTATCCGGAATTTTTAGATAATCCTTATTCTTATCCGGGATATTCTCAAAGAACCTTACCGTATCATACCCGATATAACCCACCAGGCCGCCATAAAAACGCGGCAGGCTCGCTACCTCTACGCTACGAAAATCCCGCATTATTTTTTTAATCTCATCTAAAGGCGAACCCCGGGTAATAAAACTCCTTTTTTTATTATTCTCTGGATAAATAATTTCTATATGTCTTCCCTTACTTTTAAAAATCAGGCCAGGATTTGTACCTAGGAATGAATAACGGGCGATCTTTTCCTGGCCTTCAACAGATTCCAGGAGAAAAGAATAATCCCCTTTCTCCATTTTTAAAAAGGCAGAAACCGGAGTATCCAGGTCTGCATTAATCTCTCTGTAGACCGGAATAACATTCCCTTTTTTTGACAACCTTAAGAATTCTTTAATATCTGGTTTATACATGAATAAATACTGTTCTACTACCTACCCTATTTTTTGCCCCCTATTGTTCTATAAAAACAACTTCTATTGCCAGTGTGACAGGCTTTGCCAATTTGCCGCACCCGAATTAAGAGCGCATCCAGATCGCAATCATAAGCAATAGATTTGACAAACTGAAAATGCCCACTGGTTAAACCCTTAACCCAATACTCTTTTCTTGAACGCGACCAAAAACAAGTTTTTCCTTGGCTAAAAGTACGGCGTAGAGATTCCTTATTCATATAAGCCAACATCAATACTTCTTTATCCTTATAATCCTGGACAATTGCCGGTATCAGTCCATTCTTATCAAACTTTAAACTCCCTAATTTAAAATTTATTTTTTTCATATTCTTACCGCTACCCCTCTTTCTTTTAAATAACTCTTTACCTGCTTAATACTAAACTCCTGGTAGTGAAAAAGTGAAGCCGCTAAAGCCGCATCCGCATTGGCCTTTACAAAAACATTATAAAAATCCTCTAAGCACCCCGCCCCACCGGAGGCAATGACCGGAATATTTACTTTTTGGGTAATCGCCCGGGTCAACTCCAAATCATAACCATCCTTGGTTCCATCGCAATCCATACTCGTCAGGAGGATTTCCCCTGCGCCAAGCCTGGCTACCTTTTCTGCCCAAACCAAAGCATTGATGCCCGTAGGCGTCCGGCCGCCGTTAATAAATACCTCCCAGTGATCAATTTGTTTTTTCGCATCGATCGCCACTACGATGCACTGGCTGCCGAATCTTTTTGCTGCCTCACTGATTAACTCCGGAAATTTTACTGCTTGAGTATTAACCGAAACCTTTTCCGCTCCGGCATTTAAAAGATTACGGATATCGCCAATTTCTCCTATGCCTCCGCCAACCGTAAAGGGCATAAAAATATTCCCGGCGATTTTTTCAACCAGCTCCACCAAAGTTTTTCTATTTTCAAAACTAGCAGTAATATCCAAAAATACCAGCTCATCGGCACCCTGCTCATCATAGGCCCTGGCCACCTCTACCGGATCCCCAGCATCACGCAGCCGGAGGAATTTTACCCCCTTAACTACGCGGCCTTCTTTAATATCCAAACATGGAATGATGCGTTTGCTCAACATAAAAAACAGTAGGTAGAATATAGTAGGTAGTATTTAGGAAATCTGTCTTTCCTTACTCCTTATTTTCTAATCGGCAGCCAGGTTTTCCTACATTCTATATTCTACATTCTACCTACTCTCTATTCCTCTATTTGACTTTTTTCTCCAAATATCCTTTCAAAACCTCCCAGGTATTCTTACCCACCTTACCATCAACAGGAAGATTATTTGCCCTCTGAAAACCCCTTACTGCTTTGCGCGTTTTCTTCCCCATCTTACCGTCAACCGTTCCCTGAAAATAACCGGCATTCTTTAAAGCTGTCTGAATCTGTTTTACATCAACGCGCTGTTTAACTTTACCGGCATTCTGAGCACCAAGGTTAGCTTCCTGCTCACTTTTTGCCATTGATTCCTTTAAGCTATTTATCTGGTTATCTTTTTCGCTTAATTGCGCCTCCAGCGCCGAAATCTTATTGCGTAATCCCTGATTTGACAACGCATCATTCTTGCTCATCGTAGCACATCCACTTAAAGCAAAAATACCCACCGCTGCTAACCCTAACCACAAGACTTTCTTTACCATGCTCCCTCCCCTTTCGTTGGTTTTAAATAAATTAAGCGCGCATTACTTTTAGCGCTTCCACTAAAGTAAATTTACCTTCATACAAAGCTTTACCAATAATTACCCCGGACAAGCCCTGCTTTTGAAGTTTATTAAGCCTGGTTAAATCCTTTAGGCTGCAGACACCCCCTGAAGCAATAACATTTAGTTGCGTTTCGCCAAGCAGCTCTTTAATTCCGGAGATATTCGGGCCGGCCAGAGTACCATCCTTAGAAATATCCGTATAAATTAACTGCTTAAAGCCTATTGTTTTTAACTCTTTGGCAAAAACCAATGTAGTTTTGGCCACCCCGCAATTCCACCCTTGCGTCAGAACCTTCCCGCATTTAGCATCAATGCTTACAATAATTTTTTCTCCAAATTTTTTCCAAGCTTGCTTTAAGAATTTTGCGTCGCTAGCTGCCTTGGTGCCTAAAATAACCCTCTTTACCCCCAAACTAAGCAACTTAGATATTGTTTCCATACTCCTGACCCCGCCGCCGAATTCCACCCCGATACCCACCTGGTCAATAATTTTCTTTAAAACCTCGATATTCTTAAGCGAGCCGCTAGAGGCCCCGTCTAAATCCACAATGTGCAAGAATTTAGCCCCCTGCTTGGCCCAATGTTTAGCTACTTTAACCGGGTCAGCCGAATAAACCTTCTGGCGATTAAACTTACCCTGAAAAAGCCTGACTACTTTACCGCCCCTTAAGTCTATCGCTGGTATGATTAACATAAATTCACAAAATTTTTCATTATTTTTAATCCTAAGGCCTGGCTTTTTTCCGGGTGAAACTGCACCCCATAAACATTATCTTTAGATAAAACACAACCAAACTCTAATCCATAGTTGCAGGTTGCGGCAATCACGGATTTATCACAGGGTTGCGGATAATAGGAATGACAAAAGTAAACTTGGCCGTTACCGTTGATACCGCTTAATAAAAGACAATCTTTGGCCACAACCTTATAATCATTCCATCCCATATGCGGAACTTTCAAACCATGCCCAGCAGTAAATTTAACCACCTGGCCTTTTAAGATACCTAACCCCTGATTAGTTTTAGCCTCTTGGCTGCTCTCCAATAAGAGCTGCATCCCTAAACAAATTCCCAGAAACGGCTTTTTACAGTTAACCTGTTGGCGAATAACGCTGATTAAATCCAGCTTCTTTAATTCCAGCATCGCGTCATCAAAAGCGCCCACTCCGGGCAAAATTATTTTATCAGCAGAGCTTATTTCACTTTTTTTATTGGTGATTATCGGCTCAACACCGCAAACTTGGATCGCCTTGGCCACACTATGAATATTGCCCATGCCATAGTCGATAATTGCGATCTTCATTAGTCAATTACACCTTTAGTCGAGGGGATACCTTTTCTACGCGGGTCAATTTGAGTAGCTTGATCCAAGGCAATGCCTAACCCTTTAAAAACAGGCTCTAATACAGTGTGCCAATCTACGACTACGGTTAGAGGGCTATTAGTAATTATTAAATTGAAATTCATCCCAAGATGCTTAGCAAATGCCTCAAAGAAATGTTCGGCGAAGCCAAAATCATACTTTTCATGATCTTCTTTCTTTATTAGGGGAGTTACCAGAGGAGTTGGTTGAGTTAACTTAAAGGAACCCCTACCACTGATATCTACCGCCACGTTAGCAGTCACATCCTCCATCGGCACTGATACCGAACCGAACCGCCTAATTCCTTTCTTGTCACCTAATGCCTTCTTAAATGCCTCGCCTAAGACAATACCCACATCTTCGTTAGTGTGGTGTATATCTACCTTAAGATCCCCCTTAGCTAAAATATTCAAATCAAATAAACCATGAAAAGCAAAAAGTTCCAGCATGTGGTCTAAGATACCGATACTAGTATCTATCTTAACCTTACCGCTTCCATCGACATTTAATGTTACCGTAATATTTGTTTCTTTGGTTTTTCTTTTAACTTCTGCAATTCTTTTTTCCATTTTCGCCTTTCATAAAAAAGGGGACGGTTCTATTTTTCCCGAGTCCAGTTCTAGAAAAACAGAACCGTCCCCTTTGATTTTTATGACTATACGAACCTGCTTTTTACCGAATCCACGTGCTTTTGCAGGCCTTCAATACCGGCAATCTTTTCCAAAGGCTCGCGTATTTTCTCCAGCGCCTTTTTGGAATAACTGATAATGTGACTGCTCTTAATAAAATCCGTAACGCTTAGACCGGAAAAGAACCTGGCTGTGCCGGACGTAGGCAGTACATGGCTGGGACCGGCAACATAATCTCCCAGGGCCACCGGGCTATAGGGGCCTAAAAATATTGCTCCGGCATTTTTTATGTCCTTAAGCAGTTTTTGGGGATTCTGCACCAGGATTTCCAAATGCTCCGGGGCAATCTTATTGGCAATTTCAGCAGCCTGTTTTAAATTCTTGGTCAAAATAATATACCCATTATGCCCATCTGTTTGAGATTTTACTTCTTTGGCTAAGCCTTTGGAATTGGTAATTAATATCGCCAGGCCTTTAGCATGCTCTCCCTGAGCGCGTAGATCGGCAACAATAAATTTCGGGTCACTGAAACGATTAGCAATCACCACCAGCTCCGTAGGGCCGGCAATCATATCAATATCCACCATTCCAAAAACCTGCCGCTTGGCTTCGTTGACATAAATATTTCCCGGGCCGACAATCTTATCTACTCTGGGAATAGTCTTGGTCCCATAAGCTAAAGCGGCAATCCCCTGAGCTCCCCCCACTCGATAAATCTCATCAACTTTTAGAAGATCGGCAACCACCAAAATATGCGGGTTAATATACCCATTTTTATCCGGAGGACTGATCAAAATAATCTTTTTCACCCCGGCCAACTTTGCCGGCAGCACCGTCATATAAACAGTAGAAACCAACGGGGCAGTCCCGGCCGGAATATAAACACCCACTTTTTCTAAGGGCGTATAATTTTCACCCAACACTACGCCTTCGGTTCCTTTGATCCTCCAGGATTTACGCAGCTGCTTGCGATAAAAACTATTTACGTTTTCAATAACTACTTTCAGAGAGCTGACAAAATTCGGGCTGATGTTGGCATAAGCACCGCTGATTTCAATCTGAGAAACTTTTAACTGACGCTGGCCAAGTTTCACCTTATCAAACTTACGCGTGTATTTAATTAGCGCATCATCGCCGAAGAGACGCACATCATCAATAATCTTTCTGACCTTTTCTTCAACACGAAACTGGCGCAATTGGCCGCGGTTATAAATCTTCTCTAATTTTTTACTCGTGAAACGAATTATTTTCATAACTTAATTATTATATCCTTTATTTTATCAAATGCCAGCGCAAAATTCTCCGGCGCATTGCCTCCGGCTTGGGCAAAATCCCCCCTGCCGCCGCCTGAACCTCCGATAACCGGAGCAACCTGACGGATCAATACCCCTGCATCCAAACCCCTGGATAATAAATCCTGCGTAACTGCAATAACCAAATACGCCCTCTTTTGCTCATTATCCTGCGAGCCTAAAGCAATCACCCCTTGTTTTAACTTCTCTTTTACTTTATCCGCCAAAAGCCGCAAGGCATTCATATCTAAATCAACTTCAAGCGAAGAAATTACATTTATACCGTTGATCTCTATTCCCTTCTCTATAAGCCTCGGTAGTACATCCCGCAGGCTGCTATTTACTTCTAAGTTGCGCTTCTTCTCTTGCTCCTTTAACTCCTTTAGCTTGCTCATCTTCTTAGATTCTTCAACAGCTTTCTTCTGCTGCTCCTTGATAAACCTCTCTGCAAAACTGGCAGTGACACCTTCAATCCTCCTTATGCCGCTGGCTACTGAACCTTCGCTAAGTATCTTTATAAGGCCAGTTTCACTGATATTGTTAAGATGCGTACCTGCGCATAATTCTTTTGAAATATCTCCTATAGTAACCACGCGCACAATTTCAGCGTATTTTTCTTCAAAAAATGCTAATGCCCCTGCTTTCTTTGCCTCTTTAAAAGCCATTTCTTTGCAGTTTACCGCCTGATTTTTAGCAATGTAACTATTAGCTACATCCTCAACCCTGGAAATCTCCTCTCTGGATAAGCCTTTAAAATGCGTAAAATCAAAACGGAATTTTTCTTCTGCGACCAAAGACCCCTGCTGCTGAACATGGCTTCCTAAAACTTTCCGTAAAGCTGCCTGCAATATATGCGTAGCTGTATGATTCCTGGCAATATTCAATCTACGCTCAATATTTATCTGCGCAACTACCTTATCGCCTTTTTTAAATACACCGGAGTTAATCTTGCCAATATGCAAAATAACATTATCGATTTTCTGCGTATTTAAAACCTCTAAAACATTTTTTCCATTTATCAGTTTTCCGGTATCCCCGACCTGCCCTCCGGATTCCGCGTAAAAAGGAGTTCGGTCCAAAACAACCTGCAAACTATCCCCTGTTAAGACCTTATTTACTTCTTTGCCGTCTTTTAAAATAGCCAGGATTTTAGCTTCTGCGGAATTCTTTTTATAGCCGATAAACTTTGTTTCATTTAGCTTTAATCCCAAACCCTTAGAATCAAAGACATCACCTTTCATCTTACTTTTTGATTTAGAGAATTCCCTTAACTTATTAAGTTCATTTTCGATTTTACCAGCTATAGCATTAGGATCATTCTTTAGTCCTTTTAATCTTATTAGATTATCAAAATGCTCACTAGATAAACTTATTGGTATACCATAAGTATCATAAAGACGAACAATTGATATGGCAACAGTGCTGCAAGTATTTGAACTAACAAAAATGGCTCCATCAATGCTTTTAGGTTGCGTAAGTAAATCTTCTTCAATGCTATCTAATATTGATTTTTCGTTACTTTCTAGTATCTCATCGCTATATTCTAATATTTTAATAAAGTTCTTCTCTTCCTCCAAAATAACCTGGGCAATATCCTCCTGCCTATCCCTTAAATCCGGATAAGGCGTATGCATAATTTGAGCAAGTTGGCCAACTAACTTATTTAAGAATGGCTTATTTATACCTAAACTCCTTAAATGCATGACACTCTTGCGAATAATCTTCCTGACTATATAGCCGCGGCCTTCATTAGACGGGGAGATCCCGTCATATATCGAAAAAACCACTGCTCTTATATGGTCGGCAACAGCATAAAGAAGCTTCTTTTCGGGGACTGTCCCCGAAGGGGACTGTCCCCGAATTATCTCTTTTATTATCGGCTGGAATAATTCTGTCTGGAAATTATTCTGCTTGCCCTGCATAACAGCAGTCAACCTCTCAAGCCCCATACCCGTATCAATATTCTTATTCGGCAGGGGTTCTAAACTTGAATCATCTTTACGGTTAAACTGCGTAAAGACCAAATTCCATATTTCAACAAACCTTCCACAACTGCAGGATGGATCGCAAATCTTTGCACCGCAGCCAACGTGCGGCCCAAAATCATAAAATATCTCAGAGCATGGCCCGCATGGGCCGTTTGGCCCTTTGGTTTTAGCCTCTGCGGGCCAGAAATTATCTTTGTCCCCCAGCTTTACGATCTTTTTTTCAGGTATACCTATTTTATCTTTCCAGATCTTATAAGCCTCATCATCCTCCTGATAAACCGAAACCCAGAGTTTATCCTGGCCTATACATAATTCCTTAGTCAAAAACTCCCAGGCCCAGGTGATTGCCTCCTGCTTAAAATAATTTCCGAAAGAGAAATTTCCTAACATTTCAAAAAAAGTATGGTGGGCGCCTGTTTTGCCGACTTTTTCCAGATCATCCGTGCGCAGGCAACGCTGGCAGGTAGCGGCGCGTTTAAACCCGGAATTAAATCCCAAAAACTCTTTTTTGAATTGGTTCATTCCGGCAGGAGTAAATAACACCGTAGGGTCATCCTTGGGGACTAAAGAATCACTATCAATAATCTTGTGTTTTTTGGCTTTAAAAAAAACTAGAAATTTTTCTCTTAAAATATCAGCGGTCATAATTCCTTATCTACGTCCCTGATTACTTCCCCAATCACATCCGGCGAGAACCCCCGGCGCATCAGATAACCATATACACGCGCCTTTGCTTTAAATGGCTCTATACCTTTTAACTTGGAGAATCTCTGCTGGGCTAACTGACTAACTATTTGACTTTCATTGTAATGCTCTTTTACTTGGGACAATGAATTCTCAATGATCTCTTTATCTAGGCCTTTGCCAACTAATTCCTGCCTGATCTTTCTTAAACCAAATGGCCGCCTAAGCCGCGAGGCCACCCAGCCACGCGCAAAAACGCAATCATCAATAAACTCTTTATCTTTTAAAAAATTAACTGTATCTTGGCTTAACTCTTCCGAGAAACCTTTTTGCTTTAACCTTGCCTTTAGCTCATTCTCGCTGCGCAGACGAAACTTCAGCAGCAAAAAAGCATAAGCCCGGGCTCTTTCCGCGTTATTCGGCGAGGCTAAACTTCTTTCGCGTTTCTCTTTCAATATCTTCCTGTAATTTTGGATTCTCTTTTAAAAATTTTATCGCTGCATCCCTGCCCTGGCCCAGCTTTTTATCTTCAAAGGAAAGCCAGGTGCCGCTTTTGGCAATTACTTCCAAATTTACCGCGGCATCAATCACTGCGCCGGTTTTAGAGATCCCTTCATTATGCAGAATATCAAACTCCGCCTCACGAAAAGGCGGGGCAATTTTGTTTTTAACTACCTTTACTCTGACATGATTACCAATAACTTTATCCCCTTCTTTTAAGTAAGCAATTCTACGCACATCTAATCTTACTGATGAATAAAATTTTAACGCGCGTCCCCCGGGAGTGGTTTCAGGCGAACCA